>JANODD010000072.1:0-50827 GCA_031412515.1 Planctomycetia bacterium | reverse complement strand
TAATTGAAGAAAACTAAGAAGTATCACGTTCGAGAAATTCTCGATTACGAAGAAACACTAAGGAATGAGTCCGAAGAAGAACGGAGAAGGTGGCTGATGCCAAACCGTTGGTTTTGGCTCAATTAAATCCGTTGGTCACACATGCGATTTGCCGTCGGAGCAATACGAGCGGAATCTGCGAAGACGATCAAATACGCTGCGACTACACTGCTTTATGTCCGATAGAATTGCGAGGATATCGGTTCAGCGTGAATTGGAGTGAGCGCTTCGCTAACTTGTATTGGTTCAGCGTGAATTGGAGTTAACTCTGACCGTTGCTATTCCAAGCTTAAAAATTGCCAACAAAGTTTACGGTAGCTGACGAGTAAGGCGTGCGCGGGTGGGCCGTCAATTCCCGAACCAGTACCTAGGTTTTTCGTATTTCGGAAACATTGAAGGGAAGAGGGGCGGCACCGCTTGGACACCGCGTCCCTTGCAACTGACGCAAAGGGTGGCGCATAGCCTCTTGCAACTACAGCTTCAATGTAGCTAGACGCTTCTGGGTGTTCCCGTGCCTTGGAAGCGAGGTCTGTTTAGCTTAGCCGGTGCAAATCGTTAATCACAGATCTGGTAGGAGGCTCACTTATTGGTGGTAAATATCCTTTAAGAACTTTTAAGAAAAAGCTTGACGCGCACTTTTTTACCCTTATAAATGGGCTGCACAGCCGCTACTTTAGGGCCCGGTGGGCTGCATGTCGCGTGCACTATTGAGAGGATATTTGTAGCTACACTTCCTTGTTTTGGTGCAGAATGGCTCGCAACGCGAACACGTCAGGAGTTTTCATGACCACTTCCGATTAATCGTTTCGGCATCCAACGGACACCTTGTGTTCCTAGTGGATGTTTGTGGAACCTTAATCGAAGATGACTAACCGCGTAGCATAGCGTGTAACAAACCGAGGCGAACGAATCGATTGTTATCTCTACTTCCGTGGAGGCAAAAATTATGCACAAGCTCATTCGAGTTTTCTTTGTTGTCGCGGCGAGCATTTCCTTCGGGTCTCAATCGGGTTGCGGACCGCTCACGGGTGCGTCGGACAAATCTCTTGCTGACTCGGCATCGAGGGAGCAATCCGCCGCCTCCGCACCAGTAGTGGTTGAGGCCGGAATTATATTCGCTAACGAAGACAACTATCTGTGCGTTCCGCTGAGCCGATTTGGGATAGCAGATTCAGAAGAGGTGCTGTCGGTGGAAACGTCATGTGAATGCACTCAACCTTCCATAATTACCTATAAAGAATCGCCGCAACAAGAACTAAGAGGGCTGCGTATCGATATCGAACCTGAGACAAATTCAACTCAATTCAGGTCGTCTGCGCTTGCAGTAGCCGTGAAAATACATCTAGAAAAGCGTACGGCTTTGGCTACTGTACGTTTCCTTCATACGATTCGGGACGAATGAACTTGAATGAACTTGTCGATTCCGGCTGGGCTTGAAATGCAAAAATACTAGGTTGCAAACTTCGTGGGATGCGATTGCACCAGCGACAAGGTGGGAATGCAAATCGAATGTTAAAGAACGTTTCCGCTATTGCGAGCCATAATCTTGAGCTTCAAAAGACTTATGAAATCTGGCAGCGAAAGCGGCTGATCCGTAGGGTCTATAACGAATTCTATTTGCTGATTCAAAAGTCGCTCACAAAGAACGCCAATGGAAGCATCGTCGAGCTAGGGGCTGGTTTTGCCGGTCTAAAAACCGTCGAGCCACAGTGCATCTCAACAGACTTCTTTCAAACTCCTTGGATCGACCAAGTAGAGACCGTGTATGAAACGTCGTTTGCGGATGGAAGTGTTTCGAATCTCGTGATGGTGGATGTGTTCCATCATTTGGAGTTTCCTGGAGACGCACTTGCAGAGTGCTTGCGAGTACTGGCACCAGGAGGGCGATTATTGATTTTTGAACCTGATATTGGACTGCTTGGATTGAGCGTTTATGGGCTTTTTCATCATGAACCGCTAGGCCTTCGGCAAGCGATACGCTGGCATTGCGAGAGTCCGGAGCCTGATCGCTCAAAATACTATGCAGCCCAAGCAAATGCGCATCGAATATTTGTTCGAAACAAATACAAGGATCACCTGAACGATTGGCAAATCATTAAGGTGCAACAAATTGCGTCGATTGCGTACGTGTTGAGCGGTGGATTTCGGAAACAGCAGCTTTATCCCCTGATAGGATATCGCATTATGAAACAACTCGATAACGCTCTAAGTCATATTCCATTCATGTTCTCTACGCGAATGCTGGTAGTGCTGCAAAAAAAGTGATATATCATATGATTGCCAATCCTGACTTGCCGATCGTTTCAAAGCCCAAGCCGCTGTGCGAACATGACCTGCCCAATTCTAGGATTGCAGGCATTGCGACAGAAGTGCATGAGTTTCAATCGCGAAGGTCGCGGTATGCAGTAATAATTCCAGTATGGAATCAAGGCGATGTGATTTTGGCTCAGCTACAGCGGATCCAGGATGCTGATATGCAGTTGGACATAGTATTGTGTGACGGTAACAGCTCCGATGAGTCTACCTCAAAGACTCGCCTTGAAAAGCTTGGAGTTCGGGCGTTGTTAGTCACCGATCAAGTTGGATTGGGGACTGCACTTCGACTAGGATTTGGCTATGCGTTGGACGCAGGCTATGAAGGCATTATTACCATTGATGGGAATGGAAAAGACGGTGTGGATTCTATACAAGAATTCCAAAACTACTTAGAAAATGGGTTCGATCTGGTACAAGGCTCTCGGTTCATTTCGGGTGGAATTCACGCAAATACACCTTGGGAGCGATACATCGGCATAAGATTGCTAATTGCGCCTGTTATGAGTTTTTTTTCCGGCTTTCATTACACCGATCCAACGAATGGTTTCAAGGGCCTAAGCCGTAAGTTTTTGCAGGACGAGCGTGTCCGGCTGCTTCGCCCAGAATTTCAGCAGTTCAATTTGCAATTTTACGTCAATTACATAGCGCCAAAACTTGGGTTTAAAACCATCGAGATTCCTGTGAGCAGAGTTTATCCGAGGGGTTTACCAACGCCTACAAAAATTGTTGGCTTTCGTAAGAAGTTGATATTGCTGCGTCAGTTTTTTGAGACAGTTCTTGGCAAGTACAACCTTTCTTAGGTGCGTACATAGTGAAACACTAAGAGTCGTCTTGCGTAAGTCGACAGTGCAACGATTGAAAATCATCTGACGCGAGCGTCGTATGCTTCGACTTTTTGGCTACATTCCGGTTTTTCTTACCGCGTTGATACTTCGTGTATTATTGGGGTTGGTAAATCGCGAAGCGAATGACAATCATTATGAAGTGGTGAAGTTGATTTTGGAGGGGCGGACTGGACTGACGATGGCAGATTGCCATGAGTGCTTTCACCCAAAACTATTTTATTATTTGTGCGCCGCGATGGTGCATATGCTCGGGTTAACCACCGAGCCGTCGCGTATCGTGGCTGGGCAGTTGCTGAACGCCGGTGCGGGAATGGTCACTCTTGGCTTTGTGTTCATGGCGCTCAAGGCCACGCAGATTCCCGAGAAATGGCAGCTTTGGGCTTTTGCGTTGATTGCTCTCAACCCACGGCTCATAGCGATCAACGGCCAACTTTCGAACGACACTTTCGCGATCTTGTTTGCCACCGGAGCGATCTTCTTTACTGTGCGGCTGTTGCAGACACCTTCAATAGGGATGTCAGTGTTGCCGCAGTTGCTTTTGTCGGCCGCAGTGATGACGAAGGGAACAACTTGGGTCGTGGCAATTGCGATGGTGATTGTTTTCTTAGTTCGCGCGCTGATCGAAGAGTCTAAGGAGCGGAGCCGATTGTTTGCAGGCATGTATGTCGTCACAGCGCTCAATGCCTTGGTGTCGATCCAGTTGGCGGGTTATGACTTTGATCACTACGACGTCTACGCCAACATGGGACGCGGACAACCGCTGCACGTTTGGGAGAAGACCACCGTCGGACGGCCGGGTGTCCAGTCGATTGTGGATGGTTACTTGACTTTTCGCATCGTCAGCCTGCTGCGCGATCCTCAGATTACCAATGGCATTCCGATCGAACAGCAGCATCGGACATCGGTATGGACGCAGTTGTACGCGCGCGCGAATTTTGCGCAGTTCGAGCAGCATCCGCCGTCGTGGTTAACTACGGATTCAAACGTGTTGATGGTCGCGAGGTGTAGTATTGTGTTGGGATTGCTGCCGCTGGTATTTCTGTTGGTTGGGCTTGCGTGTGGAGGCTTGCGTTCGATGCTCGCATGGCGAAGCTGGGGTGTGCCCGAGCAGAGTAACTATGCGAGTCTATTCTGTTCACTTGTGTGTTTTGGTTATATCGCATTTATCATCAAGTTTACTGCGGATTATCGTGACTTTGCAGCTGTAAAATTGATCTATATGCTGCCAGGAGTTTTACCGTTCGCAGTGGCGCTCGCGGAAGGCATGCAGTGGACGGTTGATCGACTCAGTCGGTTTAAGTTTGTTGAGCGCGTAGTACATTGCCTGCTGGTGTGTTTGGCAGTTTCTTATTGCGTTGGCATTGGTTCGTTAGCTAAACATTTGGCCGATCGCTTGTAAGTCGAGGAAATATTTCACAGGCAAGATGCTTATGCTACATACTTCACAGGCAGGATGCCTATGCTACGAAATTGGACTTTGTTAGAAATAATGTGCCAACAACAGCCAGAAGATGAAGGAATTGAAGTCTCGGTGGTTCTACCGTGCTTGAACGAGCAGCGAACACTGGCAGGTTGCATCAGTACGATTAAGGATGCATTCAAGCTAGAGAGCTTGGTCGGTGAGATCATTGTTGCGGACAATGGTAGTTCGGATGGATCTCAGGATATTGCGATTGGTTGTAGTGCAAGATTGGTACCGGTTAAGGAACGCGGTTACGGCAACGCGCTTCGCGGTGGGATTGGGGCAGCGAACGGCAAATACGTCATCTTTGCAGATGCCGATGGCAGCTACGATTTCATGGAAATTCCACGGTTTGTGGACAAGTTACGTGAGGGAAGCGAACTGGTGATGGGGAATCGTTTTGCCGGGAAGATTCACGATGGTGCGATGCCGTGGTTGCATCGCTATCTTGGAAACCCTGTCCTTAGTGGGCTTGGTCGGTTGTTTTTTCGAGTTCAGGTCGGCGATTTTCACTGCGGACTGCGGGGATTTTCCAAAGCCGCCTATGATCGGATGGAACTCCGATCGACAGGGATGGAGTTCGCGAGCGAGATGGTGATCAAGTCGGCGTTGCATGACCTGCGGATTAGCGAGATACCGGTGGAATTGCGGCCCGATGGTCGTGATCGACCGCCCCATCTGCGGACATGGCGCGACGGCTGGCGGCATTTGCGATTCATGATGTTGATGTGTCCGCGTTGGTTGTTCTGGTTGCCAGGGGTGTGGCTGTTTTGTATATCCCTATTACTCGCGATTGCACTTGAGTTGGGCGCTCTGTTGGTTGGGCCGATGCGACTGAGTATTCATACGTTGCTAGTTGCCGGGACGGGAATGATTGTCGCGGTGCAATTGATGACCTTTGCTCTTTACACTGAGCGGCTCGCTGGATTGATCGGGTTGCGAGGCGAGCCTCAAAATAGGCAAAGCCTTCCAAAATTTTCGCTTGAATACGGATTAGTGATTGGTCTGGGTCTGGTAGTGTGTGGGTTCGGATTGTTAGCCTGGAAAACGTATGAATGGGGTAAAAGTGGATTCGGTCCACTTGATCCCGAGGTTTCGATGCGAGTTGTCATACCTGCGATTGTTTGCATTACACACGGGTTCCAAGTTGCTTTTGGAAGCTTTTTTGTGAGCTTCTTGAATCTGGCGGAGTCCGAGTTGAAAGCCCAGTCGTGACAATGTTGCAAGACAAAGAATATCTCGGATCCATTGATGGCTTGCGGGGCGTAGCAATCCTAATGGTCGTGTATCAGCATACGTTGGCGACGCCGATTAGTAACTGGCTGACTAGCAGATTCGGTCTGGACTATCCCTACATCGTCGCCAATGGTTGGATGGGTGTCGGATTGTTCTTCATGTTGTCCGGATTTGTGCTGGCACTGCCTTACTTTACGAACGTACGGCAACTGGAGAGTGCAAACGATTTTCAAGCATACTATCGCCATCGCGCGATGCGATTGCTGCCGCTGTTTTTTTTCATGGCAATCATGAGTTATATCGTATCGGCGGCTCAGGGAAACGATTATCCCGTATCACTTGGGCTGACACTTTCAACGACGAGCATGTTTACTTCGAGTGAGTTCTTTCCACGGATCAATGGGTCGTTTTGGTCCTTGATGATTGAGATCTGGTTTAGTGTGCTATTTCCGTTGCTGCTGGTGATGCTTGAGAGATATCGTTGGGTTTTCGTGATATTGCCGGTGCTGGTATTCGCGATTGGCCTGAGAGTCGCGGGGGCCTATTTTCCATTCGCTGACGTTCACACTAATCCGGTGAAAGACTTTGTGGTTGCGAGGCTGGATGACTTTCTCGTTGGAATGTTGATTGCCTATTTTTATGCTCGCAGGCAGTTACCGCAGCATCGCAGCGGTTTGGTCTTCTTTGCGGGCTGGATGACAATTGCTTTTACTGCATATTTATGGGACCTCCGGATGCAGGGCCTCATTCCGTTGTATTGGGTCGCGTGTTTCAACAATCTCTCTCAGCTTGGATTCGGCATGATTTTGGTTTCAGCATTACAACCTGGATGGCCGCGTGTTTGGCTGAGTGCTTGGGGACTGCGAGTCTTGGGAGCGATGTGTTTTTCAGTTTACTGCTGGCACGGTTTACTAATAACTCGCAACCTGCAACTGAATGCGTTCGATGTGACTTTGCAGCTTCAGTTTTGGTTTCTTTTACTTCTGTTGTCATCGTTGACCTATCGATATATCGAGTTTCCGAATGAACGCTCGCTTGCAAAGTTGTTTCGACTTGAAGATCTCGGTCCCGGTGCGGTAGTGGAGCGTACGGATGCGAGCTGAATATCGGAACTTGAAATCGCTCTGTAGTTTTAGGGGCGTGGGCATTTGTCTGGGTGCGATTTTTGTCGCTGCGTTGCTTTTTGCGCAGATTTGGCGGAGTGGCTGGTGCAATGATGAATCGGCGCATATTCCGGCTGGGTTATATCATCTGGAAACGGGGCGGATGGACGCTTATCGGGTCAATCCGCCGTTGCCACGGATGTTGGCGGCGCTGCCGCTACTTATTGACCATCCAAAAATGGAATGGTTTTCGCTGACCGCGCCGCAGGCACGCAATGAGTATGCGTTCGCGCAAAACTGGATTCATGAAAACCTCGAGGATGTGCCACGACAACTGCGACTAGCGCGAGCGGTGATGATTTTGTTCTTCGCGCTCGGTGCGTGGACGATTTACAAGTGGACGTTCGAGTTGTACGGACGCCAAGCGGCATGGTTGGCGCTGGCCCTCTGGTCGCTTTCACCAGAGGTTATCACTTACAGCGCGACCGTTGCACCGGACCTGCCAGCGGCTGCAACGGGGTTGTTCGCATGTTACTGGTTCTGGAAGTGGTTGGTTGGCGGAAAGAATGAAATTCCATGGGAAGTCAGCTTCGGTCTGGCCCTAGCAACTTTGTCAAAGTTTTCTTGGTTGTTTCTCTTCGTCTTGTTTCCCGCATTAACATTGATGCACGATCTGCTGAAAAGGTCTGTGAGTGACGAAAGTAAATCAACTCTTCCATGGCGTTTCGCGAGTCAACGTTTTGGTAAGCTGACGATTGCGCTAATGTGTACGGTGCTGATTATCAACTTGATCTACGGCTTCGAAGGAACCGGGCGAAGACTTGGCGATTTTGAGTTCTTAAGTACGGAATTGGGTGGAGAGCATGAGTCGCGGTTTGAGACTGGGAATCGCTATCGAGGGACAGTACTTGGCATGATGCCGATGCCCCTGCCATGTGAGGTGTTGCAGGGGCTCGATTATCTAAGGTGGGAATTTGAAGGGGGTTATCCGTGTTATTTACAAGGCGAATGGAAGGCTCGCGGTTGGTGGTATTTTTACTTAGTGGCGATGGCAGTGAAGTTTCCGATCGGTTACTTCGTGTTGATGGTGATCGGTAGTGGTGCAATGATTAGTAGGTTCATGAGCCGCCAATCGGTGCACGGCGAGTGGTTGATTCCATTGGTCGGTGTATTGTTCATTACTCAAGTGAGCAGTCAAACGGGTTTCACCCATCACTTGCGTTATGTATTGCCTGCATTTGGATTTCTATACATCCTCGCCGCTCGCAGTGTGACGATTTTGCCGCGACGAATCGCAGCGATTACGGTTGTGATATGTTTGTCGGGAACCGTATTTTATCATGCAACGCATTTTGGGCTGGCTCATGCTCACTTCAATTGGTTAGCTGGCGGTCCAGAAAACGGATGGCGGCATCTAAGTCTTAGTAACTTGGACTGGGGGCAAAGCACCTATCGCATGGCTGACTGGGCGCGAACCCATCCCGAGAAACGTCCGCTAACGGTCGTTTTCGTCTCAGAACTTGGCGGACCATCCCGGTTGATTGCCGATTTGGATGTTGCCACCAGTGTTCGCTGGCAGTATCAGGATACAGGCGAAATGACCGTACCCATGCCGGGCTGGTACCTAATGTCGTCGGAGCAACTCACACATGAACAAAACATGTATTTCAGAAATGCCAAGCCTGATTCTTGGCCGTACGCTGACGTTGCCCTGTTCTACGTTCGGTAACGTTCTTTTCCCTCGTACCGTACGACCGTTTGGAAAAGTTATCGGACAGCGAACCTTCTGGGCAGTTCGACTTGTCACTTGTGTTTATGAAGCATCGCAAAAATTCGGCTAAGCATAACTCTGAACTTTCTAAAACGCTCCAACCAGACGATGGTGTGGATCCTCGTTACGATGTACGCGAAACGGGGGCCCCGCCGGGTAATGCGGATCGCAAAGCGGCGCAGCTTTGTTCGCAAATCCGCCGGGCGCTTGAGTTTATCATTCCGGAAGCGTTGCAGGATTCGGACTGGGATGCGATGGTCCTCGATGTTCAGCCAGCTCCTAATACTGGTCATTTGCTAGTTTTACTTCAAGCGGTTGAAAAACTCGACGAAGAAGGCTGCCGCCAATTAGAAGCTGCAATCTTTGAGAAATCGGGACAGATTCGCACCGCGGTCGCCGGAGCCATCCAGCGTCGCAAAACACCGACACTCACCTTTCGCGTCGTACCATTATGAGTTCAATCGTTTTAGATCAACAACCTGATGCTTCCGGTATTACTGTAACGGGCGAGGCGACTGGAATCGTTAATCTAGGCGACTCTATTTCACCCATCCAAGTTATCGGAACGGAAGCGATTCGTGAGAGCTTCGGTACAAGCTGCATTCAACAAGCGATCGCGGCCCGGTTAGCACCTGGTGTTTCGCAGCTGGTCCTCAATCCGGACGCGCACTGGGGACATGGTGTTCCAGTGGGCAGTGTCATGGTCTCGCCGACGCACATCTATCCTGGCCCAGTGGGTGTCGATATCAAGTGTTCAATGAGCTTACTGCAGACCGATATTCCTGCTGAAGCGATTCAGGATCGCCAAGTCCGCCGGACAATCATTCAAGAGATCGAATACAAGTTGGCTCGTGGTCGTCGGGCTGCACCGGGCCGACCGATCACGGAGCAGACCGGCTTTGACGCAGCCGTCCATGGCGCTGCGAAAAAGCTGCTGAACACTTTGGGTATTCCGCCACAGTGGTCCGATCGCTGCGAAGATGCTCAGCACTTTGCAACCGACGGACGCAGCGATCCCTTGGCTTCGCGACTCGAAAAACATCTTCGCGAAAAGACCGTCAAGGATTTTGGCAACAAGTACAAGCAGCTTGGTTCGTACGGTGGCGGCAATCATTTTGGCGAATGTCAAGTTGTACGAGTCAGCGAGGATCCGCGGTCGAAGTCGATTGCCGAGCATTTTGGCCTGCGCGACCAGTGCGTTGCCTTTCTTTCGCATTGCGGTTCACGCGGGCTAGGTCATGCGCTCGCCACACATCAATTTCGAACGCTGCAAGAGAGCTTTCGCAAACGCGGTCGAGCCTTCCCCAGCGGCGAAGCGGAACTGGTGTATACCGAGTATGGATCTCGCGAAGCAGAGGCTTACTTGCACGACATGGCGCTCGGAGCGAACTTTGCAACCGTTAACCATATGCTAATCAATTCGATTGTGCTGAACGCACTCCAGAAAGTGATCCCTGGATCGCGCGGCCAGTTGATTTATTTTATCAGTCACAATATCGCTCGCCGTGAGTGGGTCGACCAGCAACTTCAATGGGTTCATCGCAAGGGAGCGACTCGGGCGTTGCCCGCCGGTCACAAGGAACTTGACGGAACGACATTCGAAAAGACTGGGCATCCGATTTTATTGCCCGGAAATCCTCGTGATGGATCATCCGTCATGGTTGCTCAACCTGGAGCATCGCTAACCGCGTTCAGCGTAAACCACGGGGCCGGCCGCCGTCTGAGCCGCACCCAAGCCAAAGCGACGCTCACTCGCTCCGAAGTCGAACGTTCGCTGGACGCTGCTGATGTAATGAGTAATTGCCGCAATTATCCGATCGACGAAGCTCCTGACGCATACAAAGATTTCCAAGAAGTATTGAGAAGTGTCCAAAACGCTGGACTAGCCACTGAAGTCGCAAAATTGCACGCGACGTTCGTCATCAAAGACGCAAGTTCTTAGTTTTACCGTTCGAAAACGCTTTATCCACTATAAAAGGGGAAATTGGCTACGGCGGGAAATTGCGAAAAATCAGGGGGCTCCAGCCACCAAGCCCCACCTATGGTTTTGGTTTATCTAAGGAAATTCTCTTTCTGTTATTCCCTTTACGCAGAATGCCGAGTATAAATTAGATAACGTTGTTGACACTGAGTCTCAATTCCAACTGAGTCCAAACAAAATGACCGCACCTGGAACTCCCGAAACGGTACTACCGCTCGATCTGTTAAAGTCGAACGAAGAAGCTAGCATTGTTGAACTGAGTGGCGAAGCGTCCTTGGTCCAACGACTGGCCGAAATGGGCCTTCGCGTTGGCGCGCTGATTCGCATGGTTAAGCCAGGTGCTCCTTGCTTGCTGGCCCTGGATGGCAAGCGTTTGAGTTTGCGATTGAATGAGGGCTTGGAAGTGTTGGTTTCTGTAGGTCAGTCGGTGATAGCGTAATTGCGTAGCAGGTTTCGTAAGAAACCGGACGGTTCGCTAGATTATTTTCAATGCCACCGGTTTCTCACGAAACCAGCTACACATCAAAACCGGTTTCTCACGAAACCAGCTATACATCAAAACCGGTTTCTGACGAAACCAGCAACAGCCAATGCTTGAGTGTCTCGCCCTGAGACTTGTTCTTGTTGAAATCCTCCATGCTCTCTTTAGCAGATCTACGCGAAGGCCAGTCGGCCACGATCATTGAAGTCAGTGGTGATGACGCGATTGCTGTGCGACTGATGGAAATGGGACTCACCGACGGTGAGCACATTAAGTTGGTAGGCTTTGCACCGATGGGCGATCCATTGGAAATTATGATTCGCGGTTATCGACTCTCGCTTCGCTGTTCAGAAGCAAAACGCGTTGTTGTGAAACTGGTGGTGTAATGACCGACAAAGCCAGTTCGCTGACCGTTGCACTCGTGGGTAATCCAAACACTGGCAAGAGCACATTATTTAGTGCACTTTGTGGCGTGCCTGCGCGAGTCGGAAACTATCCAGGCGTTACGGTCGAAAAGAAACTTGGACGGTACCGCGATAGTGCTGGCGAAGTGCTGATCATTGACCTGCCGGGTACCTATAGTCTTGCGGCGCGGACGATGGACGAAATGGTCTCAGTCGATGTTCTGCTTGGGAGGCAATCGGATGTGCCCAAGTTGGATGTGATTGTTGCGATCGCAGACGCGACCAACCTTGAACGCAATTTGTATCTATTCACGCAGCTGCGCGAACTAGAGATTCCCATTATCTTGGTCCTGAACATGTGGGACCGAGTGACGACGAGCGCTACTAAAATAGACCTTGCCCAGTTGAGTAAGCGACTGGATGTGACCATCGTCGTTGCCACGGCAAGTCGTTCGTGTGGCGTCCAAGAAATCAAAGCGGCAATTCGCAGTGCGGCTGAGGAAGGTAGCCCGACCCAAAAGAGTTTCTTTCCGGCAGAGTTTCAAACTGAGTGCGATTCACTGCGAGATTGGTTGATTGCGTCCGGTGAACCTGAACTGCAAACGTTTTTGATTCAACGACTGTTGTTGGACATCGATGGTGCACATGCTCAGCGGTTATCCAAGCAACCTTCGATGAAGGAGCTTCCCAACCGGCTTGCAGAGGCTCGAACACGATTGCAGAGTTCAGGCAATCGAATTCCAGCCTTGGAAACCAAGTGTCGTTATAACTGGATTCGTTCTCACCTTGCCGGAGTCGTCGACCGTCCCGCCGAAGATACCGTTACGACTTCAGATCGTATCGACCATGTGCTAACGCATCGCGTTTGGGGTTTGATTATTTTCGCTGCGATTATGTTCGCTATTTTCCAGTGCATCTCTACAGGTGCGTCGGGAATTATGGCTGCCATTGAAGCGTTGCAGGGTGGCGTGGTCACCTGGGTTCACAGTTGGCTGGCACCTGGCACCCTGCGAAGTTTAATTGACGACGGCCTCATCGCTGGCGTTGGGTCTGTTCTGATTTTCTTGCCACAGATTTTGATTCTGTTTTTCTTCATTGGGCTGTTGGAAGATTGCGGCTATATGGCTCGGGCCGCTTTCGTGATGGACAAACTGATGACCAAGTTGGGGTTGAGCGGCAAATCGTTCTTGCCATTGATGTCGTCGTTTGCATGCGCCGTGCCAGGCATCATGGCAACGCGTGTGATTGAAAACACTCGCGATCGGATGATCACGATTTTGGTCGCCCCGCTGATGAGTTGTTCGGCACGGTTACCGGTCTACATTCTGTTGATTTATACCTTTGTTCCCGAGACGACTTGGTTCGGCGGATGGATTGGATTGCAGGGAATTGTGCTGTTCGCGATGCATGTGTTGGGGCTAGCGGTCGCGATACCGGTGGCCTGGTTGCTGAAGCGATTCTTTTTTCCAGGTGGTACTTCGGCGTTCGTGATGGAGTTGCCAAGTTACAAGCTGCCATCGCCCAGAGTCGTTTTCTATCGAGTGTGGGAGCGCGGTCAATCGTTCTTAGGACGCGCCGGGACGCTCATCTTCTGCACGGCAATACTTGTTTGGGCGGCTGGCTATTTCCCAGGCAATCATAGTGAAGTTCATCAACTGGCACGAGCGATCGAGCAACGAGAGTTGCAAGAGTCTGAAGAACCGACCGAAGAACTAGAAGCGATGCGAGCCGAAGAGCGGCTGATGAATGGTCGCTTGATCAAAGGCAGCTTCCTGGGGCAAGCAGGACAAGCGATCGAGCCAGTCGTTAAGCCACTTGGATGGGACTGGCGAATCGGAGTCGGGGTAATCGCATCTTTTCCAGCACGGGAAGTCATCATTGCAACACTGGGAACGATCTACTCTTTGGGTGGCGATGTCGATGAGCACAATAGCAGCTTGAAGGATGCGCTGGCCAGTTCTCGGTGGGAGGATGGTCGTCCGGTATATACTTTACCAGTGGCTCTTTCGATTATGGTTTTCTTTGCGCTGTGTGCACAATGTGCTGCGACGCTGATGGTCATCCGGCGTGAAACGAATTCCTGGCGTTGGCCAATATTTACTTTTGTTTACATGACAGTGCTCGCGTACGTTGGCAGCTTTATTACATATAACTTGGCGAGCTGGGTCCTAGTGGGGTAATGCTTCCAGCTTGCCGCTGTGATTGATGTAGACTCATTTTGCATTTTTCAGTTTTCATTTTAACTTTTTCAATGAATTTATTACGTCAGCATGTCACCCGGCCGTTTCTACCCAGGCTAGAAGCCTAGGCTACGTCAGGAACTAAACGATGATTCTAGACTGGCAAACTTGGTGTGCATTAGCAATGGTTGTACTGGCATGCACAGTGCTAATGCGTCGCTTCTTGGGACTTCTAAACGGCAAGTCGAAAGGCGGTTGTGGTTCCTGCCCCAACAAATCTGCACCACCACTGATGAAGACGCTCCCTTTGGTGCAAATTGGCAAGGTAAAATCGACGAAGTCGACACCAGATCACTAAGCCAAACTGTGCGTGTGTATTAACGAAGATTGATGGTTTTCCGACATGCGGCCAGTTTAAAGCCAGCTTGTTGCGACTTCGTCCATGATCAAGTAAATGGATACATAAGCCCTCGTCGCATTCCATTCTGTCGATCGCCGGTAGCTAGTCAGTTGTGCTTCTGCCGGGGCAAGCCCGGAACGGAAAGCATTTTACGCTGGGCCGTTGCAAGTCAAGCTGCGCGGCGAGTCAGGCTGCGTTTGATCTGCTGAACGACGAGATGGGCTCGATGTGATTTCGGCAGCAACTTAACCTCGGATGCCGGTTGGCGGACTAAGTTCGTTCGCCAGTATTCAACTAGCATGGCAACCAAGTTGTGTTTGGCGAGCACATTGTTGCGAGCTTCGGTGATCCGATCCACCGAGTTTTCGTACGTTTCACTCATCAGTACGTTTCGGATTACGTTCAGTGCTTGTTCGGGTTGGTAGATATCAATCGCCGTAAAGCTACCCTCGGGAAAACGGTGATAAGGCTCTTTGCCACCGAAATAGATCGGATAGCTCCAACCCAGGAAGGCATCGGGCAGTTTTTCTGACATGAAGTGTTGGCTGTGATCGCTTTCAATCACAATGTGATACTTATAGGGCCAAATCGCTTCGGACTTATCGGCTACTGGCCTAACCCCGTGTCCAAAAACGTCGATCTGATCGCCGAGTTCCGACTGTAGGTAACGCACGAATTCGACACGACGGCGATGATCGGCTGTTACACACTTTTCGCTGCACAACACACTTAACAGTTTAGGCTTTACTGGGCGTGCGAGCGCTTGCAATTGTTCAAGGCTTAGCGGCTGCTGATGAGCAGTACCCGACTTTAACGCGTAGTGCCAATGTTGCGCTTCGTAGCGTAGGGTGACGTGGGGATGGGTGATGTTGGTATGCGATGTCCAAACTTGAGAGAACTGACTGGTGTAGCGTGACCGATATTGGCGCAAGCTAGCCGGGGTGCCAGTGATAAGGAGCGTGTTAGCAGGCGGACATAACTGCGACGCCGGATGCTGCAGGTCGTCGTAGACCACCCACGCATCGACTGGATCGCCATCGGGTTGGAATAGAAATTGAAATTCATCCCATTGTCCAGAGCCGTGCGGCGTTTGTCTCGCCAAGCAAGATTCGTCAAAGGTCGAAGTAATTAAAACTCTGGGCATCAACACTATTCCAGTAACTGTTCGAGTTGGATCGATCCAAATTACTAGAAATAGCTGGTTAGCGACAAGAGCATGTTGGTGGTGGAGAGATTTGTGAGAAGTCGCAAAGCGTCCTTATCATGCGAATTAGGGGAGTAATGCGACCTCTGCGAATCATGATTTAGATGCGTAATCGAAGTTTCAATTCTAAAGTAGTTCGCTAGCAATGTCAGCTAGTTCGGAGCGCTCGCCTTTTTCTAAGGTGATATGACTGTAAAGAGCCTGGCCGACCATGCGATTGATGAGGTGGCTCAGTCCGTTAGATAGGCTATCTAGATAAGGGTGGTCGATTTGGCGAATGTCGCCGGTAAAAATAATCTTGGTGCCTTCGCCAGCTCGAGTGATGATCGTTTTGACTTCGTGAGGTGTTAAATTCTGTGCCTCATCAACGATGAAGTAGATCTTTTGCAAACTGCGCCCGCGAATGTAGGCCAACGGAGTGATGAGCAATTTCTCGTTTTCGAGCATCTGCTGAATCTTCTTGCCCTCACCGTCTTCCTCGCTGTATTGGTTGCGAATGACGTTCAAGTTGTCGTACAAGGGCTGCATGTATGGATCGAGTTTGGCTTGGACATCGCCCGGAAGAAATCCGAGATCGCGGTTGCTGAGCGGGACGACGGGCCGGGCGAGCAGAATCTGGCGATAGTCGCGGCGACATTCGAGCGCCGCAGCTAGCGCAAGTAACGTTTTGCCCGTGCCAGCTCGACCAACTAGAGTCACCAGTTTAATCGTAGGATCAAGCAAAGCGTGCAGCGCGAACGATTGCTCGGCGTTTCTCGGCGAGATCCCAAAGCACTTTCGTTTGTCCACCCGCTGGAATGATTCTGTGGTCATGTGATAGGTCGCGAGGACTGATTTCGATAGACCTTTGATTATAAAATTCTCATGCGAGACGGGGTCCTTAATGCTAGTTACCTGCGATCGAGTTGGCGGAGTGTCGGCATAAAACAAATCGACGGTCGCATCGTCGGTCTCGATCGTGCGTTTGCCTTTGTACAACGCGTCGACGCTTTCAAGTCGGTCGCGGATGAAATCCTGAGCGATGATGCCCAGCGACTTGGCTTTCATCCGGATATTAGTGTCTTTGGAGACGAGCACCACCGATCGGTCTGGTTCCGATTCGCTCAGTTGCAGAGCGGCGTTAAGAATGCGGTGGTCGGGTTCGTCTCGAAGGAAGGCTTCACGGATGCGTTGGTCCTGCAAACGGGGAATGACGACGCGAATGTTGCCTCGGCCCGAACCAAGTGAAACTCCCTTATCGCTCAGCAGGTCGCCCGTTAATTCGTCGAGCGTCCGCAAGAACTCGCGAGCTTGAAAGTTGATATCGCCTTGCCCCTTTTTGAACTTGTCCAGTTCCTCGAGGACGGTGATCGGGATCGCGATATCGTGTTCTTGGAAAGCGTGAAGCGACTGGGCATCGTGAAGGATCACGTTGGTGTCGAGCACAAACAGTTTCGCTTGAGTTCCACTACTTTTACGCTTGGCCATCAGATTCCTTTCAACTGGGGAGAAGGATTTTTCCGGAGCTAGGGTAGGCTAGTACTACAACGCAGCATTGTCGCCTTTTGATCCGCAAAAGTAGCGTTGGGCCTGATACTGGCATCGCAAGTTACGATCTGCGCTGTAGTGCTAGATAGCGTCAGCATAGTTGGTAACGCGAGGGGCGTCAGCAAGGGATGAGAGGTTAGGGTTGTAAAACAATTGGTGAGCGAATGTAGCTGGTTTCGTGAGAAACCGGCGCGCAGCTGTGAGGCTTCTTTTGCATCCGGTTTCTCACAAAACCAGCTACCGTGGCGTTTGCTCATAAATTTAGAAGCAATCCAATCGCAAGCTGGAAGCATACGCCACTTAGACCGGTTCGGCGTCGTAGGCGTCGATGACGGTTTCGAGAACGCCTAGTAACTGAGCTAGGCGGAACGGTTTGTAAAGAAGGGCTTTGGGATGCAGGCCAGCCTGCCGTGCTTTGACGATCGAATGGCCGGGGTCGTAGCCAAAGCCTGTCATCAACACCATAGGTACAACTTCAACGATCTTCTGTAGACGCAGCATCAATTGATAACCGCTGTAATCGGAGAGGTTAATCGCCGAGATCACAACGTCATAGGCGGCATTCACACGACTTGCGCGGAACATGGAAACCGCTTCGTCGCCAAAGTGCGCAGTCTCGACGATGCAACCATAGCGTTCGAGCAGAGCGTGCGCGTCGTTTAAGACTGAGTCATCGGCATCGACGACTAAAATCCGTTTGCCGCGAACCTTGTTATGAAGTTGCTGGGTGCAGCCCGCTGGGACAGCTTCAACAGGAGCCATGCGCTGGCCAATTTGCTGGATTACGCGGCGAATATCACGAGCGTTTTGGAGTATGCGTTGTAGGCGGTCGACGACATCAGGGTCGTGGCCGATGTACTTTTCGATGATGCTGACCGCGTCGTTTAGAATGTGATCGACGGGAAGAGCGACCGCGCTGTGGATGGCTTCGCAGCTCTGCTGGGCCGCGTTGTTCTTCTGTGCGACGAGCAGTTCGAGCGTATTCAGCGAGACCGCTACATCGCGAGCAAAGATCTCAAGGAACTGCATGTCAGATGTTGTGAAGGCACGGACCTTATTGCTTTCAACGTTGATTGTGCCGATGACTGCATCGTGCAAAATTAAAGGCACCGTCAGTGAGCTGGCGGCGCCTTTGAAAGCTTCCAAATAAAGCGGGTCTTGGCTGGCGTCTTCGCACAGATAACTGCGTCCGGTGGAAGCTACATAGCCAGTCACGCCGTTGCCCTGGGGGCTCGCGTAAAGCTGGCGGTCGGCGGCTTCTTGATCGATACCGACACTGAGCAGTGGGATCAAATTGTTGTTATGCTCGAGCAAACGCACTTCAACAATTTCAACGTTCAACAGGTCAGCGGTGTAGTGCCTGATGTTGTCTTTCAGTAGATCGATGCGCGACTGAGTATCCATCGCAAAGATCTCATCGGGCTTCAGATCGGTTAGTCGTTGTCCGGCTTGATGAATGGCGGCGAGTTTATGTTGTTGGTAGATTTCGGCGGTTATGTCACTGACCGTAGCAACTAAAGCGGCTTGGTCGGTGGCAGCGTCCGTCAGTGGTGCAACGTGAACTTGGTAATATCGATTGTCTTCGGATTGGAGCGTGCTGCTGCTTGGCGAGCCGGTTGCAAGTGCGGTATGGAACGGACAGAAATCCGGCCCCATGATCTGCGTGTTGCCCAGTGTCGCGTAAAAGTTTTGACCGAGAACCTCTGCGAGCGGCGACCACTTCCGCAGACGACCATTGGCCCAAGTCACAACCATGTCGGCGTTAACAAGCGCGACACCGTCAGGCATACCGTCCAGAATTCGCTCGCTCTGCAACAAGCGTACGATGCCTTCACCCGATCCGACTTCTTGACCGTCGAGGTAGACTCCAGCATATTGATAACGAGCCAGCCGAGAGATCGCTTCAAGCGGTGTTGGGACAAACTCGATCTCGATGTTGTTCTGGAGAGTCTGCTGCATGGTCGACTGACCTGAGCTGCCGATCCAGAGGATTTTTGATTTGGTACTCAATCCAACTCTCCCCCCCTGGCAGCCACCAATATGCCGCTTTCGCTAAAGTCGGCATTAAACTCGCCCGGTTCAATGCACCTCTAAATTTAGCTTAAGCGGTTTCGCGCCAAGATATCGTTACATGTATTGCTGTGTATGGTAAGTATAGGACCTAGTTTCTGCTATATCAACGCCAAGGTTTTCTGTTTTAAGAAGCGTCAACTACGGTTCGGTTCCGCAGTTTCGGGGTTTTGATTCGGTTAGAAAAGCGTTCGCAACAGGCCAGGAAAAGCGAAAGGCGGGGAGCAAGCCGTTCGGGATAGCTACAGTCCAACAGCGCTCCGCAGGCGAGTAGCGCACGTGGCCCAGGCTTCCAGCCTGGGGTAAGAGTCTGATTCCCAGGCTGGAAGCCTAGTGCTTTGTCCAGATTAGATTTTAGGGTTGCAATTTGATTGTCGCACGATTGTCCTAATCGTAGCTGCAACAATTGAGACAATTGTGCGACACTCAACCCCAAAATCTAAGGTGGACAAAGCACTAGGCTAAGACAAAGATACTCAACGGACGGGACAAATACTCCCCTCCAACGATCAAATTCAAAAAGAACGATTTCGCTATGTGCATACAACCCAGTTTTTGCCATTTGGCTCAAATAATCCTTATAACCTTCGTTGCTCTCCCGGCGATGGCGGCCGAGCCGAACGAGCTTCGTCTGATGTCCTATAACGTCCATCACTGCGAAGGAGTCGATGGAAAACTGGATATCGAACGCATCGCGACCATCATCAAAAACCAGAATTGTGATCTGGTTGCCCTCCAAGAAATCGACCGCAATACAACTCGCAGCAAGCAGGTTGATCAGCTCGAAAAGTTGTCAGAATTGACTGGAATGAAGCCATTTTTCGGCAAAACAATCGATTATGGTGGAGGAGAATATGGAGTTGGCGTGCTTTCTAAGTTGCCGGTTGTATCGCATAAAACGTGGCCACTGGCGACGGGTGGTAAACGCGAACAACGGGTTGCTCTAGAACTTGTTGTACAACCCGACGGCGGAGACCCATTCGTTTTCGTTTGCACTCACCTCGACCACAGTTCTGGTGAAAATGACCGCGAGAAACAAACGGCAACTTTGCGACAGCTGTTCGGCGGTGGCCCTCGCCAAGCTATTCTAGCAGGCGACTTCAACGCTCCCGTAACGCGAACCGAGATGAAAGTCATCCTTGAAAAGTGGTCCGACGTGGACGCTGTCAAACTAAGGCCGACAATTCCCGCTTCGAAGCCGACACTTAAGATCGATTACATTTTTTTACAGCAAGATAGTCCCTGGAAAGTAGTCTCTTCGGAAGTTTTGAATGAGCCCATCGCATCGGATCATCTGCCGCTCGTTGCGACGGTACGCAAGTAGCCTAGGCTTCCAGCCTGGGGTTGGGTATTCCACGGATCTGTTAAGGACAGGTTTCTTAATGGCAAGCTGGAAGCTGTAATGGCGAAAAGTCTTAGAAAAGTAAAGTGTAGCGGAAACCGCCAAGGTTTGCGGAGCTGATTTTGAGGCTTGAGCCTTCATGACCGAAATGCTTGACGCATTCCGCTACCAACTACTTTTGCAACGGCAAGCTGGAAGCATACCCCACTAAACCGACGCTTACCGTGTTTAGAAAAGTCTGCTTGCTATTACAATAGCGTGCACCTCACATCTCAACTCCTATCAGTGAATCATCCCATGCGCGTCGGACTCTTCATTCCGTGTTACGTTGACCAGTTCTACCCGCAGATTGGGATGGCGACCGTCAAAGTGCTCGAACGGCTCGGAATTGAAGTCGATTTTCCAGAGGCCCAGACGTGCTGCGGCCAGCCGATGGCAAATACCGGCTGCCTCGACGATACCCGACCGCTGGCTGAACGCTTTCTCGAAATTTTCAGCGACTACGAACATGTCGTCTGTCCGTCAGGCAGTTGTGTGTCGATGGTTCGAAACCATTACGAGAACTACTTTCAATCTGACGCTCGATACGAACGATTGAAGACGCATACTTGGGAATTGTGCGAGTTCCTGGTCGATGTGATGAAAGTCGAAAGTATGCCAGTTCGATTCCCACATCGTGTTGGGCTTCACAGCAGTTGCCACGGTTTACGCGAGTTGCGGCTCGATGCTTGCTCAGAACTGAACCGACATCAACCTAGCAAAGTTCGCGTACTGCTCGATATGGTCGATGCCTTGGAGCTGGTCGAACTCAAACGCAGCGATGAATGCTGCGGCTTTGGCGGCACGTTTGCGGTAGCCGAAGAAGCCGTCTCAGTCTTGATGGGCGCTGATCGAGTCGCCGATCACGTTTCCGCGGGCGCCGAAGTCATGACAGCCACCGACGCCAGTTGCCTCATGCATATGGAAGGCATTATCCGCAGGCGTAAACTCCCTTTAAAGACAATGCACATCGCCGAAATTCTCGCTGGCGATCCCATTACTGTGGGGTAGGGTTCGTTTGTCCATTGTCTAGATGTAGCAGTTGTCACACGCCGTCTCCAGTACTGAAAGTAGTCGGTAGGATGAAAGGAGTAGGCGTCGCATTTTGGAGGAGTATTCAAAGCTACGAATCAACCCTACGGAATCTTTAGCTAGTAAGGGATAGGAGTACAGTACGATCGCCGGTAAACCGCCGCGTTACCTGAGCAAATACAAGCATTTGCTAAGTCTGGCTTGAGAAAAAATTTATGCTTGCGGTTTTTAACTTGTTGAGTCAGGATGCTGGTCCGATTCGTCAATGAGGGCTGCTAAACGAAAGTCCTTCTCTCAGGCAAGCAACCATTTCAAAGCGACGGAGCCTATTGCGCATGGCCAAGCTGCATCGTGGCGCTGTGAGCGATTGTCAAAGCACACCGCATTATGGTAAGGCAACATGGTGCACCATCGCGAAGTCATCTACGTTCTTTAGGTCGCGGCGTGCAAACGGAAGGGCCAGCTGAGGTTGACCGCGTCGACGTTTGCGAGTCCGCCCGATCCAATCGCTGCAGCGCGAGGAATGGCATTTGCTTTTTGCTACTTACATCGGGCCGGTTTTTCTGAAGGTCGTCCTCGTGGAGATGTCTCGGGAGAGTCCAGGGGGGAAAAGAGTTCTTTCAGAGAACGGCATGTACTGTCAGTTTCGTTTTTAAGGGGTAGTGGAAAATGGTAAATCGTATGGCAAGCTGCGTGGTCATGGCGGCTGCAGTGGTAGGCTCTTGTGTATCCTCAAGACATGCCGCTGCAAAGGATGCCGTTGCAAAAGTCAAACAGCCGATCGTAAAGGTCGTCGACATCTTCGTAAATTCTGTCAACGTGGAGCAAGGGAAACTGGTCGCCGATGCGACCGTCACCTTGGATATCGCAGGGCGGACGGTAGAGAGAGCAGTCGACATTCCGCTAAGTTTGGATGGAATGCAGGGAGCGGCAGGTCAATGCGACATATTAAATCTAGCCGTTGGACCACTTGATTTAGACTTGCTCGGACTAGTGGTTGAACTCGATGACTGCAACGATGGTCCGGTCATGGTGGACATCACGGCAGTGGCTGGAAGTGGCCTGCTTGGCGATCTCTTGTGTGATATCGCTGGCCTGCTAGACGGCGGGCTGGATCTGGGGGGCGTCCTCAGCGGTTTAACGAGCAGTGAAACAGGCCTCCTCACCGACGCTCTTGCAAGCGTGCTGAATGGCGTGTTTGACCAGTTGCTCTCGAGCGGCGTGGCAGCACAACACAACCAGTCAGCCGCAGCATCGACTAAGGGTGGTAAAGCTAAGGGCAAATCGCATCGGTGTGATATCCTCAACCTGGAACTGGCTCCAATCCATCTGAACCTGCTGGGATTGCAAGTCGATACAAGCGACATCTGTTTGGATGTCTATGCAGAGCAAGGCAAGGGAAATCTGCTGGGCAATCTACTGTGTGGCTTGGTGAAATTACTGGACACGAAGAGTTCAACCGCCGCTCAGCTTGCCAAGGTCGCAGAGATTGGACGATTGCTGAATCGTTTGGGACTCTAATCGTTGCATGCGATCGATTGAACTTTGCTGCGACTTCATCTTTGCAGTGACTGAAGGCCCTCCGGTTTTAACCGGAGGGCCTTGCTGTGCGCAAGCTCACCCGCTTGGGACCAATCGTTTTATACCTCAATATCCAGAAACCTCGCTTGGTCCTTCAGGCTGCTTTTGCCGTTGCCCTCAGTAATGTTTAGCGAAATGGATGCGCAGCGTGCATGCCAGAACTAGTAATTTTTCGGGCGCATGCACCTGGAATGAGTTATTGGGGGGCTCGCGGACGCTGGCAGCGTCCGCCACGTTATTGCTAGCGGATGATTCCTATTGAGTCCGAAGAGTCTTTTTTACTAAAGTCGCTCAAAACCGGCAGATTTTCTCAAGTTGACTCACAAGATGGGTCAATGAGTTCTGCTCAATGCCGGAATCACCCTAGAGGAACAGTGGCATGTACGGCTCATCAAAACTAGCTCTAAACCTTTTCGGTATCATTCTTTGTGTGCTATCAGCAAGCGGCTGCCGAGTGACGAGCATGGGGCAGAACACGCTGGGCGTGAGGCTGTATCAACAAGGTCGCTATGCGGAAGCCTTGCAGCAATTTCAAACTGCTCAAGTCTCTGATCCATCGAATCCTGATACTTATTACAACCTTGGCTCGACTTATCACAAACTTGGAATCGCGAAAAAAGATAACGAACTGATTACACAAGCCGAATCGCTTTATAATCAGTGCTTAGATCTGCAACCAAATCACGTTGATTGCCATCGTGGCTTGGCTGTATTGCTGGCGGAGTCTGGACGGCCGGAATTGGCTATGAAATTGCTTAAGAACTGGGCGTCTACGAATCCACAGTTGGCCGACGCTCGCATTGAACTGAGTCGTTTGCATCAAGAATTCGGGCAAACTAAAGTCGCCGAGCAGTATTTAGACGAGGCGTTGGCCATCAACCCGAATGACCATCGAGCTTGGACGGCTCGGGGGCAAATGCGAGAAGCGTCCGGCGATTTGAACCAAGCCCTGCAGAATTACAACCAAAGTCTAGCGATTAACAACTTGCAACCCGAACTCTACCAGCGAGTTGCGTCTCTCAATGTGAAGATGGCCCAGAACACGATGTCGACCATGGGCCAGCCCGGAACGCCTCCCACGGGCGGCTGGACTGTCCAAAATCCAAATCCCGCTCAGCCTGCACGGTATTGACAAGTGGGGTATGCATCCTTGCTTGCCGTGATGTGAGGTAAAGTGTCCAGCTTACGCGAATTGGATACACCGCAAGGCTGGAAGCATACGCCACGAGGAACATCGCAAGCTGGAAGCATATGCCACCGTTCTTCCGCACTATGGACTTCGTTCGTAGAATGAGCCGTTTCCATTCACAACCCAATATTGACCTTTCGTTAGGAAAACACGCTCATGGCAACCCAAGTCACTCAGGAGCGCATTTACAACTTCTCGGCAGGTCCAGCGGTGATGCCCGTTCCAGTCCTGCAACGAATCCAAGACGAAATAATGTGTCTGCCTGGCGCTGGAGCGTCAGTTTTAGAGATTTCCCACCGTAGCCAGCAATTTATTGACATCCAAGAGGGGGCAAAAGCTAGGCTCGCACGATTGCTCGGAGTCGACGAAAGCTACGATATTCTGTTCCTCCAAGGCGGAGCTCGCCTGCAGTTTTCGATGATCCCGATTAACCTGCTCAAAGGTCGATCCCAAGCCGCACAGTACGTGATCACAGGAACTTGGGGAAAATCGGCCTTCGACGAAGCCAAGAAGGAGGGCCCAGTCGAAGTTATCTATGACTCGAAAGCGACCAACTACGACCGCCTGCCCAAATCCAGCGAACTCGCCATCAAACCGGACGCTTCCTACGTCCATATCACCAGCAACGAGACGATTCAAGGCGTCCAGTTCCCGACCGATCTCGACACTGGAACTGCACCACTTGTTTGTGATTCGTCCAGCGACTTTATGTATCGCCCCTACGACATGAGCCGTTATGGTTTAATGTATGCTTGTGCTCAAAAGAACGCTGGTCCGGCTGGCGTAACTGTGGTGGTGATCAAACGCGAACTGCTTGAGCGCTCTGCAAAGGACTTGCCGGGTTACCTGAGCTTTAAGAATCACTCGGAAAATGATTCGATGTGGAACACACCGCCAACGTTCGCAGTGTACGCACTCGGACTGGTAGCGGAATGGCTAGAAGATACCATCGGCGGATTGGACAACATGCTGACGATCAACAAGCAGAAATGCAAGTTGCTCTATGACGTGCTGGACCAGTTCCCTGAGTTCTACATTGGTCATGCCCAGAAGTCTGATCGCTCGCTGATGAACGTTACTTTCCGGTTTGCTAACGAGCAAGCTGAAAAGCAGTTCCTCGCCGGTGCAGCCGACCAAGGCATGGACAATCTCAAAGGCCATCGCAGTGTTGGTGGCATCCGCGCGAGCATTTACAACGCGATGCCGATGGAAGGCGTTCAAGCGTTGGCTCAGTACATGACCGATTTCGCAAAGAAGAATGCGTAGCATCTCTGTCGGATAGGTTTCTAGGCTTGTCATTCGGTTGAATAACGACAAGCTTAAAGCTTCTCCTTCGTTTCAAGAATTAAAGGTTCGATTGTGGCTAAGTTTCGTATCGCTGTATTGGATTCTATCGCCGACGAAGGCATCGCTCTGCTGAACACAGAGCCGGACTTTGAATATCAAGAGTGCATTGGACTCAAGGGTACCGAACTGCGCGATACGCTGCGTCAATTCGATGGTGCGATCCTTCGTAGCGGTGTGAAGATCACCGCTGAATCGCTGGAGGGCAACAAGCGTCTTAAGGCCCTCGTTCGCGCGGGGGTAGGAACGGACAACATTGATAAAGATGCTGCGACCCGCCAAGGGATCGTGGTCATGAACACTCCAGCTGGCAATACGTTATCAACAGCCGAGCATGCGTTCACCTTGCTGCTCGCTCTTTCGCGCTCGATTGCACCGGCCTATCAAAGCTTGTGCAACGGCAAGTGGGACCGCAAGAGTTACATGGGTTCTCAAGTCGCTGACAAGACCCTCGGTGTAGTTGGCTTTGGTCGAATCGGTCGCGAAGTTGCTCTGCGTGGTCTTGCGTTTGGAATGCGGGTCATCGCGTTTGATCCGTTCTTGGCTCCCGAACAAGCGACCAAACTGGGCATTGAACGAGCGGAAACCGTTGCTGAGATGTTGCCAAAAGTGGATTACTTGACGGTGCATACACCGCTAACACCAGAGACAAAACATTTGATCGGCATGAAGGAATTAGACATACTCAAGCCGGGAGTTCGATTGATCAATTGTGCTCGTGGCGGCATCTACGACGAAGCGGCACTGGTCGAAGGTTTGAAGAGCGGCAAGATTGGTGGCGTTGCGCTGGATGTATTCGAAGAAGAACCTTGCACCAACAGTCCGCTTTTCGGCATGCCTAATGTCGTGTGCACTCCGCATTTGGGTGCGAGCACCGAAGAGGCTCAGACGCAGGTCGCTGTCGAAGGAATTCAACTGCTGATCAATTTCTTTAAGACCGGTGAAATTCGTCATGCGGTCAACGTTGCTTCGATCGATCCTAAAACACTTGACGCTATGCGCAGTTATCTAGATGTCGCTCACCGGATGGGGCTGATGCTCAGTCAATGGCATGGCGGTTCGGTCTCGGGTTGCACGCTAACGTATCGCGGTGAAGTTGCTGATCGCGACGTAAAATTGCTGACCAACGCCTTTTGCGTTGGACTGCTCGAACGAGCCATGGAGGACGTGAACATCATCAACGCCGAGATGCTTTTGCTGGAACGCGGTATCGAATTGAAGGAAGTTCGCAGCCACGAAAAAGGTGCCTTCTCCTCGACCATTAACGCTGAAGTTCGCGGTGGCGAGCGAGTCGTAAAAGCTTCTGGAACGGTTTTTGGCCACAACATGCCACGGCTGGTAATGCTCGACGATTATCGGTTGGAAGCCTATATCGATGGCAACCTCTTGATCTTCACCCATACTGATATGCCCGGGATCATTGGCCATGTCGGCACTGTTTTTGGCAAACATCAGGTTAACATTGCCCAGATGGCGGTCGGTCGCAGCGGGACTCAGCAAGGCGGCGACGCGATCGGAGTGTTGAACCTTGATAGCCAGCCCACGGTTGCTTCGCTGCAAGAGTTGTTAGCTCTTCGCGGGATCAGCCGTGTGCAGCCAATTCAACTGCCACCAGCCGGTAAGCTGCCAAGTTGGTTGCAAGGCTAATGGGTGCATGAGCGAGGGTGTGCCACTGGCTTTGCCAGTGCATCGAAGGAGACGAGTTAGCATTGAATGTGTCATCCCAATACGTTAGATGCTTGGAGTAAAGTAGCCGAAGTAGTCAGTAATACCGACCAACAACTTTTTGAGAAAAGGTATGCCGTTCAGGGCTGACGGAGTTTATGCTGGGATATTGACCAGTTGGGGTTTGGTTACTTCGGCACTCCTCGGTTTCACGTTGGTGGCATCGGAGCGAGTGCGGCCTTGAAACACCACTTGCTTCGGCACACTGGCAGTGCCAGTGGCACACGGCAAAACAACAATATCGAACATTTCACTGAATTGAATACATGATGACTGTTGCAGATAAAACGTTCAGCCAAGTGCCTGATCCGCGTGGTCGCTTTGGCGAATTCGGTGGTCGTTACGTCCCAGAAACGTTGACGCGAGCCCTCGTGGAGTTGGAAACCGAATATGCTTCGGCACAGAAGGATCCCAAGTTCACCGCTGAACTCGATCACCTGTTAAAAACCTTCGTCGGACGCCCTTCGCCGCTGTATCACGCGAAACGTTTGAGCGACTTGGCCGGTGGCGCGCAAATATGGTTCAAGCGAGAAGATCTGAATCATACCGGCGCTCACAAGATCAATAACACGCTCGGTCAAGCTCTACTGACTCTGCGAATGGGCAAGACCCGCGTAATCGCTGAAACCGGAGCGGGGCAACACGGCGTGGCCAGCGCGACGGCTTGTGCGCACTTCGGTTTGCCATGTGTCGTTTATATGGGTGCCGAAGACGTTCGTCGTCAACGTCCCAACGTCTTTAGCATGCGATTGATGGGGACTGAGGTTCGTCCTGTTACTAGCGGATCGCAAACTCTTCGTGATGCTGTGAATGAAGCCATGCGAGATTGGATGTCGTCGGTTGAAACGACGCATTACATTATTGGTTCCGTGATCGGCCCACATCCGTTTCCGATGATGGTTCGGGACTTTCAATCAGTGATTGGTCGCGAAGCTAGGCAACAAAGCCTTGAGGCCTTCAATCGTTTGCCGGACACCGTGATCGCCTGCGTTGGCGGCGGCTCGAATGCAGCCGGGATGTTCTATCCGTTTATCGATGATGACAAAGTCAAGTTGCTCGGTGTCGAAGCTGGCGGTTTGTCCAGTAAAGCTGGCGAGCACGCTTCGCCGCTTTCATTCGGTATGCCCGGCGTTTTACATGGCAGTTACAGCTACGTGATGCAGGATGAAGACGGGCAGACATCGCCTGTGCATTCGATATCAGCTGGCTTGGATTATCCTGGTGTCGGTCCCGAACACAGTTACTGGAAAGACAACGGCCGCGTCGAATACAGTTACTGCCGCGACGGGGCTGCCCTCGAAACTTTTGACAAAGTCGCAAGGATGGAGGGGATTTTACCAGCTCTTGAATCATCGCATGGAATTGCCAAAGCGATGGAAGTTGCCGCGACGATGGACCGTGAAAAAATTGTTTTGGTATGCTTGAGCGGCCGAGGCGACAAAGACGCCGCCGAGATCGCTCGCCTCCGCGGTTTAGAGTATTGATTCGCCGTAGCATAGGCTTCCAGCCTGTGACCCGTAGCATAGGCTTCCAGCCTGTGAGAAATTAATATCAATCGCAAGCTAGAAGCATACGCCACTTACTAGAAACCCACCATGTCCGCTATCGACGATCGTTTCAAACAACTTCGCAGTTCCGGTAAAAAAGCTTTCTTGCCGTTCGTGACTGCAGGCGATCCGTCTTTGCCAATGACAGCTCGTTTGCTCGAAAAACTTTCTGCATGCGGCAGCGCGATGGCTGAAGTTGGAATTCCCTATAGCGATCCGATTGCCGACGGACCAGTGATCCAAGCTTCTTACACGCGAGCTTTGAACGCGGGAATCAAACTGAAAGATATCTTTGCCACTATACGCGAAGTAACTCCGCGATTGCAGATGCCACTAGTCTCGATGGTCAGCTACGCAGTTATTCATCGGTTGGGCATGGAACGCTATGTGGGTGATGCTCAAGCGGCCGGGTTCTCGGGCGCTATCGTGCCCGATCTATTAGCTGAAGAAGCTGATGAGCTCAGAAAAATCTGCCGTCGCGAAGACTTTAGTTTAATTCACTTGGTTACGCCGACAACCAGCCCCGAGCGCATGCTGCGGATCGCGGAGTTGTCGAGCGGATTTGTATACTTTGTATCCATTACCGGCATCACTGGCGAGCGGACGGAGTTGCCGCCGGGTTTACTGGAAAAAGTTTCATGGTTGCGCGAACGCGTTGAGATTCCAATCTGCATCGGTTTTGGAATCAGCCGACCGGAGCACGTTAAATTACTTGCACCTGTAGCCGATGGATTGATCGTCGGTTCCGCCATCGTCCGCCGTGCCGCCGAAATCGCCGACCCTGAGTTAGCTCTCGCAGGCGTAGATCAGTTGGCCAAAGAGTTGATCGCCGCGCTGGGTTGATGTCGCGCTGGGTTCATGTCATGTTCGATGGATGTCATGTTCGATGGATGGTTAACCATTGCATTCGTTTTGCATTTACCCCAACGGGGTTGCGTCTCATAGCCCAGGGTTGCGAGCGGAGCGAGCTACCCTGGGAAACCCAACGACCAGAATGGTTTTTACCCCAACGGGGTTCGCCGTTTTGAACATACGTATGACACAAACCCGTTGGGGTAAATATATCCATTCCTCCCGACGAATACCCAGGGTAGCTCGCTCCGCTCGCAACCCTGGGCTATGTGGCGCAACTCCTTCGGAGTAATTGCATTTGTCGACAGCTGTCGGCCAGAGAGTAACTCTCAACTCTCAACTCTCAACTTTCAACATCTAACATCTAACTTCTAACTTCTAACTTCTAACTTCTAACTTCTAACTTCTCGCCGTAAATCTATTCAACCGCTCTGGGCTGTTCCTCGGCACGATGGCGATGGAATCGATCCGGGCTACGGCGGCGATGTCCAACTCATAGCCGCCTTGCGTTAAATTCTGACCACCTGCGGCTTCGGTAAGTAACTGGATGATGGCTTGATCCGATACGACTTCCGAACCGTGACGCAAGGATTCGTATAAGTGGAATGCGATTGTCGCAGAGTCGTTCGCCAATATGCTCGATGTGCTACTTGCGAGACAACCGCTTAGGATCGCGCCAGCCGTTAACACATCTTCGGCAGCAATCTGCCCGTCTGTTCCTGCGCACAAAATCCAAACTCGCTTGTAAGGGCTGCTCCGAATCCAATCTACAATGGCAGATCGATTCAGGAGACTGGCGAGCAGGACTTGATGCGCTCCTCGGGCCGCTGCCACTGCACGCGTTCCGTTGGTGGTTGAAAACACTAAATCATGTTTGGCAACGACCTCTGGTGTGTATTCGAAGGGACTGTTTCCCAATTGAAAACCTTCGATGCGATGGCAGTGACGTTCACCGCACAAAAGGGTTTCGGTGCCCAGTTCTTTGGCCAATTGAAACGCCGAATCCACCTCGGCGGCGACGCAAACGGAAGCCGCATCAGCTTGAAGTGCCACGCAAGCGGTCGATGTGAAACGCAGAGTGTCGATGACAATGGCTAAAGAGGGTTCACTCGAATGGTCTTCCAGCCAGTTGGCGGGCAGGAGTTGGGGCAGTTGAGCGACATAGAATAGTACATTGGATTGCATGGTGTTATTCAGCGGTAAGGGTCGGCAAAAGAATGATTTTGAACACAATTCGCAGGAATTCGGTAGGGGAGTGGCAAAATGGGGTTTTTGCTTATTGCGGCAGCCAGTTTTTTACTAAACCAGCTCCCTAAACCAGCTCCGAGAATTGGTGGAAACACATCAAGGGCGTGCGAAACGGCAGAGTTTCATTACAATGATCGTCCGAAGCCCATGGCCTCGTACTGCTTCACTCGTTTGATTCACTCCGCTCAGTTGAGTTTTGCATGTCTCCGGCCCATTACGATCTAGAAAGCGCCTTGCCACGGTTCGGCCTGCAATCGTTTCGGCCTGGGCAGCGGGAAGTGATTTCGTCGATCGTCGATGGCGATGACTGTTTGTGTGTAATGCCCACCGGTGGCGGGAAAAGCCTTTGCTATCAATTGCCGAGTGTTTTCAGGCAAGGGCTAACCATTGTTGTCTCGCCGCTCATTGCGTTGATGAAAGATCAAGTCGACGCTCTTGGCCAACGCGGTATCCCGGCGGCTCTGATCAACAGCACTTTATCGTCCGGCGAGCAAAACGAGCGGCTTCAAGATGTCGCTGCTGGAAAATACCAACTGGTATACGTTGCCCCCGAGCGGTTGCGAAATCCGAGATTTCTTGATGCTATTCGCGCGACGCCGATCCAGTTGTTAGCGATCGATGAGGCTCACTGTATCAGTCAGTGGGGGCACGATTTTCGTCCCGACTATGCCAAGCTTGGAAAATTTCGCGAGTGGCTGGGCGGCGTTCAAACGGTGGCGCTCACGGCGACTGCAACGCCACGCGTCCGCGAAGACATCGTCAAAGTACTTGGACTCAAGCGTCCGAAACAATTTATGAGCGGCTTTGCACGGCCGAATTTGCACTTTGGTGTGGTGCAGCGGCCGACAGACCGCGAGAAAGACGACGAGCTTGGTGGATTCCTCAAGACACAGACCGGTTCAGGCATTATCTACGCCGCGACTCGCAAACGCTGTGAAGCGATCGTTGAGTGGGTATCGCAGAAGCTCAAGATTCAAATTGGCGCCTATCATGCTGGACTGATACCGGATCAACGCCGCGCCATTCAAGAGCGGTTCATGAAGAATGATCTGCGAGTCATCGTTGCCACCAATGCGTTCGGGATGGGAATCGACAAACCGGACTTGCGCTTCGTTGTGCATTACAACATACCGGGCTCATTGGAAGCCTATTATCAAGAGGCTGGTCGCGCGGGCCGTGACGGCGCAGACTCGCAGTGTGTCTTGTTGTACTCGTATCAAGATCGTTACATCCAAGAGTTCTTCATCGAGAACAATTACCCATCGCGCGAAGTGATTCAGCAAACTTACGAGTTTCTTCTCAAGCGTGAGGAAGATCCAATCGAGTTGACGATGGAGGAGATTCGCGATGCACTCGGTTTGCAGATCTCTCCGGAAGCGATCGGTAGTGCTTTGCAAGTATTATCACGTACCGAAGTCATCGACCGGCTTGAATCGGGAGCCGGTTTAGCTTGCTTGCGGATCGAGAGTAACCTTCCAACGCTGGTTGAACTGTTGCCGAAAGAAGCCAAAGTACGACGCAAAGTCTTGCGAGTCGTTGAGCGGATCATCGGTGATCGACGTGGCGAACAAGTGTTCTTGCATCCGCGGACGCTGCTGCAAGCTTGCGATATGGAACGAGAAGCGCTGAGCCGAACGCTCCGTGAACTCTGCAAGCTCGAAGAGTTCGACTATGTACCGCCGTTTCGTGGTCGCGCGGTTCACTTTACCCGTCGCGATGTGCCATTCGCAGATCTCGGGATCGATTTCGAAAACTTGCGTCGTCGGAAAGAGGCTGAATATGACCGCTTAAATCAAGTGGTTCACTATGCCCAAACTCCGCTTTGCCGACAATCGACGATTTTGCATTATTTTGGTGACACTTCCGCAGAGAATTGTGGCCAGTGTGATCGTTGCTGCGGCCAGCCAGGATGGCCCAAGTTTGTCGTCAAGATTCATCCTCCAAAACGCGAACAAACGGCTGCACCTGAGAATCCGTTAACTGCCTTGCCTGATGCTGAGAAACCGGCACTTGAGAAACCGGAGCCAGAAAAAGCGACAGTACCAACCACGCCGGTTGCGAAGGCTCAGCAGATTGCCTTTTTGACGCAGTTGATTGATGCAGTAGAACGCATACACGGTCGACTGGGGAAGATACTGATCGCTCAATATCTAAGCGGATCTCAGAACGCCAAGATACAAAAACTGCGACTACATCGACTGAGTGGTTTTGGGATGCTGGAGGGGTCGAAGCAAGCCGATGTGATCAAATTGCTGGAGTTGCTACTGGCGAATGGATTGTTGCTTCAGCAAGAAGTCAATCGAAATCGACCAACTGTCGCAGTCGCTCCGCAATTATCCGATTTTAAACAGCGGATGGCGCTGATTTCGGCTGTCCAAATTCCACAGCCGCTTTTGGCCAAGTTCATTGCGAAAATTCTGAAGTGCGGAGTACCCGCCGCTGCGCCTAGCCAAACATTGGCACCTGCGCCTAAACCAGCCGCTGATCCCCGAGTCGCCCCCAAGCCGGAACTGCCGCCCAAACCTGCATCGACCGGTCCTGCATCGACCGGTGACAGTAATCGGAGCGTTCCAAGCAATATTCCAAGCAGCGCGGCAGCCAGTGCTTCTAGCGGTTCATCGACTACTGATCCTCGCTCTGCTTCGACGGCTGCCCGGAGTGAACCGTCGGCTCAAACCCCTCATTTGCGACTGGAAGAAGACTCTCAATCAGCGCCACCAACAACGGTCGAAAAGCTTGATACCTCCACTGCTGTTGCCGAGGACTGGACATGGACAGTAAAGTTATTTAGTTCTGGGCACGACTGGGATGATGTAATGTCAATCCGCCGAATGACAGATATCGAGTTGGCGAGCAGCCTTATTGTGGCTTTGCAGCATGGGGAGCGGGTCGAGCGTGGCTGGCTGGCATCTGCAAATTCCGGCGGCGAGCGAACGGTCGGTCAGCAAAGGGTTCATCGCGAGCTACAGCGGAGATCTGCGGCTGGGGTGCGGTAAATGGCGAGAGGATTTTGACTTGGCCCCCTTTTGACACCAATGCCTAGTCACGAAACTCGCAAAGTCGGGTAAAATGAAATGTTCGCGGCTTAGATTTCCAGTCGCGCTGGTCCAACTGAGAGAAAGTTTAGGAATGGAAAAGCCCGAGCGGCCAACCACTGGCAAAACCAACGACAAGCAACCACGCCGCACTCAAGGGTGGTTATTGTTAGCAATAATCCTTATCGCCGTCTTATTGGTGAATTCGCTTTTGTCGTCGATGGCCAACGATGAGATCGACCACAGCTTCTTTCTTACTCAACTAAAAAACAATAACGTTTTGTCGTTGGAAGTTAGCGGTACTGAAGCGGTTGGGGTTTTTAAGGTTCCGCCGGACAAGCCCCCAAAGCCCAATCAAAATGGTGAACCGGTTACGCCGAAAACCGCAAACGGCCAGCCTGCCAAGTTAAGCAAGAAGTTTCGCGTCGAATTGAACCAAGACGGCTCCAAAGAACAAATTGCCGAAGCCGAGGCGTCCGGTCAGGTGCAAGTTCACTATGTGAGCGCTGCCCCGGCCCAGAACATGATGTTGTTCTTGCTGATCGGATTGCCGATTGTTGTGCTGGCGATTGCGTGGTTTATGTTTCGACGAACACGCGATCAAATTATGGGTGGTGGCGGATTCTTGTCGAGCTTCAGTCGATCTACGGCCAAACGCTACGAACCGAACGATGGACAGACAACGTTTGCGGATGTTGCCGGATTGGATGGAGTCAAAGCGGATTTGCAGGAAATCGTTGAGTTCTTGAAGAGCCCCGAAAAGTTCCGAAAGCTGGGTGGCCGCATTCCGAAGGGCGTTTTGCTGAACGGTCCTCCAGGAACCGGTAAGACCCTGCTCGCACGGGCAGTTGCTGGTGAAGCTGGCGTGCCGTTCTTCTCAGTTAACGGTAGCGAATTTATTCAGATGTTCGTCGGTGTCGGCGCGAGTCGTGTACGCGATTTATTCCAAACAGCTAAAGAGAACGCACCGGCGATCATCTTCGTTGACGAAATCGATGCAGTGGGTCGGCAGCGCGGAGCTGGACTTGGCGGAGGTCACGATGAACGTGAACAAACGCTCAACCAGATTCTAAGTGAAATGGATGGTTTTACAGGTGTCGATTCGGTCATCGTAGTCGCGGCAACGAATCGCCCCGATGTTCTCGATCCAGCTCTGTTGCGTCCAGGTCGCTTTGATCGACACATTACCGTTGGTCGACCGACGTTCAAAGGGCGACTTGAGATTTTCAAAGTTCACACTCGCGACGTTCCGCTAGACAACGATGTCGACTTGCGACGGCTGGCGGCGGTGACTATTGGATTGACTGGAGCCGACATTCGCAACGTCGTTAATGAAGCCGCATTGTGGGCCGCTCGCAACGACAAGAATCGCGTCACCATGGTCGACTTCGATTACGCTCGTGACAAAGTACTCATGGGCGCCAAGCGCGAAGAGGTCCTTAAGCAAGACGAGAAAGAAAAGACCGCCTATCACGAGGCTGGTCATACGCTGGCGGCCTGGCTGCTAAAAGGTGCGCAGCGAGTCCACAAAGTGACGATTGTTCCGCGCGGGCGATCATTAGGAAGTACACATATTGTTCCTTCGGAAGACCGCGTTAGCACCAGCGAAAGCGAACTGCGAGACACGTTAGTCGTTTTACTATCAGGTCGGGCCGCTGAGAAAATCATTTATGACGAAATCACGGTCGGAGCCGAAAACGATCTGGAACGAGCCACGAGTACAGCGCGACGCATGGTTACGCATTGGGGCATGAGTCCAAAACTGGGGCCGGTCAGTTACAAAACGTCTGAGGAAGATCCGTTTCTCGGGCGAGAAATGCATCAGTCGCGTCCCTTTAGCGAGCACACGCAAGAGACCATTGATAATGAAGTGTCAAAGATCTTGAACGAAGCAAGCTCCCGAGCGATGGATCTGCTGAACGAGCAACGCGACAAACTGGACATCATCAAAGAATCGCTAATCGAGCGCGAGGAACTGACTGAGAAAGAGATCGAAGAGCTAATTGGCGTTTCGGTTCACGGACCATCCTCCGAAGCGTTTGAAGTCCCTGCGGAGATTGTAGCGCCAACCTAAGTGGCGTATGCTTCCAGCTTGCGTTCTTTTGAGTAGCCTCTACTTCCAACTTGAGTCTTTTGTGGCGTATGCTTCCAGCTTGCGTGTTTTTGATTTTGAAGAATTCGCGGTTGATGTATGCCGAAGAAGAAAAAATCGCAAAGCAAAATTCGAACAGAATTTCGCAAGAATCATCAAGGCCGCACGCGAGATACCAACCTTACGCGTAAATATGAACAAGACCTCCTCGGCGACACGACGTCGCGTGAGCGTGTTAGCGGCAAAGGCGAATTAACTCGGCACCGGACCGTTGTTGGCCAAGTTTCGGCAACCGGCAGCGATGGCCTTGGCGTCGAATTGCAATTCGATGACCCTAACATCATTTCTGGACGAGTGCTGCGTGTCCACGGATTGAACTGTATCGTTCGCAGCGAGGACGGTGTGCAGCATAGCTGTGCAGTTCGTGGTCTTCTCAAGTCGCTCGCGACCGATCAACGTCACGTCGTCGCAGCGGGCGATCAAGTTTACTTTCGACCCGAAGGAACAAGCCAAGGCATTATCTTAGCGGTCAAAGAGCGGCATGGGGTTTTGAGCCGAACCAGCAAAGGTAGACGGCATATCATCGTGAGCAACGTCGACCTGCTGCTGATTATTGCCAGCGCCGGTGAGCCGGATCTCAAGCCGCATTTGATCGATCGTTTCTTGGTGACCGCTGAGCAAGCTAGTCTTGAGCCGGTGATCGTTATCAATAAAGTAGACTTGATTGATCCGGTCGACTTGCAGCCCGTGATCGGTGTCTATGCGCAAATGGGTTATCGCACGCTGATGGTCAGCGCTGCCAAGGGTTGGGGAGTCGACACGCTTCGCAACTTAGTGCACGGCCGTCAAAGCGTCGTGACGGGCCAAAGTGGCGTCGGTAAGAGTTCATTGCTGAATGCGATTCAAACTGGATTGGCATTGCGAGTGCAGCGAGTCAGTCAAGAGAATATGAAAGGCAAGCACACGACGACAACTGCGGAGCTAATACCGCTTGCCGCGGGCGGTTATCTCGTGGATACACCTGGTATCCGCCAGTTGGAGTTGTGGGACGTGTCGCCGGCTGAAGTTAGCGGTCTGTTTCGAGACATTCGGCCTTATGTCAGCCACTGCCGGTTTCCTGATTGCACACATATTCACGAAGTCGACTGTGCGGTGCTAGACGCCGTCGCCGACGGTCGCATCGATCCGCGGCGATACAACAGTTATGTGCATCTCATTGAAGATCCTGGCGCGTCGTTTTGAGTTAGTAAAGTAGCTGGTTTCGTGAGAAACCGGATGCAGAAGAAAGGTCATCGATGCATACCGGTCTCTCACGAAACCAGCTACATTTGCTCGTCGGATTTCTTCGCAGCGAGGTAACTTGTCGTTGGTCATATACTGGTGATCCGAACTCGATTAACAGATTATCCATAACGAACTGCGAAACACCATGCGAGTCTGCTCGGCGGCTATCCCTAAAGCTTGGCTCATTTGCATCTTAGCCATAATACAAGGTCAACTAAGCCTTCTTTCCGATTGGCCGCAATTTGGCGGACCAGGACGTAATTTCCAGGTCCCTTCGAGCACCGTGAGCGATCAGGAGGCTATTCAACCCTGGCGAGTCCAGTTAAATGGAGGGGACGATTGCCCAGTGATTGCCGGTGATCGCGTGATTGTCTCGGAAGTTGATTTTGCTGCCGATGGAACCGATGCTCATCGCTTCGGTGTATCTGGCGAGCAACGCGACGTCGCGTGGCAAATGGCAACCGGACTCGGTCAAATTGACCCGTAATGCAAGTGACAAATACTCTGTCCAGTTAGAAATTCCGCGCGGCGACCTCCAGTACAAGTTTACTTGTGGTACTTGGGAGACCAGCGAAGCACGTGCTGACGGCCGGAGCATTTCAAATCGCCGACTTCGTGTTACAGAAGGCGTTGCAGTTCAGGTTACAGTTCAAGCTTGGAAGACGAATTAAGCCGACTGATTGAACATGCACCGCAATTGTTAATCGCACAAATTTACACCTAACTTTTGGCATCCTAGCTCGAAGTTTCTGTGAAAAATTTGGTATTTCCCTTTCATATTGCGTCTAATTCTGGTCGAATAGAGCACGCATTTGTTCGGCAGTAGTACCTCTCCTTAACAGCCGGTTTGGACGTCTTCTTTTCATCGGAGTTAGTCAATGAGTAAACGCGTTTTAGTTCGCGGTGGCTTTACGCTCGTAGAGCTGTTGGTTGTGATTGCAATTATTGGAATACTAGTTGGATTGCTTCTACCTGCAGTTCAAGCGGCACGTGAAGCCGCGCGGCGCATGCAGTGCTCAAACAATTTGAAGCAACTTGGACTGGCTGTACAGAATTATCATGACACTCAAAAGTCGCTTCCATCAGGCTTCATTACAGACTACCCAGCCGGCGCGTTGAACACGGCTGCGATGATGTCGGTCACACAGCGGACTCACTGGTCTTGGGGCGCCTTTATATTGCCTTACATGGAGCAAACAGCGCTTTACAACACACTGAATCCAGGTTTGGTTACGATGCACGCCAATCTGGCAACTCCCATCGGCTTGGCAGCCCTAACGACACCTCTTCCAACTTTTGCTTGCCCATCCGATCCTGGTCCACCACTTAATGATTTCGATCAAACCAAGTCCGACAATCCAGCTGATTCGAACGCGGCTTGGTACAACCGCTTTGTTACATCCAACGGAACCGATCGTATTGCGATTGCCAAATCGAATTATGTCATGTCTGCATGTAGCAGCGTCAGTACGACGCCACCGATTTGGCCCCAGTACGGACCAGCGACAGGCGTTGCATGGTTAAACTCAAAATGTCGATTGGCCGATATCACTGACGGTACCAGCAATACGATTTTGATTGGAGAGCGAGCTTATCGCTTTAACAACTTGACCGCTGGTGCGGGCACAGCGCTCGGCTTTAGCTCAACGGTCAACACGCCAGGCACAAGTGCCGGGATCAAGGCCGCCGCCACTGGGGTACTGGGACTTGCCTACAACGGTATTCGCTGGAGTGCGAACAATCGTATTCATCAAGCACGTGGATACAGCAGCAATCACGTCGGTGGCGCGATGTTCGTTTTGAACGATGGTTCTGTTCAATTCATAAGCGAGAACATCGACTACAACGGAACCACCGTTCCTGGAACGCTTGTCAACGGCGCATGGATTGACAGCACCTTCGAACGCTTGATTGGCAAAAATGATGGCCAAGTTTTGGGCGAGTTCTAAACGGGTCGTTGTCATAAGTTGATCTTAGATACGGCTCAGAGGGTATTCAGCGGGAGAATCCTCTGGGATAAATCGGATAAATCTCTGGGATAAATCTCTGGGCCGCCTTTAGTCTTTTTCGTTTCGAAACTTTGGGAGTGATTGATTGATGTTTCGTTTTGCAGTTCTAAGTGGTTTGTTGCTTTGTGTTGGTCTAGTTGGATGTTCTTCGGGAGATCGTCCGCCACTTGGTCGCGTAAATGGTACGGTGACCCTGGACGGCAAGCCGCTTGCGGGTGTGATCATCAGTTTTCAGCCTGAGTCAGGTCGTGCTGCCTCTGCGGAAACCGATGCCGAAGGGAAATTCGATCTGGAATACACCTACCAGGTGAAAGGAGCGAAAATCGGTCCCAACACCGTTAGCTTTGCTTGGCCAACTGGGGCTGAAGGAAAGCAAGGAATACCAGCAAAATACTCAAGTAAATCGGAGCTCAAGGAGGAAGTTAAGAGCGGTAAAAACACGTTCAAATACGAGCTAACATCGAAATAAGTGGATTGGTAGGATGGGACCATTTGTCCCGTCCTTCCAGTCTTAAGTTAGATTCAAAGAACGCTCGGGACAAATAGTCCCGAGCTACAAGCGTGAGAACAAATACAGTAGTAGCGGAAGCCGTCAAGGCTTTCGGAAGTTCATTTTGAGGTTCAAATTTGCGTGCACGAAATGCTTGACGCATTCCGCTACCGACTTTTCGGCTCACCAGAACGAGGCTCTGCCGTTACCTACCCGCAACTCTCCGCAGCCGCAAAGTTAAACTCTCCGCAGCCGCAAAGTTAAATTGTGTTGATGCACTAGGCGCAGTCGCTCTAACTGGGATTTTGGCGGGATTTCCGGAGCTAGCAGCGTCGGCGACGGAAAGTTCCGGAACCACGGCTGGAAAGTGGCGTCTATAATGAAGAAGACGTTACGAAGTTGACGATTTTGCCGTTCGGATCTTTGGCTCGAATTGAGACAACATGAGTTCATCGCCAACTCAAGTCGCTGGCAGTGCTGCACCCCGCATTACGAATGACGAAGTTCGCGCGGTGCTGCATACCCACATTCGCAAAACTGCACGCTTCATCAAATTCCTGGACCTGTGCGTTTACTTGTTCGCCTGGGTCGCTGCGATGTTTGGGCTATGGCTGTTGGCATGTGTCGTCGATCATTGGCTCGCGCCACTTTCGAGCCTAGGACGTTGGGCCATCTGGATCGCAGCAGTCGCTGGCACAGCTTGGTGGTTGGCAACGCAGCTCATTCCGTTGCTCTTTCAACGAATCAATCCAGCCTATGCTGCCAAACGAATCGAACACTTGCTACCGGAATTCAAGAACGGTTTGATCTCGTGGCTTGAGCTCGATCAAATGCAGGAGAACGGTGTACCGCGAGGAATCATGTCGGCACTGACGTATCGCGCCGCAAGGTTTATTGGCGGACAGGATCCTTCGGCGACTGTGGACACAAGCCGCTTGATCAAACTGGTTGGAGTGGTGTTGCTGCTTTTCACAAGTCTGGTGGTGTACACGATGGTGTCACCCAAGAGCGTTCTGGATACTGGCAAACGTATCGCAATGCCATGGCGTTCGATAGCAGCTCCATCGCGGGTTCAAATACTAAGTGTCAAACCCGGCGCGGTCGAGTTGACTCAAGGCAAGCCGCTGGAAGTGGATGTTGAACTTCGCGGCATTCGGACTGGTGAAGCAGTTCGCGTTCGCTTTAACACAACCGACGGGCAACTTCGCGATCAACGCGTTGACCTGACGGCGGTGTCCGAAGGTTATCACTACAGCGGCAAGGTTCGAACCGAGACAACGGGTGTTGAGCATGAACTGGATTACTGGGTCGAAGCTGGAGACGCAGTCAGCGGCCCGTATCGTGTATCGCTCAGTCCATTACCGTCGGTTGTGCTCGAGCAAGTCGAACTAAAATTTCCTGCCTATACCAAGATTGCCGACCGCAAAGTGAGCAGTGGAGACTTTGAAGCGATCGAAGGAACGCGAGCAACCATCCATGCTCTCGCCAATCAGAAGATGTCGCGCGGTCGCTGGGAAATTAATCCTGAGATCGATGCTGCTGGTGAACTGACGCGGGCTGGAGCGGTGCATGAGCTGAGCGTTGATGATCGGAAGTTAACCGGTACTTTACTGCTGCAATTGAATGCCGAGAATGAGAATCCAACCAAGCTGACGTATCGTTTGCGAGGATTCAACCAACGTGGTGACGGGAACCGCGAACCGATCTTACACGCGATGAAAGTTATCGCTGACGTTGGTCCGGAGATCACGCTCGTTGGTCCTGAGAGCAGGCGTGTGAAAGTGCGTCCAACTTCGCGACTGAACTTGGAAGTTCGAGCCAACGATCCCGATTTCGGACTGAGTCAAATCGATATCGAGATTCGGCATAGCGCGATTGTTGTCCGCCGCGAATCGCTGTTAAAGAGTGAAGGGGCGATTGGTCAGCAAATAAAAAGGCTGCCCATTAACATGGCTGATTTCAAAATTGCGGAAGGCGGAACGCTCGAAGTCCGTGCCTTTGCTCAAGACAATCGCCACGATCCAGTTTCCGATCGGCTTGCTCCAAATACCAAAGAATCCGAACTGTTAACTTTGGAGGTTGTTGGTGCTGACCAAGAGGCCGCTCCCGACGAAGAACCAATGGCTGCATCCGACGAAGCCGCCAACGGCAACGGCAAGTCCGAGAAGAATGAGCAAGCCGGTAATGAACCGAGTCGTCCGAATTCAAATGTTCGTGACGCCAATAATCGCAACGGAGAAAACGGCGAGCCGAAGCAAAATGATTCAAATGGTACAGATCAATCTCAGACGCCTCCAAATCCAAATGACAAATCGCAGGAGTCACCACGTCAAAATCAAAACCACAATCCTGCCGAGCCCAAGGGAAACCGCGAACAGGGCGAGCAAGGTAGCCAGGGGAAACAAGAAGGAAAACAGGAGGGCAAGCAACAAAATAGCCAATCCGGTAAACAACCTGATCCGTCGAAGCCTGAAGAAGGCAAACAGAAACCTGGAAAAAATGGAGCCGGCCAACAAGGCGGTGCTCAGGCTGGAAATCAAGAAGCTGAAAAACAAGAAGGCGACGAACAGGGAAGCCAACCAGGAGCCCAGCAGGGAAGCAAATCCGGCGGAAATGAAAGTACAAGCGATGGCAAGCAATCTGATTCGAGCTCAGGAAGCTCCAGCAAGAGCGACAAGCCTCAATCAGGTTCCGGCAAGCCTGGTAACGAGCCTTCGAATTCAATCGGGCAGAAATCAAATTCACCTAGTTCAAATGCATCGAAGGGAAATGCCGGTGCAAAGGGCAGTTCTGGAAGTGAATCGGGCAGTGATTCGAATAGCGAGTCGGGGAACCAAACAGGAACGCCCAATGGCAACAAAAATGGCAACGGTAATGGAAACAAGCCAAGTGATGGTGAAGTCGTAAATCGCGTCCAAAAATTTATGGATGAAAAGAGTTCGCAACCCAAACCGGACCAAAGTAACTCCGGTCAAAAAGGTGAAGGATCGGGTAACGACTCCAAGAGCGCGACAGGGCAAGACTCGAAGAGTGAGGGCGCTAAGAGCGAGGCAGCCAAGGGTGAAGATGCCAAGAACAGTTCGGATAGCACTAAGAACGACAGTGCAAGTCCGAAGGATGGAAAGTCCGAATCAAAGAATGTGCGTGGACAACCCAATCCCAATCAGTCCGAAACAAAATCGAATTCTAGCGATCCGAACGGGAAGCAAAGTTCGCAATCTGAGAATAAGGGTTCTGAGGTAAAGCAAGATCCAGAAGCAAAGGATGACAAGAGTACCAAAGGAAACAACTCAGATAGCAAGGCTTCGAACGGCCAAGCTTCTGAAGGCAAGGGCTCTGAGGGTAAGGGCTCTGAGGGTAAGGGCTCTGAGGGTAAGGGTTCTGAGGGTAAGGGCTCTGAGGGTAAGGGCTCTGAGGGTAAGGGCTCTGAGGGTAAGGGCTCTGAGGGTAAGGGTTCCGAAGGTAAAGGTTCTGAAGGCAAGGGTTCTGAAGGTAAGGGTTCTGAAGCTAAAGGCTCCGAAGGTAAAGGATCTGAGGGTAAGGGATCCGAAGGTAAAGGGCCTGAAGGTAAGGGATCTGAAGGTAAGGGATCTGAAGGCAAGGGGTCTGAAGGTAAAAGCTCTGAAAGCAAAGATGCACAGGGCAAGCCTGAATCGAACAATCAGAATAGTCCATCAAGCAAATCAGGATCTCAGCCTCAACAAAACTCTGAGAAAGAGGGATCTTCTAAATCAGAGCAGGGAGGGCAAAATGCTAAGGGCAAGGAAGGCGCGAAAGGTGAGCAAGGCTCCGGTGAAAAAGGGGCCAAAGGCGAGCAGGGTGACGGCGGCTCAGAAGCTGGTAAACCAAGTGGTTCGAGTGAAGGGGGCGGAAAAGCCAACAATTCGAAAACAGGAAAATCCGGCAGTTCGGGTACAGGTACGGGAAATGGAGAAGGTGGTGGCGAAGGGAAAGCCGACGAAACGAACCAAGAGTATGCAAACCGCACTACCCAGATGGTTCTCGACTATCTCAATCGCCAAAAAGAACAACCTGATCCAGAATTGCTTCGAGAACTCAATTGGTCCGAAGACGATCTTCGCAAATTCACTGATCGTTGGAACAAAGCTCGCAATCTAGCGTCTTCTCCTAATCCAGAAGATCAAAAGAAATGGACCGAGATGCTTGAAGACCTCGGCTTGAATCGTCAGATGGTCAAGCCAAGTGCGGCCAACAGCGTCGACGACAACTTCCAACAGATGCGAGACAGCGGAAACCGGACTCGACCTCCTGAAAACTTGCGAAAGCAATACGAAGCTTTCCGCCGCGCGTTTGAAAAGACGGGTAAGTAATCGCGGAAGCCTACATTGCCCGTGATTTCATCACTGCAGAGAATTTGTCTTCGCCGAGCATTGTCTTGACTAACCTAAGCCAGCAAATCATATTGCATTACTTTTTATCTTTTCAGTAATGCAATAATGAAAATCTATGGCCCGAAAAATAAAAGATTTGAACCCTGAGTCAAGCGTTAACTCCAGTGCTGCTAAGGTGCGCGGTAACATCAAATGGGTTTCACTGTTAATGAAGTTGACCGCGGTTTTCTTGCTGATTGCTATTGGATTTGTTACTTGGCGCATAGTCGATGTGCAAGCTCAGCAGAGAAATTTAAAAACAAAGCTGGAAGCGTTGTCGGCGGCGGGCAAAGCGATCGATGTAGCTGGTGTGAAGCGTTTGCATGATGAGCGAACAAGTGATGAACTGACGGCGGAATGGCAGGCACTTTTTGGTGAGCTCGGGGATCCTGAGCTACAGAGGACGCTAGAGGGGATATTAAAAACCGATGTTTCCGGCGGTGAAGCGGTTCCAGTTCCGCCACGCGGTGAACAGTGGGAGAACGATGCCGCGGCTCGAAAGTTCCTCAGTGATACGAAAGCGGTGCGAGATCGACTGCGCAAGTTAACCCTGAAAAGTCGCGCCGTACACTTTCCGATGCAGTATGAAGGCGAGGGACACGGGAGCAGCGAGGCTCATGGCACAATCGCCTTTGCGACGAAAGTTCTTTACTTCGAGGGGTTGGCTGCGTTGCGTTACGGTGCCATCCCAGCAGCGATTGAAGACGTGCGATGCCTTTTTGCAATCGTGCGGGTGCTGGAGGGAGAGCCGTCAATAATGTCGATGGCCGTTTGTGGGCCAGCCGAACTTGGGGCAATAAAAATCGTCAAGGCTGCCGTCGAACAACGCTCGCTTAACGCAAAACAGTTGGCACAGTTGCTCGAAGTGCTGAAGGCCTATAAACCATCGAGTGAGCGATTTCAATTGGCCGTTCAAGGCGAACGAGGAATGCTGCAGTCAACACTCGGTTCATTTGCGGAGAAGCAAGGGCTGTTGTACTCTATACTCGGCGCACCTGGTTTCCGCACAGCTACGCTGGAATTGCTGGATCGCTTAGAAGTTGCTCCAGTGGACGATATCGATGGCCTTGTAAAGGTCGGTAGTGAGGTGCTAGGCGACATTCAGAAACTTGGGTTTGGGAATCAGAGCTCGGCTGATAGTCTGGCTCCCACTGCATTGATTCCCTTAACCGCACGACTTTCTACGATTGCCAGCAGAGAAATGGAACGTAGATTAGCAATCCTGGCAGTTGCGATTCAGATGCATCGCGCTGAGTTTGGGAGGTTTCCCGATGAGATCTCCGAAGTTACCAAACTAGGAATCGATCCAGCGACGCTTTTGCCGGTTGGCGGAAAGCCGTTCGGTTATCAAGTTAGCAATGACAGGCAAACTGCTACACTATGGGGATTCAGCTTACTATCGAACGCAAAGCAAACGCCTGATGAACCGCCCAATACTGACGACCCCATGGGCTTGAACAAATCCTGGGTCTGGCGACTGTAGTTTTGGCGGGCGTTTGCCGGTTCAGCTTCCTACCTCCTTCGAGGATGGAAGAACAACGATTTGTAAAAGTCAAACTCCTTATGGACTTCGAATACAGATTGCTATTCCACGCCTAGCTTGGCTAGCAACAGTGATAGGTAGCTTCGAGGTTGGATTTCAATTAAGCCCAGGGATTCCGCGAGTAATTCGATTCGCGAGCGTGCTTCCTCAAGCATCGCCGCCTCTTTGACAATCAGCTCAATTTCTGCGAACGAGCCTAGACTATCCACTTCATCGAGCGCTATAGTAAAGGGCGGCTGGTCAACGAAAGCCAGCGAAAACACGCGTCGTGTTTTTCGAACTTCGGGCTTGGGCTGAAATCCAAGATGCTGCATCATCTCGAGCCATTGTGGAATATCCGCTTGCTGGATAGGAAGTTCGATTTCAGGCCGCGTCTTTACGTTACCGGGTAATCGTTTACCTTTATACGTAACACATGCTTCAGAATTGAATTGTCGCAAGCGGAACGCTTCGTCAGTAACGCGAAAGTCGCGACATGGATGGGCTAAGTAAGTGTCAACATGGTGCTCGGTGTGCGTTTCTCGTGCACCCACTCCATCGAGACGATTAAGCAGTCGCGGCAAATCAGTTACGACAAATTTCTGTTCAACTTCCCACGGTCCAGCCATCACTCAACCTCAACAATAAATTTAAACGATGCCTTCATCAACGGACGCTGCCTCTTCGCTTAAAACGCTGCTTATGTTCGGTGGCTTGATGCTGCTTGGAACCTTGGTGCTCGTGTGGCTTGGCACGCCAAGAGGAACGCCGGTAGCCGGCCAGGCGCTTCCACCCTTTGACCTGCGCCCGTTGGTAAATTCTGATACTGCACCTACTCGCGACAGCCTTGAAGGCAAAATTGCCGTGTTGCATTTCTGGGGCACGTGGTGTGCACCTTGTCTGAAAGAGTTCCCTGAGTTTGTAAAGCTTGCAAAAAAGTTTGAGGATGAACCTCGCGTCGCTATTGTATCGGTTTCGTGCTCGGGCGGTCCTGAGTACAACTTAGAGGCACTTAAGAGCGAAACGGAAGCCTATCTGATTGACGTCGCACCGAGCATGCCGACTTACTGCGATCCTGCTGCCATGACACGATCCCAAATTGCATTTTTGTTGTCCGGTGGAACAATTGGATATCCAACCACAGTACTTTCAGATAGCGAAGGCAAAATCGTCCAGGTTCTGGCTGGATACCTTGACGGTGACATGGAAAAGCTGCAAAAGAAAATCGAATCGATGCTGAAATGACTGTCAACGTAACAATTTTCCTGTCCTTAATTTTCATGTCAAAATGTATTCGGATAATTGCAATATACAACACGCCGAACACGGCAACATACGTCACGAAAATTGAACAGCACAACTATTACTGGAAGGATACAGTCTTCGATGACGACTTTTCGATGTCCCGAACTCGTTGAATTGTTCTTGGATGTGAACTTAGATGTACGCACTGCCGCGCTGACAGCTTTGTGCGACGGATATGCAAGCGATCCCAAAATCCTGCCAGCCATCTTGAAAGCCTGGGATCAGTTTGGAGCGGACAAAGCCTTCGCCGATTTTGCGATGCTCTCCTACGTCCCAGCCGAAGCGGCTTTGGTTCCAGAAGTCTGCGAGCGAGCAACCAAAATGGTCGCGGGTCGACCGTTGACCGACCCCATTACACGCGCCGCTGGCAAGCTGGTAGAGCAGCAATTGCAGTTGCCCGCCGCCTCACTTCAACCCCACATGCCGTTGCTGCATGAAACGGTCAGCAAGTCCAAAATATTCTTTCGAGTTGACTTGGCTGTGCAGTCGCAGCGTATCGAACTGCTCGGTTTGACCGCTGATCAGATCGCGGGCCACCTTGATGCTGCGATTGCTGCATGTATGGCAAACGACAAAGACGACGCAGCCAGAACAAAGGCAATTATTAGTCTTGAAGCTCTTCGACGCCAGCACCCGCAATATATCGACTTGGGAGTTACCCTAGCAGGGCCGCCGAAAGAGGGCGGACCAGCGTGGACTAGTTTCTGCGTTACACTGCAAAGCTTGATTCAGTTTGCGCAACCTGGGATGGAGGATCCCATCGGTTACCACTTATTGGACCATCGCGAGTTTGTGTATTCGCTGGCCGTTGAAGCGATTGTCCGCTGCGGAACCCCGGCTGCCGCTGAGCAATTATTAACGCGTTTCAATGACGCCAATTCACGAGCTCAGCACTGGATTGCTCGCGGATTGCAGCGTGTCCGAATTGAAGGTGTGGCGGCGAGGATCGGGGAACTGGACGCTTCCGATCCGCACTTAAAAACATCCCTGATCGTTGCACAGCTCAAGCAGCTCGACGCGGGCCATCAACGCCTCGCGGAGAAACTAGCGACACAACCTAGCTTGCCAACCGGTTCCGGTCCATTGCTCCAACTTAGTCAACGGATGCTGCCAAAAAGCAATCATGAATTGCAGGGGGCACTGGATCGTCTACTCAAGAATTCGAGTAACCCGGTCAATTCGGCTGACAAGGCTGCTTCGGCTCAAAAGCGTGAAGCTATCCGCGACGCACTACGACGGCAACTTCGCGATGTAGAATAGGGCTTCGTCCTATTTAATTTACGTTTATCCGCGGTGCGTTGGTTTTGTGTGCCACTGGTTTGCCAGTGTACCGAAGCACATAGGTTTGAATCAATATTGTCATTCCAATGCCCGGGAAGTTTCCACACAAGTCGTCGAAGTAATAAACGTCGCACATCTCGGTGCTTAAAACACGGTTATCGGCCAACACGATAAAGTATGCTTTGGAACGTCTTAAAGTGGACTTGCTTTCACACTTCGACAACTTCCACGTCGAGTGCGTTGCCGTTGGCAAGATTAACGGTAAGTAAACTATACTACTCCGGTTCGCTGGCCTAGCCAGTGGCACACAAAATCCAAATGTGCCAGTACCCTGCGTGCTATTCAAATGCTATTGAAAGTCTAAGTAGTGAGGACAACCGTGTTCGATTTGAAGCTATGTATTGTAATGACGTATGCCCTACTTTCGCCCTCGATTTCATTCGCACAATCGTCAACGACGTTCGAAGGCAAGAAGGGAAACTGGCATGGTTTTACGAGCGTCGAGTTCAAGGTCAATGAAAGACCTGTTACGGTAGTCATGCCTGAAAAGCCAGCCAATGCTGAACAACAACCTTGGGTTTGGCACGGTGAGTTTTTCGGTCATCGCCCCCAGCCTGATATCGAGTTGCTAAAGCGTGGCTTTCATATCGTATATACAAGCGTCCCAGACCAGCTAGGATGCCCCAAAGCGGTTGCGCATTGGGATAAAGTCTACGAAGAGCTCACGACAAAACACAAGTTTGCGCCGAAGGTCGCGCTCGTTGGCCTCAGCCGTGGCGGTTTGTATTGCTACAACTGGGCCGCCAGCAATCCGCAGCGAGTCGCATGTATCTATGGTGACGCGCCTGTTTGCGATCTCAAAAGTTGGCCAGGTGGCAAAGGTAAAGGTAAAGGCAGTCCGCGCGATTGGGAACTCGCCAAGCAGGTCTACGGTTTTTCTAGTGATGAAGAAGCGGTAGCCTACAAGAAGAACCCTGTGGACACTTTGGCAGAACTTGCGAAGAACAAAGTCGCGTTGCTGCATGTCTACGGTGACGCAGATGATGTCGTTCCTTGGGAAGAGAATACCGGTTTGATTGCCAGCCGCTACCGTGAACTTGGCGGCGAGATTCAATTGATCGCCAAGCCCGGTGTCGGCCACCATCCCCACGGTTTAGAAGACTCAATGCCGATCGTTGAATTCATTGAACGCAATGTGATAAAGCAATTGGATATTCGGTAGCCAGCGGAGAGTGTTGGTTGAATTGCAACTTAGTCTTGGATATAAGTTGAGATTCCGGGGTAAATTACTCCAACGGAGTTCTGCCTCATAGCCCAGGGCCAGCGAGTGGAGCGAGCTACCCTGCGTTGGCTGGACCTGCAATTCCGCTTTTTACCCCAACGGGGTTGCGTCAACGTTTGGCCCACATGACGGCACCCCGCTAGGGTAAATACAATTCACGCGGCCTGTATTCCCTGGGTAGCTCGCTCCGCTCGCTGGCCCTGGGCTGTAAGGCGGAACTCTTTCAGAGTAATAATAAAGTCAACACTCTCCAGCGGCGACGTGCACCTAACGCTTATGCCAACTCGACCGTGTTTTCATCCGTGGGACCACCATGTCATCCGTGGGCTGGCGAGGTGCGTTTCACACGGATGGCATAGCGGTCCCACGGATAAATGCATTTTCCGCTGCCTAAACTTTTACGGTTTGGAAACTGCGTCATTGGCAACATCATCTCCATTAGCCTAACGACTATTAAGTCAACACTCTCCAACATCGACCACTTATGCGAATTTTGGATGTGCTTCTGAGAGCATACCTTCTAGAGATCCAACGAATCGAGTTGATCGATCAAATCATCCAGCTCGTCATGCTTCTTCGATGCATCGGATTGTTTAGCCAAGCGATCAGTGATGCCTTCGGAAAGGCCAACCGCTTGACGACCAGCGAGGATGAGTTGCTCGTCGCGCTCACGGGCTGCTACTACTGCGGCATCTTCGCCTTCATCGGGCGCGCCAAACAATTTTGAAAGATCGATTTTCATGCCACCAGTGTCGACCGGCGCTCCGGCAATCGCGGGCGTTTTATGCTGCGGGAAAATGATTGCATTCTGAGGACAAACTCGGCTGCAGGCAGGACATCCTTTACGGCAATTGTCGGGCTGTTCGACGACGATTGTTTCAACTGTGTCGACGCCGTAGACGCCGAATAAACAAAAATCGATGCACTCCATGCAATTCGTGCAGCGACTGAAATCAATAACCGGATACCACCGCCTACCTGGATGTTCGTCAATCGTGGCGACGGAGTTTGTGCCGAACAAAACACTTACCGAAGAGTCCGTTGAAAGAGCTGGTGATCCTACGTAAGTATTGTTCCTTGGCTGTTCGAAACGAGCCATCTGCTCTTGAGTCGCCTCGCCGTTCAACCAATCGGATTGACGTTCAGCGATGATCCGCTGGAACTCTTCGGCATAGTCAGCAGCATTTTGGCTGGCGCGAAAGTCGATGCAGTAGATAC
>JANODD010000071.1:0-51538 GCA_031412515.1 Planctomycetia bacterium | reverse complement strand
ATCGTCAGAACCGGCTGCGTTAGCGAGGGTCCCGCTTAGGAGTTTGAACTGAAGCTGGTCAGTACGGTGGTATAGTCTTATCAGCCGGAAGGCGTTAGCCTCCGGTTGTGTATTGAACCGGAGGCTAACGCCTTCCGGCTGATAAATCACCTGTAAATCCGCGTTTTCAAGTTCATTCCTAAGCAGGACGCTCTCGTCAGCGAGGGCGACGATTAGTTGAGCTATTTCGGACCGCGGGCGTCCTCGCCCGCATGGCACTTGATGTTTCGTGAGCATAGTTGACGCTCTCGCTTCGCCGCTGGCGCGTGTTGACTTAATAACAATGTTGTTTTGAATTCAAAAAAACTCTGCGTTAAACTACTCCAAAGGAGTTTTATCCGATAGCCCAGGGTTGGGAGCGAAGCGAGCTACCCTGGGTTTACTTGCCCCGTAGATTGGATTTACCCCAACGCGGTTGTGTCATACGAGCTGCGGCATGACATGACCCAACCCCCTTGGGGTAAAATTAATTGAAGGGCGTGAACTGGCATCACCCAGGGTAGCGCGCTTTGCGAGCAACCCTGGGCTGTAAGGCGAAACTCTTTCAGAGTAATACTATTAAGTCAGCAGTCGCCGCTGGCTCAGGGTCAAACGACGAACGCGGGTCGAACGACAAACGGCGAGGCACCTGTGTTGAACGAGGACTGTTGGGACCGTTAAGACTCGCTCGTACTGCGGAGTGCAAGGTGCACCTTCGCCGCTGGCTCAGGGTCAAACGACGAACGCGGGTCGAACGACGAAAGGCGAGGCACCTGTGTTGAACGAGGACTGTTGGGACCGTTAAGACTTGCTCGTACTGCGGAGTGCAAGGTGCACCTTCGCCGCTGGCTCAGGGTCAAACGACGGACGCCGGTCGAACGACAAACGGCGAGGCACCTGTGTTGAACGAGGACTGTTGGGACCGTTAAGACTCGCTCGTACTGCGGAGTGCAAGGTGCACCTTCGCCGCTGGCTCAGGGTCAAACGACGAACGCGGGTCAAATGACGAACGCGGGTCAAATGACGAACGCGGGTCGAACGACGAACGGCGGGACGAACAACGTACGCTTGGTACTAGACTATTGAGTGGGTGGGGTGAAGGCTTGGCGCTTGCGGGTGAGGTGGTCCGCGTTCTTGGAAAAAACCTCGGCGGCGAGTTCAGACTGGTCGGTCGGAGGCGGATAGCTTTGCATGGCTTTGAACGGTAGCGGTAGTGAGCCGTCGCCATTGAGTGTGTTCAAGTCAGCGTCTTTGTCCCAGCCCACGTTGTGCAACACGAAATCGCGGCGCCAACCTTCAGGAAGCGGTCGGTCAGGTATTGCGAATTTTGCGATGAACTCGTCGCCCGAAACCATGACCACCATTCGATCGTCATCCGCACAAAGTAACTCTTGGACGTCACCGAATCGCGTAAATGGACCTTGCAGCTCGGACCACTTGGCGGCGCGATTTACATCCTGGTAATCGTAGTCATGCGGCTGGTCGGCGGCGCGTGGAAGCAATTTTCCGAAACCGCGGTAATGCAATTCTGCCGATTCGAGCACCAACTTGGACTCTTGGAAATTTTTTGCGTTCGAATCATGAGCGACGAAGGCTTGGTCCCAATAAATCTGTTGGCTGCTGCCGATGCGGATGCGATGATCGTCGCTTTGAAAAACTCCGGCTAGGTCAATGACGATCGATTTCGGTTTGCCGCCCGGGAAACCCATGAAAGGCTGAGCACAAACCCACTGACCAGTTGCGTCGACCACCCAAAGCGAAGGAGGTTCTGGTCCAATACGCTCAGGGTTTTGCGACATCCCGATATTCAGCGAAGTGTCTGCAGGATGCATCCAGCCGTTCAGAAACAATCGCCAAGGTTTAGTTTGATCGAGCGGACCAAAATCAAGTTCAATGAAATGCGGCTCAGCCAATCCCTGGCAAATCAGTCGGTCGAAGGCTTGGACAAAATCCCGGTCCACTTTGGCAAGTTTTGCGAGACAATCTCGGCCATGTGAATCGACGGCCGCGCGGGGAAATAACTTTTGTTGAGCAGTGAAAATAGTCGGTTCTGCCATCGATGGTGGACCCACTTTTTCATTGGTGAATACGTCAACGTTGGCCGGATGATCCACCGCGGTCAGTTCAATATGGTCGAAGTAGGCGACCTCCCATAACTCCTCTGTAACTCGCAACTCATAGTATCCATCTTTGGGTTGCATAAAATCGCCAGGCAGGAGCAAGTACTCCCAGCGGCGGTCGGGCAGCACTTTGCCGCGAGTAAACTGCAATCCAAGCGGAGCGTTCCAAAGGAGGTCCGTGATCAGTTGAAACTTCTCGCCGTCCCAGCCATAAACGAACGGACACGAGCCTTTTAGTTCCTGTATCTCTTCTACTAATGTGTCAGGTTCAACTTCGGTCCTATCCTGCGTAAGGCCGTTATTGAAAATGATGCGAAGGTTTTGAGGTTTCTGCTGTCCGATACCAAAATGAGTTACAGGCTGGCGGACTTCACGAGCTTGCATCTGTCCGTCGCTCCACAACTCTAAAGTGGACCCGATTGCATAGTGATTATTGCGTCCGCCACCGTTGCTGTCGTTGATACCACGCAATCGCACTTCCACATATTTGCCGGTCGCCGGTTGATTGGCCGTTAAAAGAACCGCCTTTCCGTCGATAATGCAAATTAAATCCGAGGTGCCATCGCGGTTCGCATCGATGGCGGCAAGCGTGGTCGCGTTACCCGATGCAATAGTTTGTGCTGGGGTTTGTGCTGGGGTTTGTTCTGGGATCCTCCATGCTGTGCTGCCGTTGCCCCAGTGAATCTGCAACCCATTTTCTCCAGCGGTTAACAAGTCGAGCGATGTATCATTATTCAAGTCTGCGAGGCCTATTGTTGAGCCTAGCCCAGGCGACTTGATACTGCGTCCGGCAACCCATTGGCCCATGGCAGGAGTGCGGGTCAGAACGCCTACGGTCCCTTCCTTGCCAATGGCAAAAACGTCCCAGGAGCCGTTGCCATCAAGATCTGCGGCAACTGCGTCTTCGATGACGTGGATTTCATCCCAAGCGCTGCCGGTGAGTTTGCGGAATCGAAATTGACTATGCAGTATGTTATCCAAAAGAAAAACACCCGAATCGCCGCTGGTAAGTAGAACGTCTTGATCGAGATCTCGGTCGATATCGCAACCAAACATACTCTTGACGTTGAAGTTCGGACCAGGCAATGAACTGTACTGTGAAACATCGGTGAAGGTGCGATTGCCATTGTTTTGAAGGATGAAGATTTTCGATTGGCAAGCAACGATCAGGTCAAGATCACCATCGCCATCGATGTCGCTGGGTTCAATCTGTTTGACGCTTTCGAAACCGCTGAGTCCGGCGGGCGTGTCAAGAACCGCCAAACTCCTGGGCTTTCCGCCCGGACTTTCTGAGTAAGCGACAATCGCGATTCCGGCTTCACCCCAACAAACAAGTTCCTGGTAGGTGTCGTGACGTTTACCTTCGCCGGCTTGGGCCTGGGAAACAGTGCCCTGTGGGGATGCAGCGGGTTTGGCTTGTATTTGATTGGCGACGGACGTTCGTGGTCTCGATGGATTGTCGACGTCATACAAATCAACCGGCATCATTCCAGTGGGTGCAAACGGGAGTTTGAGTTCTTGTTGGAGTGTGCCAGCGATACCCGCTTCGGGACTGGTGACATAAAGTTGCAATTGGTCGTTGTGCAAAACGGCGACATCAAAGTCGAGATCGACATCGACATCGTACCAGCAGACCGCATCCGCATTGTCGCTCAAGGTACGAAGGCCAAACGCCATTGGGCTTGAGGTCAGGTTCGGCGGAGCGCTTTTGGACTCCGCAAACCGGTTGAGAAAGCTTGTGTCGAGCAAGGCCATAATGTCAGGCTTTACAAGGCGAACATCAGCGCGAAAACCTGATGTACCTTTTAAAACATTGAACCACTGACGGATGGGTTGAACCTGCCGCCAATCACCGGCATCGATGGCCGTGGATGCTTTAGCGAGCAGTTCGTCGGGCTTCATACGGGCGATGGTTGATTGCATCATCGAAAGCATCGGTTGAGCCACCTCAAGCGATGGTAAAAGCAATTCCTTCAGACGTGGGTCTTCGCTTTTAAGAAGCGATTCACCGGCTCGGCTGAGGACGTAGAGATTGCGAGGTTCAAGTTTCCAGGATGCATAAAGCGCGTCGTTGCAGTGCTTTGCCAATTCGACGTCTTCGCCACCGTCGGCTTGTACAAGTTCATCGAGTTGACAGGCGAGGAGTGGCTGAGCTGGATTCTTTGCAAGCGCGTCGACAAGGGTCTTGGATGCTTGCTGGCGGAACGGCTTGTCGTCCGGCGGTGGAACTTGACGCGACTTGGCTTCAAAGAATGTGGCTTGAAGGAGTGCCGTGCGTCCATCGCTGCCGGGTAATTTCGCAACTTTGCCGATCGTCGATTCCGCTTTCGTAAAGGCGGCGGTGAGTTCTTCGCGCAACTTGGCTTGTTCGGCTGGATCGGTGATCAAACCACTGCTTAGTTTGCCGCTTGTTTCGTCGATCCACTTGAGCACCGTAACGGCTTGATTAAGCAGCAGGTCCGCGTCACCGGGTTGAGACTGCAGAAGTTGATCCCATAGTGTGAGTGCAAGGTCGTACTTGCCGTTTTCCGATGCCGCTACGGCTTCGATGGCCGCGTTGATGGTGTCGCGAGAAACGAGTGAGGCATTGTCGGCCACCGAGTTCCGCCACCACCATACACCCCCTGCAGCAATCAATAGCAGCAGGGCTAGCGGAATGGACCAGTGGATTTTTGCGGTGCGTTGCATAGTACAATTTCGTGGGGTAAGCTTCCAGCTTGCAGTCTTGAATTCTATATTTCTCGGATAAAGCTGGAAGCAAGCCAGTGGCAGGCCGGACGCTTATTCTAGTAATTGGCGAACTGGAAACGCGATTATACCCGACTAAAAAGGGAAACGGGGGAAGGGGCCACAGCCTATTCATGACTCATGAGGTAGATTATTGGGCGTGCTAAACACATCGCGGTATGGGCAGGAATCTCGAAAAGGTGGAACGGGAGAACGCGGCTCCGCCGAGCGAGTCTCCGGGCAGGTTCGACTCTTGCTGTACCTAATAACGTCCACCAAAGCGACTTAGGACTTCCAGTTCACGTTCGTCAGTACATCGACCATTGTTGCCGCACTAGGGACTCGCTCGGCGGAGCCTCGTTCTCCCGTTACCGATTGCCGGCTCGAAAAAACTTTGGAACGGTGCAAAAGACTCGTAGCATCTTCCACGATCCTAAAAATAAGTTAGACAAAACAATAGAAGGACGGGACAAGAGTCCCATCCTACGATGCGAATCGTCAAATCGCCCGACCATAAGTTCCTCTATTCAGCCGCTTTTATGCTCGACGCTATACCTGTTTTTGTCATGCTTTGGGTTGTGGGCGGGCACTTTGGATTTTGGCTGCTGCTTTTCAATCGCCTCAACGCTACCGGGCTTGAGCGACATGTGATCAAGCGAATCGAGAAATCGCTAATCATTGTGTCACTGGCGATACCGGTTTTCGTCTGCGTCATTGCATCGAAGCAGATTGGGGATTGGTTCTCGATGAATAGCTGGTGGCCGACCGGCAGCGTCTTGTTCAATATTTGGGGTTGGTTCTCGCTCGCTACGGCCGTGGTAGTTGGACCGCTGTGGTTATTCTCGCGACGGCATTTGATACCACCCAGTCATTTGATCAAGCAGCATACGCAGCACTTTGATGTGGAGGCCGTCGTCAAGGGTTCCTTGATATTGGACGAGAAATTTCGCCGCTGTGCAAGGTTGCCTTTTAATCAGATCGCGCAGTTGGATGTGACGCACAAAGAACTTGAGTTGCCGCGTGCCGTTGAGGGTGTGGACGGGTTGAAGATCGGGCACATCTCGGACATTCATCTGACCGGAAAAATAAGTCAGGCGTATTACCATTTCGCGATCGATCAGTTGCTGGCAGGTAAGCCCGATTTGATTGTGATAGCGGGTGACATCATCGATTATGCGCGGTGCCTACCATGGCTCGAACCGCTGTTCAGTCGCCTTCAATCGCCGCTTGGGTGCAGTTATGTGTTAGGGAACCACGACCGTAGGCTGGGGGATATCGAGCCGCTGGTTTCGCAGTTGCAACACATCGGCTTGCATGATCTTGGAGAGTCGGATCAATTTATCCCGCTTCCAAATGGATCAAAGCTGTGGTTGACGGGAAACGAACTGCCTTGGTTTCGGCGACAGCGAGAGAATTCGGAGAGACTTGACGCCGAGACCGTAAATTCAAACGAATTGCGAATTGGGGTCAGTCATAGTCCGGACCAGATCGGTTGGGCGCGTCGTCGCAAGCTTGACTTGATGCTAGCCGGTCACACGCATGGCGGACAGATTCGCATTCCGTTGGTCGGGCCGCTGGTCGCGCCTAGCCACTATGGAAGCCAGTTCGCGTCGGGCGTTTTTTATCTCAAGCCGACTTTGATGCATGTTTCGCGTGGTCTTTCTGGCGTTCATCCGTTTCGATGGTTCTGTCCGCCTGAGATTTCCATTCTTACGCTGCGCAATAAGTAGCTGGGTTCGTGAGAACCCGGACGCACTACGTTTGAGTCCACCGGCAGGTGCAGCCGGTTTTTTACAAAGCCAGCTACAAAGCACTGCACAATGTGCCCATCTAATCGCAACCCGACGAGTGCTTTCAAGGGATCCGGGTTCCAGATATCATCATGGAGTGGTCCTCTCGCCGCTTATCTTTATCTACAGCACTGAGAATTTCCGTGAATGTTTACTTGACAAACGAATGTTTTCGCTCGGTAAGGCAATTATTTTTCTTAAGTGTTGCCATCGGTCTTTCGATTTCGAATGCACGGTTCGCGCCTGCTCAGGATGCTGCTCAGGTGGCGGAAACGACTGCGAAACCGGGAGCTGCGTTGCCCTTGTATCCATTGGATTCGGTCGTTGACAAGCAGGGCACCGTGTTTACGGTTGATAGAAACTTGCCCGGGATTTGGAAGTGGCAAGCCGACAAGCTAACCTTGTTTGTTCAAGGTCCGAAGAAGTTTCGTCAACCACTGAACGCTATTCGCTGTCTCGCGCTGGATCAAGAAGGCAAGTTGATCGTCGGTGACTCTTCAACGCGCGACATCTATCGCATTAGCGAAGATGGCAAAGCAACCGCAATCACTGGCGGTCAGATTGGTATACCGATGGACATCGCGGTCAAGTCCGATGGAACGATCTATGTGGCAGATCTCGAACTGCGGAAACTGATGCGTATACCGGCTGGCTCAAACAAAGTAGAGCATGTTGCCGACGTCAATCCGCGCGGCGTGTTTGTTGACTCTGCGGATAAAGTTTGGGTCGTGTCGCAGGATGCTCAGCAGTTATTGATTGTCGCCGATGACGGGACGAAAGAAGTCATCGTTGATAAGCGAGTTTTCGAGTTCCCGCATCAAGTTGTGGTGAATTCGAAAGGAGAAGCGTTCGTTTCCGATGGCTATAAGAAAGCGATTTGGAAAGTGGTCCGCGGTCAGGCTCCGACGATTGTCGTTGAAGGTCCGCCGCTCGATAACCCAGTTGGTTTGGCGTTGTATGAGGATCAAGTCATCGTTACTGACCCGCGGGTAGCCAAGGTGATGAAGCTGACGCCGGAGAATAAGTTGGAAGTTTGGTTTGAGGTGAAGCGGTAAAACGAAAAAAGCCTGAGTCGCAGTGTTGAACTGGCTCAGGCTTTCTTGGACAAGTCATGCGCGGAGGGTCATACCGCACCCAACTGATTCAGCATGATTTATTTGCTGGTGAAGTCCAGGTACCACAGTCCGTCATCCCATTCGAGGGCAACTTTGCGCCAGCCGAGTGGAACTTGAGGATATGGATAGAATGGACCGATGTATGGCCATGCCGATGGGCTGTACTGCTTTGGATAAGTTACAGCAGCATAGTTTGGATATGCAGCGTAGCTTGGCCAAGCGTAGGATGGCAAGTTTGGTTGGTCGTAACGTGGTGCGCCGGCACCGTAGGTCTGTCCACCTTGCATAGCAACTGGATGACCGGCTGGAGCGCCGCCTTCAACATAACCAGCTAATCCGCTTGGAGCGAACGCGCGTGGTCCCATACCGTTGCCGCTGTTCATGACAGGCATGCTGGAGCCTTGAGCGACTGGCATTGGTGCTGGCAATGACGATGGCATCAGCTCGCCGCTGGATGCTTGACGGACGCCGTTATGAGCGACAGTGATGTCATCGATAACTCGAGACACACCGCGGACTCGGCGAACTTGATCGAGGACCAAGTCCTTTTGTTCTTGGTTGGCAACCATACCACGCAACCAGCAGTCGCCACCGACGGTGCTGACGTCTAGTTCGAAGCCACGGAGTACACCGGATTGCTTCGATTGTTGCAACATGTTGATCACTGAGTCGGTGATCATCATGTCATTGCGGCTTGGCTTGGCAGGCCCTTCGGTTGTCGAAGCTGGTACAACGGATGATTGAACCGAAGCGCTCTTGCGAGTCGAGACGGTTTGACCTTTCAGTTGCAATTGGCTGACCAGTTCGCGAGCGCCAGCAGCATTGGCTGCGGCTTCTTCTACCAGTCGTTTTTGAGCTGGTGAGCTTACGGAACCGTTCAAGTAAACAACGCCATCTTCGACTTTGAGGTCGAGATCAAAACCTTTGAGACTGCCCTCAGCTTTGTGCTGTTGCAACTGTGCCATCACAGCTTGAGCAATCTCACGGTCTCCGCCCATTGCCAGGCTAGGCATGGTAGCGGTCATTGATGCGATCAAAGCACCAAATAGAAACTTTCGCATTGGAACCCCTCCTACGAATCACTTGTCGAGTGTCCACAAACTTGCTCTTGCCATTGGGCTACCGCGCGAATCGCAAGCGATCTGCAACGCGGTAGCCTCTATGACAAGAGAATTGCGGGAGATTTGTGGTGTGTCGTATGCGAACAAATCGCATAGTTGACACGGAATCAGTCAGGACTGCGTCAGCGAGGGTCAATGCCTACGGAAAGCCAAACCATTCGAGCTTGCGCTCGAACAGACCAGCATCCTTCGCGTCAAGATTCCCCCCTTGTACGCAGTTGGACTGCATGTTCGTCCGCGATTAGTATTCGGCACGTTGCGAATGCGTCTGGTAGGGTTTTTTCCAATTTTGACGGTGTTCGCGGAAAAAACGCTTGGTCTTATTAATTCGGCGTTACAGCTTAACAAAAGCGGTTAGCTGGCAAAAAACGATACAGCGATGCGAGGAAAATGAGAGGGGGGTAGCTGGTTTTGTAAAAAACCGGCGGGGCAGCGCAAGGACTTTCTGCATCCGGTTTTTTACAAAACCAGCTACCTAGCCTGCTGCATCCGGTTTTTTACAAAACCAGCTACCTAGCCTGCTGCATCCGGTTTTTTACAAAGCCAGCTACCTAGCCTGCTGCATCCGGTTTTTTACAATACCAGCTACGATTTTTACAAAACCAGCTACGATTAGCTCAAGCGTCGAGAATAGCGCGGACCTTGTTGGCTAGGTCGTCGGAAGAAAATGGCTTTTGGATGAAGCTGGCAGTGGGGTCGGCAAGTCCCTCGCGGGTGCGAGCATCGTCCACATAGCCTGACATAAAGATCACTCGGATCGACGGTATTTTGCTTACAACCGCCTTTGCAACTTCAGGACCGTGCATGCCCGGCATGACGACATCGGTCAGCAGCATGTGGATCGGCTGTTCATAGGTTTGAACAATTTCAAGTGCTTCGGTGCCGCCTGACGCCTCAAGCACTTTGTAGCCGTAACGAGTCAAAACGATTCGCACAATATTGCGAACTGCGTTTTCATCTTCGACGAGTAGGATTGTTTCCGTGCCGCTTCGCGGTGAAGGGGACTTGGTCTGTTGTGAAGTGGAATCAAGGGGCATTTTTTCTTGTGGTAGGTAAAGGTTAACGCAAGTTCCCGTTCCCGGCTTGCTCGAAACTTCAACATGACCACCCGACTGAGTTACGACGCCGTGCACGGCCGACAGCCCCAGTCCGGTTCCTTTTCCAAGTGGCTTTGTGGTAAAAAACGGTTCAAAGGCTCGCGCGAGGATCTCCTCTGACATGCCGCAACCGTTATCGCTTACGCTGATCAACGCGTATTTGCCTGGCAGAATTTGTGACATAGTCGCCACGTCTGCAGCCTCTAGCTCTACCCACTGAGTGCGGACAACCAAGCGACCACCACTTTCCAATGCATCCAGGGCGTTGTGAATTAAATTGTTTAAGGCTTGTGCGATTTGAGCTCGGTCGGCCCAAACTTGATGCAGTTGCGGGTCGAGATTCGTTTCAACTTCAATGGAATCGGTTTCCATCCCCTTCAGAGACTCAGCCACCAAGGCGTTCACATCGAAGGCAAGCGGATGGAGCAGTTGACGTCGGCCAAGTGCCAACAACTGCTGTGTTAACTCAGTGGCTCGAGAAGTTGCCGATCGAATCTCCGTTAGGAACTCGTGCGAACGGTTGGCGAAAACGGCTGGCGCATCGAGCAACAGTCCTGAATAGCCTTCGATAACGGTGAGCAAGTTGTTAAAACCGTGTGCAATACCGCCCGCGAGTTGACCAACGGCTTCCATTTTTTGCGAGTGTCGAAGCCGTTCTTCCATGTTCCGTCGCTCGGTCACGTCCGACATAAAGCCGATGTACTGAAGCAAGCGTCCAGAGTCATCGCAGACCGGTGCAAACTGCATGGCATTCCAGAACATTGTCCCGTTCTTGCGATAATGGAGAAGTTCCACCGTGCAAGAACGAAGTTCGCAAAATGCTTCGTACATTTCCGCAACCGAAGCTGGGTTTGTCTCCCGCCCTTGTAGGAATTCAAAACTGCGTCCAATCGCTTCCGTCGCAGTGTAGCCTGTCATCGATTCGAAACCGTCGTTGACATAAACGATCGGACAGTTCGGTTGGGCTGGATCGGCGATGATGATCCCTTGGTTGACCGCTTGAATCGCCAGTTCGCGAATCTCTCGCGAGTGCTCTGCAAGCTTGCAATCCGCTTGCTTGCGATCTCGTAGGCCGCGATCAGATAGGTCAATCACCGCCGCCATGCAGTCACTTGAGTTGGGAGCAACAGAGGCTTCGATGCGTACGAGCGCAGGAGGCCGTCCGATTGGCAACAGCGTCAATTCACAAACTTGCTTTTGGTTTGTGGCGAATGCTTTGCCAAGTAAAATGTTGAATTGAATTCGGTCTTCTTCGGCAATGAAAAAAGCAAACTGTCGGCCAAGCAACTCGTGACGCGCAACCCCGATCAAAACTGCACCGCTTGAATTTACAAATTGAACGGCTGAGGATTTGTCGAAACTTAGACAAGCGAACGGGAGGTGGTCGATAACATTGGAGTAAAAACTTAACGCATCGCTAGGCCGATACGTTGATGTACTCAGTCCGCGTAAGCCGGTTGTGTTACTTAGATCGATCGGTTCCGTAATCAAAGTCGGCCTCATTTCCTTAGCCTTTTATCTACGTTGCGTAAGCAATTTAAACGCCACTCAATAGAGTTACCGAAGTAAGACTACTGGAAAGGAACGTGCGACAGGGGGAGCTTAACCAGTTGGGACGTACCAACGGTTTACTTTTACCCTATTCTCAATGGCGAGGCAACGCCACTGCAGGTGGCTTGTGTAAACTTAGAATAGGTATTTCCAAGAGCGACCCGACCCGCTCAAGCTCATTCCGCAGGCACACTCGCACCGAGAGAAATTGGATTCACTCCAGAGGTGCGACTCAAGATCAATGCCTATCTGCGAACAGCTCTTGACGCATTGCCAGCGTCATTAGCTCTTGTTAACCGGCAAAGCGAAAGGCTTCTGCTTAACAATTTTGCGAATATAACCGCTACGAATGCACTGAACGCAAACGCGTAGAGATTTGTGTTCGCCGCTAGGAAGCTGCACCTTAACGGATTGCAGGTTCGGTCGAAACTTGCGACGAGTAATACCGGTGATTTTTGTACCTACACCGCCCAAATACTTCGCTTTACCACGAATTTCGATGCTATTTCCAAACGATGCGGATTTCGCACAAACATCACATTGACGGGCCATCAGTCGGCTCCCAGAGCTTCTAAAACGATTTTTAGTTGTTGATTTTGGGCGGTTACGGTCGCGTAACCCGCTCGAGATAAAAGACTTACATCCATCCCCGGGTGAGCCGGTTATCCCAATCGAACTGAGGAGTATACACGCTTTGCAGTTTCTCACAACGCCAAACAACGGTCTCAATCAAGCGATTCAGTAGCAGTGCTTTCCCCTAAATTGATTTTGAGGTTGAGAGTGGCACAATTGTCGCAATTGCATCTTTCTTATACTCTAGCTGTGTTAACTCTCCCTGTCTTGTAGCAGCAACGATCGAGACAATCGCACGACAATGAAAGTGTAACCCCAAGGCTCTGCTCAAAACGACGTCCTAAAGGCTTACCAGTCGTAGCGTTTCTGCGGGGGGATTGTAAGTTTTGTCCAACATCTAATTCCCTAGAAAACGCACAGTTACCGCAGGAACACTTCCGTCCTACTAACCCCGTAGATATACTCCCATTCCCGGCAAAAGCGGGAAATTAGGTCAAAAACTTTTTCGCCCACTGCGGGCGCTTCATTTACCCACACTTGAGAGGGTCGTTCGGTGGCTTCCGGAAAATACTTGTTTACTAGCGAATCGGTCAGCATGGGACATCCAGACAAACTGGCTGACCAAATTTCCGACGGCGTTTTGGATGCACTTTTGGCACAGGATCCGATGAGTCGGGTGGCTTGTGAAACCATGGTCACCACTGGTTTGGCAATCATCGCAGGCGAAATCACGACTAAAGCTAACGTCAACTTTGCCAAAGTTGTCCGTCAAGTCATCCGCGAAGTCGGTTACACTGACGACGAAATGGGAATCAGCGCTGATACTTGTAGCGTTATGGTCGCTCTCGGCGAACAAAGTCCTGACATTGCGATGGGCGTTAACTCTGACGAAACCGCTGGAAAAGACATTGGCGCTGGCGATCAAGGTCTAATGTTTGGTTTCGCATGCAACGACACCCCTGAACTAATGCCAATGCCGATTGCGCTTTCGCACCGCATCACTAACCGTTTGACCGACGCGCGGTTCAATAACGAAGTCAATTGGTTGCGTCCAGACAGCAAGAGCCAAGTTACCGTCGAATATGACGGATACAAACCCGTCCGCGTTGACACTGTCGTTGTTTCTACTCAACACGCTCCAACGGTTGATAATGCAACGATCAAAGACTTTGTGATCAACAAAATCATCAAGAGCTGTATTCCAGCCGAACTTGACAAAGGCAACATCAAGTACCACATCAATCCGACCGGTAACTTCGTTGTCGGTGGCCCACAAGGCGATTGTGGTCTAACAGGACGCAAGATCATCGTCGATACGTACGGTGGTTGGGGTCGTCATGGTGGTGGTGCTTTCAGTGGCAAGGATCCAACCAAGGTTGACCGCAGCGCCGCTTATATGGCTCGTCACGTTGCCAAGTGCATCGTTGCGGCTGGACTTGCAGATCGCTGCGAAGTGCAGCTCGCTTACGCAATCGGTGTGTCGGAGCCTGTCAGTGTTCACGTTGATACTCAAGGCTCTGGTAAAGTCGCCGATTCGAAGATTCAAGATGCAGTCGTAAAGCTATTCAGCTTAACGCCTAGCGGAATCATCAAGTACCTCGATCTTCGTCGTCCGATCTACCGCAAGACCGCAGCCGGTGGTCACTTTGGTCGTTGTGGCGATGGTTTCACTTGGGAGAAGACCGACAAGGCGCAAGAGCTAGCCAAGGCTGCGGGCCTGTAAGCTCCTCCAACTTGGCGGACGCTGCCAGCGTCCGCAAGAATTGAAAATGAACGCAAGAATAAACTAGATATTGCAGCCGACGCTCGCAGCGTCGGACACGAGAAAACAACACTAAAACCTGCGTGCCCTTTCGGCTCGCAGGTTTTTTTCATACCTTGCATTCTCTTCTGATTGCCTACGTACTGCCTTAACGCGGAAATTGATATGACCAGTCGAACAGACCTACTCAGCGATCTGCCATATCGTCCCCAATCGCCTCATACATATTCACCCAACATCGGTCTCATCGGCTGCGGCGGAATCACTCATTATCATCTGCGAGCCTACTTGGCGGCGGGTTTTAAAGTGACCGCAGTCTGCGATTTGGATCTTGGCAAAGCCGAGCTTCGACGATGTGAGTTCTATCCTGCAGCGGTGGCTTATGATGATTATTCAAAATTGCTTGCCGACGACTCCATTGAAGTAGTCGACATCACCACCCATCCGCCCGAGCGACCGCCGATTATCGAAGCCGCTCTACGTGCAGGCAAGCATGTACTCAGTCAAAAACCATTCGTCTTGGACTTAGACGAAGGTGAGCGATTGATTGAGCTTGCGCACAAGATGAACCGACAACTGGCGGTTAATCAGAATGGCCGTTGGGCTCCACATTTCAGCTACGCGCGTCAAGTGGCCAATTCTGCCATCATCGGCGATGTCTTTGCGGCACACTTGTCCTGTCATTGGGATCATACTTGGGTTAAAGGAAGCCCGTTTGAGAAAATCAAACACTTGATTCTGTACGACTACGCGATTCACTGGTTCGACATTGTTCGCTGCTTGCTTAAGGGGAAGGAAGTAAAACGCGTATTTGCATCTACCGCACGAGCCCCTGGCCAGCAACTGATGCCCCCTTTACTGGCACAAGCAGTTATCGAGTTCGAAGAAGCGCAGGCCACTCTAGCGTTCGACGCTAGCTTGCCATTCGGATCTCAAGAACGCACTTTCTTGTCGGGTACCGCGGGCAGTCTTTACAGTGTTGGTTCGGGAAATCAGGAGCAGCAGTTGACGGTCAACGTGGACACAGGAAGTTGGACTCCGAAGCTAATCGGCAAGTGGTTCCCCGATGGTTTTCATGGGACCATGGGTGAATTACTGTGTGCAATCGAGGACGGACGAGAATCGACCATCAATGCACACGACAATTTGCGCAGTCTTGAACTTTGCTTCGCCGCGATTCACAGCGCCGAGACCGGCCAGCCCGTCATCCCCGGCGCCGTCCGTCGCATGCCTACTTGACAACTCTATGAAGCTTTTCCCTTAGAAAGTTAGCTGGTTTCGTGAGAAACCGGATGCAGTGGAAAGGTCACCAGTGCGTGCGGTTTCTCACGAAACCAGCTACCATATGCTCGCCAAAATGCTTCGCAGCGTTGCCCGCTTGATTGATATATTGTCAAGGAGAAGCAATACCAAGTGAGCCGACGGCGATAGCCGCGGGCAGTGAGCCGACGGCGCTAGCCGCGGGTAGTGAGCCGACGGCGCTAGCCGCGGGTAGTGAGCCGACGGCGCTAGCCGCGGGTGAACTAAGTAGTTGGCTTTCTAAACATTTAAAGACTGCCGAATATCAAACAATTTACAGTGAGCGAACATCCATTAAGTAAACTATTGATGACGAAAAGACAGGTGCTTCGTTCACCCGCGGCTAGCGCCGTCGGCTCACAACAAACTCTTCGTTCACCCGCGGCTAGCGCCGTCGGCTCACAACAAACGCCGTCGGCTCACTGTCCGCGAGTGGCGCTGCGGCACACAGCGCTGTCCCAGACTGGAATTCTAGGCTACTCCAAAACAAACTGCTCGGCCCAAGTTTGCAACCGCTTGGCTTCATTCGCTCGGCCTTGTTGCGTTAACAGACGCTGGGCAGAATCGAGCGCCAAAGCTGCATGATGCGGACGGTCGGCGTGAAAAGTTGCAATACGTGACCATTGGCCGATAGCTTGGTCGATCTTACCAACACGAGCCAATCGTTCAGCTATAAATTCCGTGGGACCGAGTTGTAAAGGCTGTATTAGTCGGTCACGGTACTCGAGCCACTCTGACAGCTTCGCTTCGGTTTCAGGTGGCGGGACGATGCGCCAGGCTTGCGCAACAGCCAGGGCTGCGATGGGTTCTACTTTCGAACTCTGCAGCTTCAGCAACTTGGCTCGCGCCGTACCACTCTCCGAGCCAAGCAACAACCAACTGGCGCCAAGCAATTGAGCGGATTCACTGGGCTGTTCCAGCCATTCAATCGCGACTTCATACAGCCCGCGGTTCGGTTCTGCTGTGGTCCAACTCAGCGGCAGTTGAGCGTAAAGCATATTCGGTGGTTGATTGGGAGCAAGCGACTTGAGGTACACTCCCCCAGCCAGTCGCGTGTCGCCGAGCGCATCGAGTACGTCGACGAACTGTGCTACTAAGAATCGTTGTTGCCACCGCGGCAAATCATTCGTAGCGGCTTTAGTAATCGCATCCTTGGCTTCACGATACTTGCGATCGGAGAACAACTTGTGCGCGCTAGTTGCTGCAGCTGTTCGCCAAACAGGTTCGACGTGCGTCACCCGATTGCTAGGCAATTCGCGACGCTTTTCACCTTCAACGTAAACAATACGCTGGTCATCGAGTTCCTCGATCTTTCCTTCAAGTTTCTCGGCGACTCGCTCCGTCCAAATGTCGCTTGATTGCGTGTTAGCGGGTGCATACAGGAATGTGTCGAGCGGCGGCTTAGAATCGGTACCTGTTTGCGCATAGCTACGCGGTGGCTCTGCAAGTATTAACGCACTGAAAAAGACAGCGATTGTGAACGGGAGGACGACATTTCTGCGGAGCTCAATCGGGCAACCACTGAACGTCCACAAGCAATCGAGGGCCGGTAGCACTGCCCTAACTACAGCGCAGCATTGTCGCCTTTTGCTCCGCAAAAGTAGCGAGGGATCTGGCATTGGCATCGAAAGCTCCATTGTGCGCTGTAGTATTAACTCGCCAAGAGTCTCGTGCTTCCAATCACTGCTTTCGTGGTTCAATTTGCAACGCATCATCGGCTATAAGATCGTCTGGCGGTCGTAAACAAAGCGAATCTAATCTATGCTGGCAGTATAGCGGATGGCCGGATCATTTGTCGCCACGTTGCGCAGGGACTATGACGCATGCGAGGCCATTGAAAACTCTACTCCATTATGCTTAGCTCAGGACGAACCATGACGGCTGCTGATTCCAAGGACGAACCACAACCGCGGGTTGCGCAGAACGCAACCGGTCAACAAGTGGCTCGGTTCGTAAGTAAAATCAAAAACCTCGAGCAGCAGGTGGGCGAGCATGTCGTACATGCTTTGCAATACCCCGACACGGTCGCCGTTTTGACCACCATTGTCATCGGTCCCAGCGGTGATCAGCATATCGTCTCCGCCGCTCTCAGCCCAGCGAAAATGGCGCAGATCAACAGCCTGCTTCAAGAGGCCGTCGCAGAGCGAGTCGACGATGAAATCTGCTTTGGCTTTCATTGTTTGCTGAAGCCCAAACGCGACACCTGAGCATTTTCTGTTATTTGCATTGTGCGTAGCTGGTTTTGTAAAAAACCGGACAATCTGGCAAATAACTTTGATCGCACCCGGTTTCTCGCGAAGCAGCTGCGTTTCATCGTAAAAACTATTGGTACTCGATAGCCGCAAGCAGTCCGGCTATACTCTTTACCAGCAAGTATCTGGAACACACATCCGCTCCCACCTCCAAAAGCCCATCTTCATGGAAACTAAGAATCAGTTCTCAGTAACGACCTGGTTAATCATCATTATCGCGAGCATTGGTTTCTTGTTCGATACATACGAACTGTTGATGACTCCGTTAGCTGCTCCACCCGCGATCGCAGAGTTGTTAGATGTGCCGCTGAATCATCCGTCTGTTAGCTTATGGACTGGGAGACTTTTGTGGATCACGGCGCTTTGTGGTGGTGTGTTTGGATTGATTGGTGGCGCATTAACTGATCGCCTGGGCCGTAAGTTCGTAATGGCAGCGAGTATTTTCGTTTACTCCTTGTCACCATTCTTGGCCGCGTATAGTACAACGCTCACATGGTTTATCTTTTTCCGCAGTACGACCTTCATCGGTGTTTGTGTAGAATTCGTTGCAGCCATCACTTGGCTAGCAGAAGTTTTTGAGGACAAGAAACAGCGAGAACGTTGGTTGGGTATAACCCAAGCCTTTGCGTCCCTGGGAGGTATCTTGGTAACGGCAATTAACGTTTGGATTTTGAGAAACGTCTCCAACTTGCCCGACTTCGGTCTGCCTCTCGCACCAAACGGTTCTGACCCTGCTTCATGGCGATACCTTTTGACAACTGGAATCCTCCCTGCAATTCCGATAGCCATTCTATTGCCATTTGTGCCTGAGTCGCGAATTTGGAAAGAGCGAAGGGCAGCTGGAACGCTGAAACGACCTAAAATCAGTGCATTGTTTGCACCTGAGTTTCGTCGAGTGACAATTGTAACTGCCATGCTGTCCGCCTGTGCATACGGCATCGCTTTCGGGGCTCTCCAGTTGACACCACTTCGCATCGCTCCAGGTTTGCCTGAACTGGCAGCGCAGAACAAAGACTTAGCACCACTTCGAAAAGAGGCTGCAGCGCTCAACAAGGCCTATGATGAGACCAAGCCCGACTCGCCAGAACGAAAAGAGATTCGACTTAAGCTTCGCGATAACAAGAAACTCCAAGACCCACTTAACGACCAAGTTAAAGAAGTTGGCAACACGGTTCAGTTTTTCCAAGAAATCGGAGGACTTGTAGGACGTATTTTGCTCGCTTGCTTGATCATTTTTGGAATTAGCCGGGTAATGTTATTGAAGGTGTTCCAAATTCCTGCGCTGTTAATGATTCCGCTCGCCTATTTCATTTTGTACAAATCGGGTGGTTCGAATTTTTACTGGGCCTACGGCGTATGCGGACTGCTGACCGTCGCACAGTTCAGCTACTTCGGCGAGTACTTACCAAAAGTGTTTCCATTACACTTGCGCGGCACCGGGGGAAGCTTTGCGACCAATGTAGGCGGACGAATGATTGGAACTAGCATGGCGGTTGTCACGACCAATGTGGTTGCACCGTTCCTAGCAGGCGCCGCTGACAAAGTTACACCCATGGTGATGGCACAAGCAGCAGGTTACGTTGCCACAACAATCGCCGTCCTCGCATTTATCATCGGATTCTTTTTGCCAGAGCCAAAAGGCGAGGTTCAAGATTAGCCAAGTGGCGTATGCTTCCAGCTTGCGATTTCCCGACTGTTTTTTAACAAGCTGTTTTTTAACAAGCTGTATTATCAACAAGCCGGTAACTAAAACGCTGCATAAATCTGGGCAATTACTGAGTAAGTGGCAAGCAGGATGCATACCCCACTTCTATGGAGCAAGTCTTAATGACCTACAGCTTAGCGGCTGAGTTGCTGGCTGCGGCCAGTATTGCAAAATCGGCTAAAGATTTTCGCAACCGAGCATTGAATGCGCTCAGCGCTGAGTTCACGGACGCGCGTGTGGCGTGGGTCCATCAATTTGATCAGCGATGGGAGGCCGCTGGCTCAGTCGGATCACTGGCAAACCTGCCCATCGAGTTGGCTGCCAATGCGGCCGATCAATCGTCCACACTGCTCGCGAACAACTGGTTGGCCGTTCCCATTTCTGGCGGCGGCGAATTGGCTGAAGTCATCTTGCTCAGCCCCGGAAACATCATCAGCGACGAAGAATCCCGCGTTCTTGCACAGATGCTGCATGACGGTCTGAAAATCGCCGCCGACCAGACTCGCATCGGTACGCGCGTCTCCCAACTGCAAATGCTGATGGAGATCGCCGTCAGTTGGCAACGCTCGTCGAGCCTCAGCGATTTGCTGAAAAGTATGGCCGAAGCGGCCGCACGTGTGCTGCAAGGTGATCGCGCCAGTATCTTTCTGTGGGACCGCGCAAAGAGCCAGCTTGTTGGTCATCCCGCTTTAGGAGTCGAAGGAGAACCACTCCGCGTTCGCGATGATCAAGGAATCGCTGGTGAAGTGCTAAGTACCGGGCGCTCGCGTCGCTGGGACAATTCAGAAGATCCCCAAGCGATCAACTCACGCGTTGGCGAAAAACTAGGGTATGTCACGCGGAGCCTCGTGGCCACTCCGCTCGTCGATGCCCGCGGTAAAACGATGGGTGTCTTTGAAGTCCTTAATCATCGCGATGGTCGATTCTCACCGACCGACGAACAGTTTTTGATCGAGCTGTCACGCCATGCCTCGGCCGCTCTCGAAAATACACAACGTATTGACGCCCTGATTCAAACACGTAATCGATTGATTCAGACCGCTTCGTCCACTCTGCAAATGATTGGCGAGTGCGCCCAGATCAAAGCTCTCCGTGACACAATTAGTCGCGTCGCTCCCACTGAGTTGGCAGTGCTGCTGCTCGGTGAAAATGGAACCGGTAAAGAAGTCGTGGCTCGCAGTTTGCATCTGCAAAGTCGTCGCTGTGATCAACCGTTCGTTGCCGTAAACTGCGCCGCGATTGCAGAAACGCTGCTTGAAAGCGAATTGTTCGGGCATCAAAAGGGCGCGTTTACCGATGCAATCGCCGACCGTCCAGGCAAATTCGAATTGGCCAGCGGTGGCACTTTGCTGCTCGATGAAATCGGCGAAATGAGTCTGGCTGGACAAGCGAAATTGCTGCGCGTGCTCGAAGACAAAGTAGTGGTTCGCGTTGGCGGATCGACCTCGATTCAAACCGATGTCCGTGTGATTGCCGCGACCAACCAGGAGCTGGCCAAGCTCGTTCGTGAAAAACGCTTTCGCGAAGATCTCTACTTTCGTTTGACGGTGGTGACCTTGAATTTGCTACCGCTCCGCGAACGAGGCGAAGACGTCATCGTCTTGGCCCAGTTCTTTCTCGATCAGTTTGGACATCAAATTGGCCGACCGCCTCCAACACTTTCCGAAGACGCTCGAAAACGTCTGCTCAGTCACGCTTGGCCAGGCAACGTCCGCGAGCTCCGAAATTTGATGGAGCGTGTTACTTATCTAACCAGTGGCTCTGTGGTCGAAGAAAGCGATCTTGCTTTCGTGCTGTCCCCCGCTTCGTCAGGCGACGTTTCGCAAGTCCCGCCCAACCTCACGCTGAGCGATGCCACGGATCTATTTCAGTCACGTTACATTCGCCAGCACATCGAATCCGCCGCCGGCAACTTGGCCAAAGCCGCCGAACGCATGGGCCTGCATCGTTCCAATCTCTATCGCAAGATGAAGCAATTAGGAATCGAGGAAGGAACATGAGCCGTTGGCGCTAGCCGCGGGTGACCGAAGTTGGGCGGTTTACATGCCTCACTTCTTACCAATTCAATTGCTTACTTTGCGCCGACATATTTAATATGGACCGGTTATTGAGATCTACTACGACTTCGAAACCCGCAGCTAGCGCTGGCGGCTCACAATGCAAGCCTGCTATGCTGCCGAGCGATGTGAATTTTGTCTTGCGGTGAAGAGGTGAATGGCGGCGGTAAGTTCGTGCATGGCGCCTTCTAATTCTTGCGATTCACGCAAAATAGATAAGTTCTCAACCAGGCGATCTTGCAACTCGAGCAGCTTGCCGTCCGCGACGATTGTCGTCGCAACTTCGCTCATCAACTTCTGGGCAAGAACCATGTCCGTGTTGAGCTTTTGGATTTCATGCACATAGGAAGATTGCTGCTTTTCAACGATCCGTAGAAAGTGCACCAAGTTCTCTTCCTGCCTCTGGTCGACTTGCTCCCATCGTAACTGGGTCGCGTCCATGCGACTGTGCCATTCGTCGGCAAGTTTCTTTTCGTAGGCTCCGAGAGCGGTCAGCATGTGGGTTTGCGATTCTTTTACAGAATCAATGAACGGTGTAAGCGTTCCATCTACCGACTTGAATCGATAGAGTAGTTCATCTTCGACATAGGTATTGATTTTGTTCAAGGCACCACCTTCGCGGCGTTCGATCAAGAACCGAATCAACATCGTTACAGCCAGCCCTGACATCGCCGTAAACGTTGTATTAAACGCAGTACCCATCCCGCTCAACATCGCAGGGAGTTTTTCGGACAAACCTTCCATCGACAGCCCGCTGAGCGCGGTACCAAAGTGGACTACCGTTCCGATCAAACCAACAATTGGAAGAATCGCGGTCACAAAGCGTGAAAAACCATAGCGTTCAAAGACTTCGTCAGCATCGCGAGCGGAAAGCGATTCGAGATAGTCACGAAAACCGTCCGCTGAACGTCGTTCGTAAACAAACCGAAGTGCGGACTGAATGCGGTGATACATCATCGTGCCACTTGCATCCGCGTGCTTTTTACTGAGCCCTGTGAGTAGTTCTCCGGCGTGTTCGGGTTCTTCCAATCCGGCTCGTGCTGGCAACCAAGATCGGCCCAACGCACCAAGCTCACGGCTGGAGTTTCGGTAACAGAAGAAGTGTTCCGCGTTCGCCCAAAAAAACAGCATCACGATCGCGTATTCGGTGATGTGATGCGTGGTGTATGAATGAAGTATAGAATCGTGCATGAATGGCTGATGCACGATGAAGTAATAGATACCACTGATCGTCATGCCGAGGATGAAAGCCCGCGATCCACCGGCAGTGTTTTTCTTAACCGAAAATGACATCATCGTAGCGGCTCACTCCAAGAGTTACTGACCTAAGGAGTGGACAATAGCTAAGCCGACTTGGTGAAACAATGCCAAGTTAGTGCTCAATGCTTGCAAAGGCATAAAACGATGACAAAACGCCAGAGCGACCATCACGTCGAGCGACGATCACGAGGAGCGACTTCACTCATAGCCGACATTTATTTTCAATTCCGATTTCAAGCGGGCTATATGCCGCAAGCGAAATGGAACGGCGGCAGATGGAGGCGGAACTTCTGGAACCAGCATATTGGCAATCGCAACTAGCAATTGATCGATACCTCGACCCTCACTAGCACTAGTGATAATTGCGTCCGTTGGATTTACCAACCCTTCGCTCAAGTCGATCTTATTCCAAACAATCATCGATTTCTTGCCAACCGTCGAAGCTTTCAGTTGCTCATGAGTCTCCGTCCAGCCCACCGTTGCATCCACAACGAAGATGACCAAGTCCGCTTCAGCAATCCGCTCCCTCGCCCGGCGGATGCCTTCGTTCTCAATCGCATCAGAACTCGCGCGCAATCCTGCGGTGTCGGTCAATGCAATGGGCCAACCATCGACAGCCGTCAAGGTCTCAATCCAGTCACGCGTCGTTCCAGGTTCACTATGAACGATCGCCCTTGCACTGCCAACGATGGCGTTCATGAGGCTACTCTTACCTGCGTTCGGCGGTCCAGCCAGGACCACTTTCCAAGGCTTAACTAAGTGCAGCCCCAAATCGCTCCACCTCAGCAACTCTTCCACTTCTGCTCGAACGGCTACTTCACCATGAATTCGCAACCGTTCCTCGATATTTGCAATCGCATCACTCAGAGCACCATGCAATTGATCTAACAAAATGGCTGCGGTGCGATCTGTTTTCGCTTTCTGCAAATCGATGGCTGCTTCACGCTTAAATTCACAATTCTGCTCCATAGGAAAGTCAGCGGCTGTAACACTCTTGCAACCAGCAGTTACCAAATCCTCCAAAATCATCTGACACACAGCGTTGCCACCATGACAATGAATCTCGATCGTTTCCTGATCTGTACGACACACCACAACTTGCTCTGCGGCTTCATCGCTGTTCGTCGAATCGCTGTCCGAATCGCTGTTGGGTGCATTCCACAAACCATACCGGATTCGACCAATCTGAAATGCATCGTGCAAAGGCTGATTGTGCTTGACCAACCGAGCAACAACTTTAACTGCAGAAGGACCATGCACAGCGATAGTCGCAATCGCAGCTGGGATGGCTGGCGTCAATCGAGCGACAACACTGGTCGCAGCAACACTGGCCGCGACAACGCTGACCGCAGCGACCGAACTATCGACAGAACTCATGACCCTTCCACCGAACGTCGCAGATTCAGTAGAAACTCGGCTTGCTGTAGCATTTCGTCTTCAAATTCCAAGCGGATTACCGAGTTGCGTTTTAGTTCAGCAATAGCATGTTCATGCTCGCGAATGATTCCCTTGGCAACGCCACTTACTTTGCGATGACTAAGTGTAGCCGTCAGCACGACCATACAAAAAATCGCTAGCGGCAAGACCGACAAAACCACACTCGTCACCATCAAACCTGCCGACGGATGCGGGAAATTTTCCAAGTGCGACTCTGACCCACTGAGCGCATGCAGCGAGGCAGCAAAGTACTCTCGATAAATGACGACGATCGGACCCGCCATAAAAATCCAGAACAAAATCGTGCCGGCCAAAGCAAATAACTGCACCCAGAGATTCGCCGTCGCGTTTGCCGCAATCGCCGAATCAAAAATTCGCTGCGATCGGTTCTGCAATTCGTCGATTCCCGATAAACTCATACCGCTTGACGCGAAGTTATCTAATCCTTTGGAACGTTCGTCATGGGGTCTTAATTTCATCACCGCGCGGTGAAACTGATCACACAACGGTTTCAATCGTTCTTCAACCTGGCGTTGAACGCGTTGCCGAATTCCGTCTTGAATTTCGGCATTGAAATCACGAGATTGGCGTGCGTTTTTTGCCCACGACGCGAGCGCACCAAATAAACTCGGAATACTCCCGGCCAGGGCCAGCATCACGCGGTCCCAAGCACCCTGTGTAAGATTCAGTGTTGACATCACAGTTCGGTACGGAAACCACAACAGCGAAGTGTCGCTCACAAGCCTGGCTCGCAGTCGCATCCTCACACCGGTCTCCAGCACCGTACTACTGCCAAGTAGCGATTCAAGCACACGATCGGGCAAGCCTTCGGTCTCATGGTTCAATCGATCCACGGCGGCTGCCAACTGAGGCAACTCTGCACCAATCAACTTCGCCACATCCGTTCGAAGACGTTGCTGAGCCGACTGCAGTCGCGAGTCGCGCGCGCTCGAAAGACTTAACTCGCTCAACTTCAGTTCGCTCAAACGATCGATCAGTTGCCCTACAAAGCTCGTCGATGACAGCTCTTCGTTGCCCGTGATCTCAAAGTCCGGCACGAGTACTTCACTAGCTAACCGAGCGCTCGGAGCGCGCATTTGCAATTGATCGCGCAGGGCCCGCAAATCGTTTCGCAACTGACTGGCCGCGACGGTGCCTTCTTGAGTCTCCTCGGGTTCAACGGAACTAATCACCGGGATGCACACAGCACCGTCGATTCTAGACGCAATTTGTAGATTCGAAGCCGCTCTCAATTGGTCTCTGGCAATCACCAGCAGTTTAATTGGTGCCAATGACAGAGCGTCGGAGGCGATCTCGGCAGCGCGATGATTCGTGTCCGTCATGCCTGGCGTATCGAGCACCACATAAGGCTGACCAATCTCGGCCATTTGAGTCGAGGGGCACGGATAGTAGATCTCACTAACCAGATCCAGTCCGTCCGGTGCATGGGGACCGATCCACACCAACCGCGTCGTCGCATCGAGGTTCAGATCACCGCTTCGCAGCAAATTGCGAATCTGCGTATCACGAACCAACTGCCTCGCGACCCACGTCTTCCCTTGCCCCTTAGCACCAACGATCGCAAGCGTCAAAGCGTTGATGCCACGACCGGTCTGGATGTTGCGAACGTCTTTTTCATATCTCGCACAGGCTTCCGTTACTGCGTGCGTCAGCGGCCGATCGCCAAAGACAATCCGCGTCGCCTCGGCAAGACGTTCAGAGAATGGATTCGAGATTGAGGTCATTGAGGGCTTTTCAGTTGGTTGCTAGTTTTCGAATCAATGGCTCTCATTGCGCACCAACGCAAGCCCGTCGATCATGCTGAAGTGCGCATCATGCGTTGCGAGAGTCAAGGAATGCTGTAGGGCGGTCGCCGCTATCCAGAGATCGTTTTCCGGAATGGGATTTCCTCGACTCCTCAAGGCGGCTTTAATCGCTCCATAAATCTGCGATGTAGCATCGTCGCAAGGGAGCGAAGGGATACCCTCTAAAAAACGGGCGATCTTTTCGATGTTCTGATTTACCTGCGTTGATTTAAATGCGCCATAATACAATTCACCAACCACGGTGGATGAAACGTAAAAAGCCTCAGCATCTAATATGTTTTTAATTGCTCGCTCAGAATTGTTAAATAGTGCAATGACGACATTTGTATCTAACAGGTAACTACCACTCATCGATGTCAACCTTCTCACACCCTGACCGAATCGCATCCTTCATCTCTTGAGCATCTGCATCGCTCATGATACCTACAAACTGCCGTAACGTTGTACCTGACATGCCAGGCCTTACCGGCTTAAGCGCTCGGATGAACTGAAGAACTCTGAGTTGAGATTCTACGCTTAACGAGTTGAGCTCGTTGATGATTTCTGTGGAAAGTTCAGTACTCATATTGGCTTCACTCAAACTGGGCAATTTCTCGTAGGATTGCATTACCCAGTCTAATAGGTACTGGGTGTCGAGCACAAGTAACGCAATATCTATCAACAGCAGTTCTGAACCGCCGAGCGCAGCGAACGCAAAAAATCTTCAGGCACTTTCCATTGAGGGCTTGTAACCTGCTTTCCAGCTCCGGATTTCTCCGGCATGTTACACGGAAGCAACGGGCGCATCGCATTGTCGCAATTGCAACGCGGCAGCTGTTCAGCAGGCGGCCTGGGCACGTTCAAGCTGTCGCAAACAATCGCAAACAAGTCGCTCAACTGCCGCCACGGCGTTTCGCGATGAACGATCTTCAGTGCTTCCCCGCCGCCAAACGCGGGCCCCAACAGAGCCGCGATTCCGGCTGCCGCCAATAGTTCTTTCGCCGAAGCAAACACCAACACGGCTGTTCCTCCGCCATCAATCGGAACCAATACAGCCGCCAGCAAAGGCCCCATCAAAAGCGCAAGCGGCTGAGTCCCTTTCCATAGCTTCTGTTTCAGCGGCATGTTATCCCAAATCTGCTTGCTCCAATCGTCCAGCTCTTTTGCATCGAGCAGCGATTTGTCTTCCGCCGCAAAACGTTTCATCGCCGCATCACAGCCTACAACTAAATCGTCCTCCGTCATTCGGCGAGTCGCATCGTGGTAGTCATGATTGCGAATCGATTCAGCCAGCCGCTGCGGCGTGACGACTTGAGCTCCCTCACCGCGCCGAAAACTTTTTGCGAACTGCATTACCGAATTCGATGCAGTTTGCAAAATTTTGATTCGTGATGCACTATTTGAAATCGCTTGTTGGAACTGACGCGCCGTTCGATCAATGGTCATACTAAACCGCATCCAAACCGGGGCCGTGCGCTGCAGACTGTCCGCAAGCTGCGCTACGATCGCCGGCGAAGCTTGGAGTCGTAATCCAGTCGCATGACCGTCTGAGTTGCGTTCCGCCATAAAGTCGTAGCAAGCATCGGCGATCGCTTTCCACGCCGCCGTGAGTTGCCGCTTTCGCAGCGTTTCATTGGTCGCCAGCCACTCGATCGACTCCGATGCAGCCGCTTGTAGCTGCAACGACAAACTCCGATAGCTTTCTTTTGCTAAGTTTCCCGCTTCCAACCGCGACGATAAATGATACAAGTAGTCGCGATCCGCCAGCGTTGTGTTTGCACTACGCTTCCCGATAGTCTGATCAGAAATATCCCAAAAAATCGGTTGAGGGTTTTCGAGCGTGGACATCATTCCAGCCGGTGGCGCTGGGATACAATCATTCGTTAGTGCGCTACGGTAGTCGTAGGCACCAAAAACACTTGCGATTCCAAAGCGGTCAACCAAGCTGCGAGCCTCCGAGTAGACGACTTCTGGCGAATAACGAGCCTTCACTTTGTTGATCGCCAAGATCCGCGGCACACCCGGCATCGCATCGCGAAGTGTGGTTAACAATTGCAGCAACCCATCATCGTGCAAGCTGCTGAGTTTGCTTACGATCACGAATGCCGAACACAAGCGACCGATTTTGTTCAACTGGCTTCTTCGCGAGGCGGCCAACTCGCCACCACGCAGGTCTGACGTTGGATTGTCCAAAAATCCCGTTTGAATATCTGGACAATCGACCAGCCCCAGTTTCAGCCGATCAAGGCCCGAATCGCGAGCGATCAAAGGCACGGCAATAGGATCCACAGACGCAACTTCGAGAGGCACTCCACCTGCCATCAACGAACCAGTGAACACATGACCGTTGTACTGCTGCTGAGCCACTTGAATGTCGTCGGATAGTTGCTCAGGCGCATGACCGAAGACGCTAGTCATGAACGTAACTAGGGTGCTTAACAGTTGCGGATCGCTCCACCACACTTCTGGCATCCAGATAACAAAGCGATGCGTCCCCTGTTGATTCCCGACGCCACGAAGAACTCGAGCACGTCCGGTCTCGCTTAAGTACGTCGCCAGCAATGAGCTTTTCCCCGCATTGAGTAGTCCGCTAATTGCAACGATGGGACAATGACTTACTTGCTCAAAAATTGCGAACTGGCTCAACAGACCGCTGAGTTTCTCATGTAGGAGTTTACCCGTTTCATGCTGCTCTGGTGATCCTGAAACTGACTCGAGCCCAAGTGCATCAAAAACACTCACTGGAATCGAATCGCGAGGGAAGGTCTGAAGTACTCCTGCGCTCGCATCGCGTGCGGTCAGCAACATCGACAGTCGCTGCCAATTTTCCGGATGACCACTTTTTACCAGCCCAGCAGCTTGTGGCAAATTATCATTCATCGAGCAGGTACTTTTTCGAATTCACGCAGACATTTGATGGACCCTCCATTGTAGAACATTTGTCCTCAAATGTTCATGGGCCTTCTGCTGAATCGCCGGGCGGCCGTTTCTAGATCTTTTTGGCCAGATTTAGATTTTTGGGTCGAACAATTGCGTCACCCGCGATTCATTGAGGTAGCGGAAGCCGTCAAGGCTTTCGGTTATTGAAATTATGTGAAATTCACGAAATGCTTGACGCATTCCGCTACCCAAAAATCTAATCTGGACAAAGCACTAGCCTACGCCACAAACTCTTCTGCGGAATCGCTTGATGGCCGAGCCAGTTGCCCCGATTCTTCGAGGGTTCGGATAACATCGACCACTTTTTGCTGCACCGCTTCAACTTCGCTAAGTTTCACCTTACCTAGAAACTCCATTTCTTCTTTCAACATTTCGGAAGCGCGTTGCGACATGTTCTTCAAGATCTTATCCTGAAGCGCTTGGCTGGAGCCCTTGAGCGCCATTGCCCATTGGCTGGCTTCGACGTTCTTCAGTAGTTGCTGAATGTCTTTATCGCCAAGCTTGACAATGTCTTCGAAGGTGAACATCAAGCGACGAATCTCTTCTACTAACTCTGGCCGATCCTTCGCAAGTCCATCGAGAATGTTCCGCTCGGTGGCGCGATCGGAAACGTTTAACATCTCCGCAACAGCTGGAATGCCGCCCGCTTTTTGATACGACTGAGTCATAAACAGCGCCATCCGATTCGACAAACCGTTTTCAACTTCGTCGATCGCTTCGGGGCTGGTCTGTCCCATTTCAGCAATCCGCTGAATCACAGCTAATTGCCTTAGCGGCGGTAACCCTCCCAGCACCGCAGCCGACACTGGTGCAGGTACGTGGCTGAGCACCATGGCGATGGTCTGTGGATGCTCTTCGATCAAGAACGACAAGATGTTTTGTGGATCAACTTTGTGCAAAAATCCGAAAGGCAGCGCTTCGAGCGTCTGCTGGAGGATGTTCAGCATATCGGCCGCGTCTTTGCCGAGAGCTTTTTTCACGAGTGATTTTGCGCGATCCAATCCACCGGTGTTTGGCCCTAACGCACTCGGGCGGCTCTGAAGAAACTCGCCGATGATCCCTTCTTGCTCTTCGCCGGAGATCGTGTCGAGCTGTGCGATGGCCAGCGACACTTGCTCGACGTAACGACGAGGTAGCTTAACCAGCAGTGCCGCTGCATCGTCCTCATCCAGGCTCATCAGCAAAATAGCGGCTTTGCGGACTCCTTCTGATATTACGTAGTTCGATTGAGTCGCCATGGGTTACATCAGCCGGAACGCGTTAGCGTCCGGTTCCTACTGTATGAATCGGGTGCTAGTGAGAGCGTCCCACTTAGGAGTTTGAATCGAATTTGGTCATTACGGTGGCGTAGCCTTATCAGCCGGAAGGCGTTAGAGAGCGTCCCGCTTAGGAGTTTGAACTGAAACTGATCATTACGGTGGTATAGTCTTATCAGCCGGAAGGCGTTAGCCTCCGGTTGTGTATTGAACCGAAGGCTAACGCCTTCCGGCTGATAAATCACCTGTAAATCCGCGTTTTCAAGTTCATTCCTAAGCGGGACGCTCTCTAATGCCTTCAGGCTGATAAGTCACCTACAAATAAACATTCAGCTATTTCCCCAAGTAGGACGCTCTCTAGTGCACTCCGGCTAATCCTAAAGTTGCATTTCGACTGAACACTTGATCTTTGTGTCGCACTGTCCCAATTGTGCCCAGAACAATCGAAACAATTGTTCGACACTCATCGGCAAGATCAGCTAGCGGTATCGACCGGAAGTCCCTCGACTGTTGCTCACGAAGTGAAAGCGTTGTGTTCTTTAACGATTTTACCAGTCAATTTTGCAAATACCCCACTGCCCGTGATTCTCGTCGACCGCAACTTCCAGCGTTTCTAGTCGATCACCCACCGACTCGCGTAAGGCCGACCGCAATTCTTGCGCAATCCACCAAGCCAACTTTTCCGCGGTCGTGTTCACAATCGGCAACAGCATGCAATCTTCACGTGGAAAAATCCAACGCTTGTCACGGAATGTTGTCACAACTTCCTTCTCGCCCGCTTCAACCCGGATCACCGGATGCTGGGTTGGCAAAACGACGTGGTGATCCAATCGTTTGACGATCGCAGCCAAGTTGTCGCGAAACGCAATGAAGTCGATCACGTACTGATTTTCGTCCAATGCGCCTACCACTTCTGCTTTGACGCCATAGTTGTGACCGTGCAAGCACTCACAAATGTCACCCGCAAACGTGATGAAGTGCGCAGCGCTAAAGACCAACTGTTCCTTTTGCAGAAGGACTCGATAGGTGGCTTTGTTTTCCAGCATTTCCATTCTCTTTCAAATCACTTTCAATTTTCAATCCGAACTCATTAACTTTATAAACAACATCGCCGCAATCAAGTCTGCCGTTGTACCAGGATTCAGGCGGTGTCCATCGGATCGCAGGTAATCATCCAATTCGCAAATCCTTGCCCGCCGCACCTCCATGGATTCAGCCTCAACAACTTTGCGAGCAAGAGACTGTACTTGAGCGGCAATCTGCGAACCGCACTTGCGAAGTATTAAACCATCACAGTGTTCCGCAAGCCACCTAATCTGAACGGAGCAAGTCGCATCAAAAACACCGAGGCCAGAACTCTGAGCGTCATCAAACCAAGGAACTAGCTTGGTGAACAAGTCGGCAAATCCGTTTACATACTGCGCCGCGACTGCATCTTTTTCCGCCACATAACGCATCGCGACCAGTAGGTCAGCGGGCGGCTCAGCATGAACGTCATGTTGGCTTGCTTCACCCAAGCCGCCGGGCTTAGCCATCCTGATCGCTTCGTAAATCGCTTTTGAATCATTGTGTGTCAGACCATCAAGAACCCGTTGTGTGGCTGTTTGTAAATTTAAAATGGATGTCCCTATCGACCAGGCTTTGGCCAGTGGCGCAAACAGTAACAAGGTTCCGAGGTTCGTATTGATTCCGGCACTAGATCGTGTTGCGATAACCCCTTGTAGGACCAATTCGCCGACCGACAACTGACTGACATTTGCGAACACTGGGCGGATTGCATCTGCACTTTTCAAAAAGTCGCCATAATTCATATCCGTAAAAGCTGCCCCAGGATGGACGTTGCCTAACTTAGGCGATGTCGCTTCGAGAACGCATGCTAGCTGTACAGCTTCGGCTAACGACCACTTTCGGTCAAACGGGTAACGAGGCACTAGTGCTATGTCCAGATTAAATTTTAGGGTTGGCTGTAAGCGGGACTGATTTTGCTTAGTTTGGTTTTCGTGTGCCACTGGCTTTCCCAATTGCATTCGGGATTCCGAATGCAATTGGGAAAAGGCCAGTGTAACGGAGTAGGTGAACTTACTTCGGGTGACTCGTTCCAACAGCAACCCGCCCGACAAAGCACTAGGGCTTTCGAGCGAGCAACCGTTTTAACGAATCCGATAGGCTGTTATCCTTGTCAGACAGATTGAGGCTTCGAAGCGCCTCGACGGCCCGGTCGAGTTGCTCGTCGCTGGACGCTCCGAGGTTGATGAACAGCACTCGCTGCCCTCCGATTCGGCACATCCCTCCCAGTCCCTCGGCCAGCCACTGACGCCGAATTGAAAACCCGTTCCGCTGGGCCAAGGTCAATGCTTCTTCTAACAAATCCACAGTGTGCACTGGGCAATTCCTAGCCGATTTTTTATACAAGAAGTTGAGTGCGACGATCGCTAGTATTGCTTGCGGTTCGAGCTTAGCTTACTATCGAAAGGATGCAAACTGTTTGGCTCAAAGTCGAAAACGTAATTCTATCGACGACAGTGCAATTCGTAGTAGCGGCAAACCAGGAAACAAAGTGAGTCGGGCTAGATTCGGCATTTAGCTCTTCTGCAAAGCCCATATAAGTTAGCTGACGGGGAAATCAATGTCTGATCGAAAACGCATGGTGGTTACAAAAGTGGGCGATTTGGCAGTTGTGCGGTTTACCGATCGAAAAATCGTGGACAGCGCCAATATAGAAGAGATGGGCGAAGAAATGTTCTCCCTGGTGGACAAGGACAGTTACAAAAACGTCTTGCTGAACTTCGAAGGCGTTGAATTCATGTCCTCAGCCGCACTCAACAAGCTGATCCTGATGGACAAACGCGTCAAAGGCGTTCAAGGGAAACTCAGATTGTGTACCCTCCGTGCGGAGATTATGGAAGTTTTCACCATTACCCGACTGAATAAAGTGTTCGACATCAAGAAGACTGAAGCCGAAGCCCTTAAAGCGTTTGGCCTCTAGTCTTAGCCGGAAATCCTCTTCTTTCTACGCAAGCATCCATCGTGAGCGTTGGGTATTAAACAATCTGCTTTGGAGAGCATCATGTCTAAACCTGCGTTGGGCTGGAGTTTGCACGAGAAAATTCCCAGCTCGCTGGATGTGGGGCATGCGACCATTGAACGCCTAATCGCGGCACTCGAAGCTAATCACTGGGAAGGACGCGACCTGTTCCTCATCCAGCTGGCCATCGAAGAAGCCATGGTCAACGCGATTACTCACGGCAACAAACAAGCCGACGACAAAGTGGTCGAAGTCGAGTTTCGCGTCGACCCGCAAACCACTTTTATGCGAATTAAAGATCAGGGCGACGGCTTTGATCCTTCCGCAGTTCCTGATCCGCGCGAAGATGACCACCTCGAATGCACCAATGGACGCGGTGTAATGCTCATCCGCGAATTCATGTCCGAAGTGCGATACAACGATTGCGGCAACGAAGTCACCATGATCAAGCATCGCTCCAAAGACGAAGTGTAGCTTGGAATCATTGTCCCGAGAGTTCTGAATTAGTATTCACTGAACCACGACAGCCTCACGCGAACCAAACAGGACGGTCGGGACAAATGGTCCTAACCTACGTACAAACCTCGGAGCCGTTACTTGAACGCCCCTGAAATTCAAGTGCTCTACGAAGACAACCACCTGCTTGTTATCAACAAACCTGCTGAACTTGCGACTATGGGCGCGCTCGAGGGTGAACCCACCGCAGCCGCATGGGCCGCGGACTACATCAAACGCCGCTACCAAAAACCTGGCAATGTCTTCGTCGGAGTCGTTAGTCGGCTTGATAGTTTTGTAACCGGAGTTCTTGTCTTCGCCCGAACCAGCAAAGCCGCTAGTCGCTTGACCGAGCAATTTCGCAAACGCCAGACAAAGAAGTTGTACTTCGCTTGTGTTGAAGGCCAAGTCAACGAACCGAACTGGAAGACTCTGTCCGCTCATATTGCCAAGAACAATGCTGCCCACCGTATGGTCATTGCATCTCCAAAATTCCCAGATGCTCAGTTGGCAACACTTCAATTTCGTACACTCGCTAGTGCGTCGGGCCGATCGCTACTTGAAATCGATCTTGGTACCGGCCGTAAGCATCAAATTCGTCTGCAATTAGCCAATTACGGTCATCCCATCATCGGCGATAGCAAGTACGGTGCAACCACCAAGTTTGCAAGCGGCATCGCACTCCATGCATACAAATTGACCATTGAACATCCAACTTTGCGGCGTTCCATCACGTTCGTTGCAGACGTTCCTGGATCTTGGAACAAATTTCCGGATGAAATTCTGCGAAAAACTCAAGTTCTTGATCAAAATTAGCGACAGGTTCTCATTATGCGACACAGCGTTGCAATAATTGTAAGTTCTTCCGCCGATTCGGCCCCTTCTCAATTACAGCTATTCGATTCAATGAGCAAAGCAAAAAATAGGATTTTGACTTAAACATTGACTGTCAATAGACTTAGGTCGCTCGCATGAAAAATCCGAGCCTGCCAGAGTGAACATTGGCACACGTCATGCAATCGTTATATCCCATACAGCAGTTGATCGGCGACTGTGATGGCGTCGTGAAGTTTACAAGGGATGTATTCCATGCTCACTACAAAGCAAGAACCAGAAGTTACTCTCGAACTCGATTTGCAAACGATCCGTCAACGCGTTGCTGCAATCAAACGCAATTGGACTCCTGCTGAAGTTAAAGCTCGAGCTGTCGAAGGCCGTCAACGTCGCAAACAACTGGAAGAGTTGGTCCGCCAACTGGAGCAAGATTGCGACCAGTTTGATTCTCTGGTTTGCTAAGCCCTAAGTAACAGCTTGTGCCGGCTTGGTAGCTGGTTTCGTGAGAAACCGGCTGGGCTCAGCCAGTTAGCCCTTATTTCCTTTTGGGTCATATAGTGGCCACAATATAGGGCTACCATAGAGTCTTGCAAAAGCACGTTTTCGTGCAATTCTAAAAACGGTACCTTTGAGTCGCACTCCCGTGCAGTTGTGATCGACCAAGCTCAGCGCAGCTTTATGGTACCTTCGCTGGATATCATGACTACTTTGCGCAATGCCAAGACTAATTTGCTAGGCGCATCTGGGCACGATGGTCCACAAACGAAATCAGCCTGCGATTCGCAGGCTGACAACTTGGTATGTAGCAGAAAAGAAAAAAAACTACTTCTTCTTCTCAACATGAATCGTATGCTTGCGCAGACGTGGGCAGAACTTACTCAGCTTGAGCTTCTCGCCACCCGTTCTACGACGCAGTGTATAGTTGTAGTCACCCGTTTCCTCGCATACGAGATGAACGACTTCCTTTTTTCTTTTGCCTTTGGCCATGATTCAGATCTTTCGTGCTTATATTATGTTGTTTTGGTGAGCCAGCGACTATTCAGCAGCAGCTGTTTCGACTTGAGCCGGAGCACCGCCAAAGTCAGGCTTCTCGCTACGCTTTACAACGCGGTCATTCTTTCCAACGAATTCCAAAATCGCACGGGTACCATTATCACCGAGTCGTGGCGTAGCCAGACGCAAAACTCGGCAGTATCCACCCGGTCGATCTGCAAACCGAACGGCAATCTCATTGAATAGAATCGAAACGGCTTGCTTGTCACCAAGAGCCTGAAGCGCCCGACGACGTGCGTGAACCGCAGGACTCATCGCTTGAACCCACTTGGGATACTGATCGCCTTCACGCCAAGCTTTCCAAGCCGCCGTGTTGCGTTCAGCATCGGTACCGAACTGAGCTGCATTGATTTTAGCAATCAGACCCTTCTTACCGAGCGTCACACACTTTTCAATCAGCGGACGAATTTCTTTCGCCTTAGCTAGAGTCGTGATGATACGTCCCTTTACCTTGGGAGCGTTCGGGTCGATGTCCGAATCAGGGCGCTCGGTCAAAAACAGGGCGGACGCCAAATTTCGGTAAAGAGCTTGACGATGACTTGGGCTTCGGCCTAAAACGCGACCGTGTCTTCTGTGACGCATGGCTACACACTCAACAAAATAATCAGGGTTAAAATCTTATGTCAGCCAGACCGCTGCCGAACTAGACTAGCCGACAGCAGTGGCGAAAGCTTATCGTTTTATCGCGACGCCTGCGAAGCTGGCAATCGCATTCCAAGGTGCAAACCCAGAGCCGAAAGCTTATCGCGGACTTCGTTGAGAGTTGTCTCACCGAAATTGCGAATCTCTAGCAATTGGTCTTCTGTACGTTGTACCAACTCACGAATCTGATGAATGCCTTCACTCTCGAGGCAATTACCGGCTCGAACACTCAAACGCAGATCAGCCACAGCCGAATTGAGTTTGGTCTCAAGTTGAGCTTCAGCCGATCCGGGCCCTCCACGAGCAGTCGCATGAACTTGTCGTCCAAGTTCCGTGTATTGAACGAACGGGTTGAGATGCTTGCGGAAAATCTTGGCCGCTTCAACGAGAGCCATCTCCGGGCCAATCGAACCGTCAGTCCAAATTTCCAAATTCAACTTGTCATAGTTCGTCTTTTGACCAACACGAGTCTCTTCGACCTCGTAACGGACGCGAACAACTGGGCTGAACACTGCATCAACTGGAATGATTCCGATTTCGTGATCGCGAGTACTGTGTTCCGAAGCCGAAACATAACCACGACCGTTCTCAACAACCATTTCCATAACGAACGGAACGTTATCTGTCAGCGTTGCCAGAACATGGTGCTTGTTGATGATTTCGACGTCAGCGTCTGTTTCAACGTCAGCACCAGTGATCACACCTGCGCTCGTACGTTCGACGGTGATGACGCGAGTCGAATCGCTGTGGTTCTTAACGACCAACGACTTCACATTTAAAACGATTTCAGTAACGTCTTCCAGAATGCCTGGTAGCGTTGTGAATTCGTGTTGAGCACCGCGGATTTTGATTTGGGTAATCGCGCTGCCTTCGAGACTCGAAAGCAAGACTCGACGGAGGCTATTGCCAACGGTCGTTCCAAACCCTCGCTCAAAAGGCTCAGCGATGAACTTGCCATAAGTTGGCGACAAGGTGTGATGATCAAGCTGAACGTTGCTTGGTAATTCCAATCCACGCCATTTAATATGCATTGCGGATATCCCGATTGAGAAAGTGTGAACGAACGACCAAAGCCAAAACTACACGCGACGACGCTTGCGAGGGCGACATCCATTGTGCGGAATCGGGGTCACATCTTCGATCAACTTAACCGTCATGCCTGCTGTTTGAAGAGCAGTGATTGCGCTTTCGCGTCCGGATCCAGGTCCTTTCACACGCACTTCTATTTCCTTCACGCCAAACTTGGCAGCTTTTTCAGCCGCCTGTTGTGCAGCCACTTGACCAGCAAACGGTGTGCTCTTGCGACTTCCCTTGAAGCCGCAAGTACCGGAGCTAGCCCAACACAAAGTATCACCCTTGGTGTCGGTAATCGTGACGGTTGTATTGTTGAATGTCGCGCGGATATGAGCCACCGCTACAGTGACATTGCGACGTGTCTTACGACGCTTGATCTTGGCCACGTAATAACCTCTTCACCATTCGAACGAGAACAATCAAAATGCACACTGTCGTTCAGCGGCTGCCAAAGCATCTAGCTCAAGCAGCCACGTAAACCAACAAACTATCGCAAATCCTTAACGCCCTTCTTACCAGCGACCGTTTTACGCGGTCCCTTTCGCGTTCTCGCATTGGTACGAGTACGCTGTCCGCGAACTGGCAAGCTATTGCGATGGCGGCTGCCACGGTAACACTTGATTTCGCGCAGACGATTAATGTTTTGGCTCAACTGGCGACGCAGAGGACCTTCGACCGTATAATCTCGCTCGAGAAGTGTCGAAAGACGGCTTAGCTCATCCTCGTCCAACTCACGGGCGGTTTTATTCGGATCAATATTGGTCTTTTCACACGCTTCGCGTGCTACATACTCACCAACCCCGTACAGGTAGGTCAGCGAAATGGCGACCTTCTTGTCATTGGGAATGTCCACACCGAGAAGACGCGGCATGAAGGTTTCCTTTGCAATCTCTAAGTACTTACGAATCAAAAACTTATGTCAAACAGTAGCCTCACAGGCCACTGCTAATGCCGTACCGAATCGAGGAGTATACCGCAGTTCCTGCAGGTCTGACAAGCCGTAACCCGAGTATTTGTCAACGCTTGCTGGCAAATATTCGCTACGATTCAGGTCAGTCTCCCTCGCAGGCAACACTATGAAACATTCTAGCGAGCTGAGGTAGCTGGTTTCGTGAGAAACCGGCCGCACAAGTCACCCTTCCAGTGAATCCGGCTTCTCGCGAAACCAAGCTACTTTAGTAAGAAAGTTACTTCATAGCGTTGTCTCAGCGACAGCGGCATGCAAAGCCACTGCCTGCTTAATCTCCTCAAAAACTTCCATCTCCGAACGCTCACCATCCACAGTTGCCAACAAACCCTGCTGGCAGTAGTAGTCCAGTAGGGGCGAAGTCTGAGTCCGAAAAACTCGCAGTCGTTCCACAATCGCATGACTGCTGTCATCCGACCGATTCTCGATCAATGCCCGCTTCAAGAGACGCTCTACCAACTTCTCTTCCGCCACCTGCAGACTCAAAACTACATTAATTCTCTGTCGCTCTAGAGCCAAATGCTCGTCCAACAGCTGAGCCTGAATCAACGTCCTGGGAAACCCGTCAAACAGGCACCCTGCAGCACAGTCTGGCTCTGCCAGCCGTTTTGCGACGATGCTCATCACCAAGTGATCCGGCGCCAGTTTACCAGCATTCAAATGATCGCCAACCCACTTTGCATCCGCCGATCCTCGCCTAACAAGCTCGCGGAGCAGAACACCGGTTGAGATCTGCGGAACCCGCAACCACTCAACCAGCCTCTTGCACTGCGTGCCTTTGCCAGCACCCGGCGGCCCTATGAAAATTACTCGCATGCAACTTCTCTAACAGCTGACAACCGACTCGCCACCAACCGCTAAATTAACCCTCGAGCAATCCTTTATAGTTCCTCATCAGCAGATGATTATCAATCTTTTGAATCAAATCAAATGCAACACTCACCGCAATCAGCAATCCGGTTCCACCGTAGAAAGATGCGACTGAGTAGGATACGTCTAACTGAGTGTTCACAATGATCGGCACAATCGCGACCATCGAAAGGAACGCAGCCCCGACGTATGTAATTCGAACCATCACTTTTTCAAGGTAATCTGCCGTCCGCTTGCCAGGGCGATAGCCGGGAATGAACGTTCCGTGATCTTTCAAATTCTCTGACATTTCCTTTGGATTGAACGTAATCGACGTCCAGAAATAGCAGAAGAAGAAGATCAACAGAACATACAAGACGACGTAGGTAAGAGACTGGCCGTTGGTAAACGCACTTCCGAGCGAAGTGAAAAACGCAACTGCTGTCTTATTCTGGAACCAAGTTGCGATCACGCCGAACAGTAAACCAGGCAGCATCAACAGACTGCTTGCGAAAATGATCGGCATCACACCGGCTTGATTAAGCCTGAGCGGCAAGTGCTGCTTGGTACCACCATAAACGCGGCGTCCGCGAACATGCTTCGCACTCTGCGTCTGAATCCGCCGCTGTCCCAAGGTTATAAACACAACTCCAAAGACCACCGCAACGAAGAGTGCCGCCAGTACGATTAACTTGTCTGGCCCGATCGCACCTGATGATCCACTCAACTCAGTCGTCATGTTCTGACGCAACTCGTAGAGTGCTTTCGGCATCTGAGCCAAGATACTTGCCATGATCAACAAGCTGATACCGTTTCCAATGCCATACTCGTCGATCTGCTCGCCAAGCCACATTAAGAAGACTGTACCGCAAGTCATAATTGCTACGGCTGTAATTTGCCACCCAAAGTGTAGAGTCGACGTTCCCGTTGCATAGAACTGAGGCGAGACCGCATTTGGGTCCGCCATAATCACATATCGAAGAAACACCCAGCTCTGGATGATGCACAGGAACACGGTAAGATAACGAGTGTACTCGTTGATCTTCTTCATGCCTGTCTGGCCTTCTTTGCGAAGTTGCTCAATCGGTTTCCAAACGCTTCCGAGAAGCTGGAACACAATCGAAGCGGAAATATACGGCATAATACCCAAGCCGAAGATCGTTACCTGCCGCAAATCGGTAGCCGCAAACACGCTGAATTTTTCTAGGAACGTATTCATCTCGTTGCCGGCAGCAGCGCCCACTTGGCTGCGGACCATCGGCAAACGAATCTGATAGCCGACGCGATAAACCGCGAGCAGCGCAAGCGTCAGAACAATTTTCTGACGCAGTTCAGGTATCGCGAAGATAACTCTGAGTTTTTCTATCATAGGTTAGGCTCCCAACTTTCGTCGCCCGCTCCAGTTGGCAACTTGGCTCCAACGGAACCCAACCTTGCCGACCGGCGTCGATTAGCTCTTCGCACCTTGCTTGGCCAAATACGCGCCGCGCTCCTTAGGAGTGCGTTTCGCCTTCAATTCCGTCACCGTGCCACCAGCAGCAGTAATTTTTTCCTTGGCTGAATCGCTGAAGCGATGCGCCGAAACGGTCAACGATTTGTCGACCACACCGTCGCCAAGTATCTTGATCACGTCAAATACCTTTTTGACGATCCCTTTTTCCTGCAGTGACTTCGGCGAGATTTCCTCACCCACGGCGAACTCTTCGCTAAGGCGTCCAACGTTAACAGCAACCACTGTCAACGCATAACGATTATTGAAACCGCGTTTTGGAATGCGGCGGATCATCTGTAAGTCACCACCCTGGAACGCAGGATGTCGCGAGTAACCGCTACGTGACTTGGCGCCGTTATGACCGCGACCAGCCGTCTTGCCTTGACCGGTACCAGGACCGCGACCGAGACGACGAGGCTTACGATTCTTTACAATTCCAACATTTACTTCATCAAGTCTCATGACAGCTTCACCCCACGCAGTCGCTCAACGTCTTCGCGAGTCCGCAACTGCTTCAATGCATCAAATGTAGCTTTAACGAGCACTGAAGGGTTATTTGAGCGGAAACTCTTCGAGAGAATATCCTTCAATCCTACAGCCTCACAAACCGACCGAACCGCTGGACCAGCAATAATACCCGTACCAGGGCTAGCAGGTAGCAAAATCACTTTCGCTGCGCCGAATCTTCCGATCACCGCATGCGGAATGGTTCCATTGATAATCGGTACCTTGATGTTGTTATGGTTGGCTTGCTTCTGAGCCTTAGTTACGCTCGGCGGAACTTCGTTGGCTTTGCCATATCCGTAACCAGCACTACCACGACCATCACCGACCACAACCAACGCAGCAAAACTGAAGCGGCGTCCGCCTTTTACGACTGCAGCACAGCGTTTGATCTTTAAAACGCGCTCAATGCCACCATCGCCTTGAGACTGTTCATTTACGTTTGCCACGAGGAAAGACTCCGATTACCCGTTGGAATGAACCAACCGAAAACAAAACCGCTTAGAATTCAACTCCACCCGCACGAACGGCATCAGCAAAAGCTGCTACACGTCCGTGATACTTGCAACTACCACGATCCAAACAAGCCTTTAGAACGCCAGCGGCCTTAGCCTTCTCAGCGATCGCCTGTCCGACCTTTACCGCCGCATCGCAATTGCTACCGTTGCCCTGAAACTCTTTGTCAAGACTCGACGCTGCGAACAAGGTACGTCCGCTTTCGTCGTCAATAACCTGACAACCGAAATGCTTCAGAGTTCGCGATACGCTCAAGCGCGGACGCTCAGCAGTGCCACGAACGGTTTTGCGAACGCGGAACTTCCGGCGTTGGCGTTGCGTATTGATTATTTTCTTGATTTTCATAGGGCACCAGCCGCTATTTCCGTTACCGAAATTTACAGTGAATTACAAACGCTACTAAGTAGCCGACTTGCCAGGTTTAATCTTAACGACTTCTCCCTGATAGCGAATCCCCTTGCCCTTATAAGGCTCTGGTTTTCGCAATGAACGTACTTCCGCAGCAAACTGTCCGACTTTTTGTTTGTCGCAACCTTTTACAACGATGTGCGTCTGGTCGGGACAAGTTACTTCGAGTCCGGCTGGGATTTCTTTCTTCAGTTCGTTGGCGAAACCAACGCGAAGCTGCAAGACCTTACCTTGAATCGAGCAGATGAATCCCACGCCGACGACCTCGAGCCGCTTCTCGTATCCGTCTTTAACACCCAAGATCATATTATTGATCACTGCGCGAGTGAGGCCGTGAAGTTCACGCGATACTCGATCCTCGTCTCGACGAGTTACTGAAACGGTCGAACCGTCTTCGGCAACTGCAACGTTGATCTCTGGACGCAGCTTGAATTCAAGCTTGCCCTTAGGACCTTCGATCGAAACGACTGAATCGTCAACGCGGACTTTTACTCCAGCGACAACAGGAACAGCTTTTTTACCAATTCGTGACATGGTTTAGCCAACCGCTAACATGTATGGATCAAAACGCAAGGCTAACAAACCTCGCACAAAACCTCACCGCCGATGTTCTTCTGCCGAGCTTCTCGATCGCTAACAACACCTGAACTGGTGCTGATGATCGAAATGCCCAGGCCATTGAGCACCGGACGCAAATCTCGACTTTTACTGAATACCCGTCGTCCAGGCTTGCTCACGCGTCGAATGCTCTGAATAACACGCTCGCCGTTAGGCCCGTATTTCAGTTCGATACGCAGCTTTTTGAAGGGCTCATCACCCTCAATTTCTTTGAAGTCCCAAATGTAGCCCTCACGTTTGAGGACGTCTGCTACTCCAACCTTAACGTGTGACAGCGGAACATCGACAAATTGTCGTTCCACACGTACAGCGTTACGAATGCGAGTGAGCATATCAGCAATAGGGTCGGTCATCATGGCGTCAGTGTCCCCTTACAACTACCAGCTTGCCTTGCGAACACCGGGAATTAAGCCTTGGTCTGCTAATTTGCGGAAGCAAATTCGGCAGATACCAAACTTACGATAGACCGCACGCGGCCGGCCACAGAGCTTGCAGCGATTCTCTCGCCGCACCGCAAATTTCGGTGTGCGATTCGCCTTTGCGATTTTGCTTTTGCTTGCCACGGGATAGGTTTCCCCGCTAATCCAAATGTCTAGTTAATATCGAACGTATGTGCCACATTTCACTCGCCGGGTTCCTACGAAACCCAGTTCGCGTTACTGCTTGCTAAGCAGCTTCTTCCTTCTTACCGGCTTTGAAAGGCATGCCCATCAGAGTTAGCAACAACAACGCGTGATCATTTTCCGTCGCTGTCGTGCAAATCGTGATGTTCATCCCCTGCGGTTTGGTGTACTTGTCCGGATTTAACTCCGGAAATACTAACTGTTCCGACAGTCCCAAGCTGTAATTTCCCTGGCCATCGAAGGCCGTTCGACTGATCCCGCGAAAGTCACGGACCCGAGGAAGTACGATACTGATCAAGCGATCAAGAAACTCGTACATCCGGTCGCGTCGCAATGTAACTTTGCAACCAATCGGCATTCCTTCTCGCAACTTAAATCCCGCAATCGACTTGCGTGATAGAGTCATGATAGGACGCTGTCCCGCAATATCGTTCATCGCGTCGAAAGCGATCTCTAAATTCTTTTTATCCGCCACCGCTGATCCCACACCCATGTTGATGACGATCTTCGTCAACTTGGGAATCGCCATCGGATTCGTTATACCCAACTGCGTGGACAACTCCGGGCGAATTTCGTCTTGGTAGCGCTGTTGTAAGCGAGGGGCCATGGCCGAAAATCCTAGTACAAACTCAACAAAATATTTGATCTACCCGGCCTCAGCCGAGCCCAATTCTACAATCCGTATTCGCTATCGTTCTGCGATCCACTAAGCCTGAGCGTACTTGGGATTCGGGCCAGCCAACTGTCCCATCGCCGCACCACTCTTCTTCGCAAAACGCTCTTTGCTGCCGTCCTTAAGGAACCGCACTCCAACTCGAGTACGCTTTCCAGTCTCAGGACAAATCAACATCACATTGCTGATGCTGACAGCCATTTCTTTACTCAGACGCCCGCCCTGTGGATTCTTACCACTACGCTTGACGTGCTTGTACGCCTTGTTGACACCTTCGACAACAACACGATTCTCTTCGCGGTCCAACTTCAACACCTTGCCACGAGTGCCCTTGTCGACTCCGCGAATCACTAATACTTCATCACCAACGCGGATTAACATCAGACTACCTCGTTCGCCAAGCTAACAATCTTCATAAAGTTCCGCTCACGCAACTCACGAGCCACTGCGCCGAAGATACGTGTTCCGCGTGGATTCGAATCTTTGTCGATCAAAACCACTGCGTTGTTATCAAATTTGATGTAGCTGCCGTCTGGACGTCGCGTCGGGTGACTGCAACGAACCACAACTGCACGGACTACAGCCTTCTTCTTAATTTCGCTGGCCGAGTTCACACTCTTGACCGAGCAAATAATGATATCGCCAATACCTGCGTATCGACGGCGGCTACCACCGAGCACCTTGATGCACATCACTTCGCGTGCACCCGTGTTGTCGGCAACTGCCAATCGTGTTTCTTGTTGTATCATGCTTCACCAAAACCGTCGGTTCGAATCTCAAACCCAATCGTATGTTTCAATTTCGCGAGCCACCTAGCTGTATACTAATGGCTCGCCCTTCACTACTGGGCAGCTGGAGCCGCTTCCGTACCCAACTGATCCAATGTCGTAGTCAACTCGTTTGTACTGCTTCGGCGTGCTTCACGCAGGGCAGCCATGTCAACTTCTTTGCTCTTCTCAACAACTCTGACCAATGTCCAACGCTTTAGCTTGCTCAACGGTCGGCTTTCTCGGATCTCAACTAGATCGCCGGAAGCGGATTCATTGTTTTCGTCGTGTACATGGCAAACGGAGCGACGCTTGATGTACTTGCCATACTTGGCGTGACGTACGGTGCGGTTGATCTCAACGCGGCGAGTCTTCGCTGCCTTGTCGCTGGTCACCACTCCGATCAAAATTCTGGCTGGCATGTTGGGCCTATAAATCTGTCACAACTATTTACTACCACCAGGCCCGCAAACTAATCTGCGAACCCACTGACCTACAATATCTACAACCCGGCTACTTCTTTACAACCCGACTCCGTTCGCCTTGCAGCGTTCGAATTCGAGCAATCAAACGACGGTTACGTCGCACTTCACTCGGCGAGTCGAGCTTCTCAGTCTGCGACTGAATTCGCAGACGGAATAGTTGACTTGACGCATCTTTAGCGGTCAGCTCAAGCTGCTCGTCGCTCATCTCTCGTAATTCGCTTAACTTCGACATCGCTAACCTCTAAAACTTCTACTAAGCCGGACGCCGGCGAACAAGTCGCACAGGCACGGGCATCTTGGCCGCCAAACGTGCGAAACAAACTTTCGCTTGCTGCTCGGTGACACCACCCAGTTCGTACAAAACAGTTCCAGGGCGAATAACGGCGACCCAGTGTTCTGGCTCCCCCTTACCCTTACCCATTCGAGTTTCCAAAGGCTTGGACGAAATCGGCTTATCAGGGAAGATTCTAATATAAAGGCGACCTTCACCGCGCACATATTGCTGTGCTGCGATACGTCCTGCCTCAATTGTTCGAGCCTTCAACCAACCACCCATCGTTGCTTGCAAACCAAAGTCGCCAAAGACAACTTTGTTTCCGCGGGTAGCATTACCTTTTATACGCCCTCTTTGGCTTTTTCGATGCATTACTCGCTTGGGCATCAGCGCCATCGTTAGCGTCTCCCGCGTAAGAACCTTGATTAACCCAGACCTGAACCCCAATGTTACCTTGCGGAGTTGACGCTTCCGCAAAGCCGTAATTTATCTTCGCTTGGATCGTGCTCAGCGGCAAAGCTCCAGCGTTGGCCTTCTCGCGGCGAGCCATTTCAGCCCCACCCAGTCGTCCAGCCAACTGAACCTTAATACCCTTAGCACCAGCATCCATCGTTGTTTCAATCGCACGTTTCATCGTACGACGGAAATTCGCACGCTTCATCAGCTGCTGGGCGATTTCCTCAGCAACCAATTGAGCTTGTATCTCTGGGCGAGCCACTTCCTCAATCTTGAGGTTGACTCGGCGGCCGATCAACGACTGCAGTTCTTCCTGCAGAGTCTCGACCTCTTGCCCCTTTTTACCAATAATCAAACCAGGACGAGCAACGAACAGCATCACGCGAACTTCATCGCGAGTCCGTTCGATCTCGATGCGATCGATCCCAGCATTCTTGTAATTTTGCTTCTTCGGATTGAACTTAATGAACTTCCGAATCTTTTGGTCTTCGACCAGTAGCTCAGCAAATTCCTGCTTCGAGGCGTACCAACGGCTTTTCCAGCCCATGACCACGCCGGTCCGAAAGCCGATAGGATTTACCTTTTGTCCCATATCACATTCTCGCTTCCGAAAGCCGCTTAGGCGAAAACCTCAAACTACTACATGTCATCAATGGATTGCAATTCAACTGTAATATGAGCCGTTCGACGCAAAATGCCGAAGGCCATACCACGAGCTCGCGGACGAATCCGCTTAAACGTTGGACCACCATCGATGCGAGCGTCGGTAACTACCAATCGCTCAGCACTCAGGTTTGTCCCTTTGTTCTGATCAGGATCCTGCGCGTTGCCTACTGCACTACGCAAAACCTTTTCCAGCATCCGCGCTCCGCGGTGAGGCTGGTACTTCAAAATGTTCAACGCTTCATCAGCAAACTTACCGCGAACCATGTCAGCCAACGGACGAACCTTGCGGGCCGAAATTCTTGCGTATTTGTGTATCGCTCGGAACGCCATTGTTCGCGACCTTAAATCAAATGGAATCAACTATTAGAGTCTTAAGACTCTGCTACTACTTCTTGTTGCCTTTACCGCTGTGACCGCGGAAAGTTCTAGTCGGAGCAAACTCGCCGAGCTTGTGACCAACCATGTCTTCGGTTACATACACTTTCATGTGCAGGCGACCGTTGTGGACCATGAATGTCGCACCCACGAACTCAGGAACGATCGTGCATCGCCGTGCCCAGGTCGTAATCGGCTCGCTGCCCTTACCGGCTTGCTGAGCTTTGACGAGCTTGGCGTACAACTTTGGGTCTACAAACGGACCTTTTTTTGTCGAACGTCCCATACCTGATGAATCCCCCGGCTAACTTCTATGCCGTCAAACTTCTGCAACTAACGAATTCGATTCCTGTTTACCGCAACTTCAGTTGACCATAGCGTCGCGACTTACGACGACGAATGATCGACGAGTTCGATGGCTTACGTGGACGACGAGTACCACCACCCTTTGTCGGTTTTCCTTGCGGAGTAACCGGGTGACGTCCACCCTTCGTTCGACCTTCACCACCACCGTGCGGATGGTCAATTGGGTTCATCGCCGTACCGCGGACGTGAGGACGACGCCCCATCCAGCGAACGCGACCTGCTTTACCCAACACAACCGCATCATGATCCGGGTTGCTCGCACGGCCAATCGTTGCACGACAGTTACCAGGCACACGGCGAATTTCACCGCTTGGCAAGGACAACTGTGCCCAATTAGCTTCACGAGCCATCAACACCGCTAATGTTCCAGCACTTCTGCAGAGAACGCCACCACAACCTGGTTGCATCTCAATACAGAAGACTTCAGTACCAGCAGGCATATTCTTAAGTGGCATGCAATTTCCGACGATCGGGGCTGCATCCGGTCCGTTTTCGACCTTCTGCCCGGCTTTCAACCCATCCGGAGCAACTACATAACGCTTTTCACCATCGGCATAAACCAACAACGCAATTCGACAGGTCCGGTTTGGATCATACTGAATCGAATCTACAGTTGCAGGAATACCGTCTTTATTTCGCTTGAAGTCGATTACACGATAAGCCTGCTTGTGACCGCCACCGCGGTGACGACAAGTGATCTTACCCTGGTTGTTGCGTCCGCCCGTTTTTGTCTTAGGACGTAGCAACGACTTTTCAGGAACCGCGCCTTTTGTCAGCTCGGCAAAATCGCTAACCGAGGCGTTTCTACGGCCTGCGGACGTCGGTCGATATTTGCGTATACCCATTTGACTTACCTACTGACTAAACGCTTGGAAACTTGATCGCTCACTCATCAACACACGGACCGAAGGCATCCTCGCCCGCTGAACACTAGAAGAAGTCAATCCGATGCTCAGCATTCAGCTTAACAATCGCCTTCTTCCAACTACTGGTTACACCGGCACGATGACGAAAACGTCGCGTCTTGCCTTTTCGAGTCTGAGTGCGAACTTTGTCTACCACCACATTGAACAACTCTTCAATCGCGCGACGGACATCGATCTTTGTCGCTTGCGGATGAATCTCAAACGCATACTGATTATGTCGGCTTGCACGATGAACGCCTTTTTCAGTCACCAACGGTCGCAAAATGACCTGATGCGACTCAAGCTTCAACGTTACTGTCGGTACTGCTGCTTTACTCATCATCCAACCCCAGATCCAATACTCAGATCTAAATTATCACCGATCCAAAACTGCCGAACCAACTAAGCCGCCGCGGTCGAACCTGCCGACTGAGACTTAATCAACTCTAAAGCATCTTTGGTCATCAAAACCTTACGAGGACGAATAAGACTGAGTGCATTTAAGTCTGCAACTCGAGTCACATTCACACCCGGGATATTCCGTCCGCTCATATGGACATTGACCGAGTAGTCGCTGGTCGTAACCAACGTCGTCTGCCCAGCCAAACCCAACGCCTTCAAAACACCAGCAAATTCTTTTGTCTTTGGAGCAGTCATATTCAACTGATCGATCACCACTACTTCGCCATCAATCAACTTCGAAGCAATTGCCATCTTGGTAGCAATTCGAATCGCCTTCTTTGGAAGTCGGTAGTAGAATGAACGAGGCTTGATCTGCATCGCATGACCACCACCACGGCGCTGAGGCGCACGCCTGGAGCCAACACGAGCATTACCAGTACCCTTTTGTCGATACAACTTCTTTGTCGAGCCCGACACTTCACCACGACCCTTAGTCTTCTTTGTGCCTTGACGTTGATTGGCCAAGTACATGACGACTGCGTCGTGAAGCAACTGCTTGTTGATTTTCGGTGCAATGGCAGCAGGATCGACATCGACTTTGCCGACTTCCGCACCACTCGAATTGTAAATAGGCAATGTAATCATCGAGCTATCCAACCTACGCTTTACTTTTTTCGACCGCCGGCTTTCGACAACCAGAATGTTCAATTAAACCACAGACTGACTAACCGACTTTATTTGTTTCACGCACAATCACATAACCACCCGTCGGACCAGGCACTGCGCCGGCGACCAGGATTAGATTGTTTTCTACATCCACGCGAGCCAAAGTCAAATTGCGACTCGTTATACGATCGCCACCATAGCGACCAGCCATTTTCTTGCCGCGGAAAGTACGACCAGGATATGTATTCATACCCGTACCACCACCGTGGCGATGAACCTTCTTAACACCATGCGTTGCACGCTGACCGCTGAAATTATGACGCTTCATAACACCGGAGTAACCACAACCTTTACTGGTTCCGGTCACATCAACAGCCTTAACGCCATCGAGAACAGCAGCGGTGATCGCTGCACCCACCTCGGCTGAATCCATTGTGCCGCGAAGCTCGCGAACAAACTGCTTGGGTTCACAATTCGGCTTGGCAACAGCCACAACCCCACCAGCAGCACGATTCTTCGCACGCTTGCTACCGATCGAAGCCATGCGACCTCGTTCGCTACGGTCAGCCAACCGACGCGGCTTATCAAGAAAGCCCAACTGAACTGCGTCATAGCCATCGCGATCAACGGTACGAACCTGAAGAACGTGGCAAGGACCAACTTCCAATACAGTCACAGGAACGGCAGTACCGTCAGCCTGGAAAATTTGTGTAGTACCGACCTTTCGGCCGAGAATGCCCTTAACCATCTTCATATTTCCCGTCGAACGCTTGCCAACAAGGACCTGTTACCAGGTTACCTAGCCAGCCTCCGTGTCATATTGCGAGACTCTTAAAAATAAATACAAACAGCGAACCAGCCACTAAAATAACGGGTCACTGACAAGTCAACCAGCCCTTATCGAGCAGTTGCCTTAATTTTGATATCCACACCAGCAGGCAAACTTAGCTTGTTGAGCGCTTCGATCGTTCGTGCTGTCGCTTGCTTGATGTCGATCAACCGCTTGTGAGTTCGAATCTCGAATTGCTGACGAGCCTTCTTATCAATATGAGGCCCAGACAACACGCAGTAACGCTCAATGCGAGTAGGCAACGGAATCGGCCCATGCACTTCCGAGTGCGTTCGCTTTGCAGTCTCTACAATCTCCTGAGCGCTTTGGTCAAGCACAGAGTGATCGTAGGCTTCCATTCGGATTCTAATGACTTCATGCGAACCAGCCGACACAGTAAACCTCTTTTACACAGAGAATTCAAAACTACAGGCGGAGCCCAACTCCGGGAACTATTAATACTTCTTATCAAAGTGCATAGTCCACGGTTAATTGGAAGCGAGCGAGTTTAAGGGAGTCCCACTAAGGCGTCAACGCCAAAGTGCTCGTTGATCTTGTTTTTTTCTTCACAGTTGGGCCAACCAGGGTTTAAAACAGGCGAACAAGCCCGCGTTTTATTGGTTTTTTTCGCAAACGCAAACAATCGTTTTAATTGAATCCGGTAGCCAGACGCGACTGCAGACTTTATAGAAATACTCGAAATTTCAGACTGGCGGCTGTCTGATTGCCTTTTTTTCTTCCATCCGTGGGACCATTATGTTATCCGTGTGGTAGGAAAAGCACGTCTTCCCACGGATGGCATAGCGGTCCCACGGATAAATACGTTTTTCTGTAACGACATTACTTTGGGTCCAAAACTGCTAAGACAGCAGTCTCTAGATTATCTGGTTTCGTGAGAAACCGGTCACCTGTAAAATCCTTCCGGCTTCTCACGAAATCAGCTACCCATCAATCCATCAGCTTGGTTTAACCCAGGAAAACAGGGCATTTTATGCAAACTGACTCGAATCCAGTCTGGCAGTTCGCAACCGCTAGCAACATCAAATTCGGTCGCGGCAGCTCGGCCCTGACTACCGCTGAGCTAAAGCGTCTCGCAGTTCACCGGCCATTGATTGTCACAGACAAAACCGTGATCGCTCTGCAACCAGTTCGCAAGCTGATCGCTGACCTTGAAGGTTCAGGTTTCAGTCCCCAGATCTTCGACGCTTGCGTCGCCGAACCCGCAACTGATACTGCAAAAAACGCAATTGAATTCGGACGCGCCGGCAAAGTCGACTGCATAATCGGCATCGGAGGTGGAAGTAACTTAGACGTAGCTAAAATGGCTGCAACGGTCCTTAAACATTCTGGCGAACCCGCCAATTACTTTGGTTTCGACGCGATTCCCGGCCCCATCTTGCCGCTGATCGCCCTCCCAACCACCGCCGGCACCGGCAGCGAAGTCTCCCACTCTGCCGTACTCACCGACAAATCCGCCGGCACCAAAGTCAGCACGCTCAGCCGCTGGTTGCGTCCCGCCGTTGCGATAGTTGACCCAACCCTCACAGATTCCTGCCCACCCAAAGTCACCGCTCATTCGGGCATCGATGCCCTTGTCCACGCCATCGAAGCTTATACAAATCGTGGTTACCAGCAGATGGTCGGAGTCGACCCACAAGCTCGCGCCTACGAAGGCAGCTATCCGCTCAC
>JANODD010000070.1:0-36700 GCA_031412515.1 Planctomycetia bacterium | reverse complement strand
ACTATCCAATCCAGCGTCAAGACGACTCGCTGCCGATGAACCACTCCGGACTGCATCACGAACAAAGCGATGCAACCGAGTTCTCGGTCATGTCGCGTTTACTAAAAACCTAACTCCTCGAACCGGCTGATCGCGGTCGTTCGTCCGGACAGCATTCCCGCACCAAGACACTTGCCTTGACGGTTGGAATTCGTGTATCGTTTCTAGTACCTATTTTAAATTCACACGGAGGAATTGATGCGAACCCTAATGCACGATCGTACGAGGTTGACCGTCTACCCGTTGCTGGCGATTGCTACCACATGGACTATCGTTTATGGTTGGCCGTTCACGGTAGATCTCTGCCTGCGAATCTTCAGCTGAATGATTGAACGCATTGATGGATAGAATCTACATCGAGACATCGATTGTTAGTTTTGCGACCGCAAGGCCCAGTCGTGATATTCAGACTGCAGCCTTGCAGCAACAGGCTCGCGATTGGTGGGATCTGGAACGTCCAAAATTTGAACTTGTCACCTCGCAATTGACGATCGACGAAGCAAAGCGTGGTGATCCGGTTGCCGCGGCTGAACGGCTCAAGCTTCTGGACGGTCTCCCGTTGCTGGACGTCGATTCTAACGCTCAGGCCATGGCGGCCATGCTGTTGGCTGGGCATATGATGCCAAAACAGGCCGCAGCTGACGCTCTGCATGTTGCGGTAGCGGCATTGGGTGGGGTAAAATACTTACTGACGCTTAATTGCAGGCACATCGCCAATGCTCACGAACTTCCTCGGGTATACCAACTACTTCAGGCCCAGGGGCGCGGTGGCCTGCTGATTTGTACACCAGCAGAGTTTTTAGGTAGCCCCTAACATGAATTCAACTGATCCGATTCTCGACGAGCTTCATGCTATTCGTGAGCAACTACTTGCAGAGTCCGGTGGCACGCTTGCAGGACTCGTGGCACGTTTGCAAGACGAACAAAAGAAATCGGGCCGTACAATCATCAAGAACGGACGAACAAAGGATTGCACCGAAGCCGACGGTCGGCCGCAGTCTGATGGTAAATTTACTCCGTCGGCTCGGTGAATCCGGTCGTTCGCTGGCTTAAGTTCACACAACCTTATTAGAGACGATTATGTTCTATCACTTGGCTCGAAACCTGATCTGCTGTTTCTCAGTCACCTTATTACTGAGCAGTCTAGCTCAGGTAGCTCAATCGCAGACTTTGTCTATTACTCGGCTTTCGGGGACCGCTGACTACGCATTGTCAGCCGATGGACATAGCGTTGCATTTGTTGGTTCGTCAACCGGACCTACTCAGTTCGCGATCCAAATCGATGGCGAGGTTCCATCGACCATTAATCTGACGATTGGTTCGGATTTCGCACACGTTTTGCCCATTTCCATTGGGGACGCTGGATTGGCCAATCCGTTAATAATGTCCCGCGACGATGACTACTCCTTCGTTTTCGTCACGGTTCCATCCGAGGATGCGGGGCAGACCCTTGAGCCAACCGCAGCTGCGAATTGGATGAGTTCGAATTCAGCATGGTTTGCAGGACGATTCGGGTGGGGTTGGCAAGAATCCCTCGGCGAGTTTCTCGCAGTAAATGTGTTGATCCCCATCGTTGGTGTTGAGAACTTAGCAAACGCATCGGACACTACCCTTGTTACGGGAACTGTAGTTGTGTCGATACCAATTGCTGTGGGCATCGTGGCAGGTGGCGAGGTCGTGTTGGGTGTTGGAACTCTGGGTGGATCAGCCACAGCTGGGGGTGGCGCGGTGGCTGGGGGTGGCGTTGTTGCAGGTGGCACCGTAGTAAGCGAGTTAGGAATTGGCACTCAGGCCGTTGTGGCTCCTGGACTCGGGGCGGGTTCTTATCTAGGTCTTCTGATAAACGGAACGGTCTATGTTGCTAGGTTTCACGAGATAGCTTGGCAGATGGCGGGACGTGCGGAACCAATAGTCAAGTACGGTATCGCGATAGTCGACGCAACGGGCAAAGTTATCGGATGGATGTAAGGGAGACTGAAAAGATGTCAACAAGCACATTTGACTTTGAAAAGTTTTCCGCTTTGCAATCTTTGGAGTTGCATGATTATATGGAACCGTTGATTGCAAATACCTATCTCCGAATTTCGGACTATGAGGTAGACGAATTAATGGATCGCCTTGACGAGTATGATCATTTTCACCTTGTCTATGCGATGCTTATCTGTTCGAATTTTGCGCCCGAAAGGTTCGTAGAGTTTCTTCCAAAATACCTTTCGCATAACGAGATGTCCGTACGTGCTGCTGCGACGAACATTTTGCGTAAGTTAAAACCTCAATTGATCACGCCCAGATTGATTGGAATTGTGGAAGAAGTCGCTTCTGAACAGAAGAGCGACTATCTGCGAACGCTTGCGAACGAGCTTAAGGTGTGCAACAAAGACAACTAAGAGCAGCGAACACATTAAGGCTTAGATGTTGCGTTGCTAAGCTATCGAGGTTGGAGCGGGAGTGAGTCTGGCTAGGTAAAAGACTTTGGCATGACGAGTGTCAGCCAACATTTAAGCCTCCGTTCATGAAGCCCCGCGGCAGTTTGAATTGATCAACTGTGGGGAAGTCGTCGTCGATGGCACAGGGCAATGCTTCGGGGAAGTCGCTCTTTCGAACGCCCGACGTCGGCTTGGGTGGTTGCTATGGTCGAAGCACATCAGTGACTTCGAGCAACATCGCATTCAACTGGTGACTTTATAGCTTGAATTGTTGAGGTTGCGAATGGCCTTTTCGGTGTTTTTACATAGTTGGTATATAGCTTCTACGCAGAACGAACGCGATGTCGTTCAAAAAGGTGCGTTGTTGCCAAAGAATCATGAGCCAACTGATCAACGCGCGGGGCTCATTGGCGATTAGCTTGTGTCAGTAATCATCGGCGTTGCAAAAACGCCCTGGGTGAAGGTGTTCCGAGCGAAGCCTAGGCACTCTAAGTCGCCACCGCAGTCGGGACAACGCATGGGTTGCTTCGCTGGTGGACTCGGTGGGTTGACGATCAACACATAAACCATGTTGAGCGTCACGGTCACCAGCATGGCTAACCAGACTCGCGAGATCTTGGACCGCTTGTGCATGAACCCAAAGTGCCGCACCTTTTGAAAGCCCTTAGGCAACACATGTTGCAGCAATCGCCTGATGAACTCTTCAGCCGGAACCGTCATCGGACGGTAGTGCTTCTCACCGCTGGGCTTGACCGTGAATGTGACCGAGCCAGTTCCGTCTTCATGACACTCAACGCTCTTGATGCGATGATTGCCGATGGCGACGCGAAACACATACGGCGCTAAGTACCGCAATGAATCGCGTCCATCGCCAACCGCTTGGCAGTTCACATTCCAGCCGCTCTCCCAAACCGACGCATCGATCTGATCCAAAAGACCAGCTCGATGCATCAACTCCTTGTACTTGGCGCGAAAGATCTTCGACAGCGCCATGACTGGCAGGAAGAAATCGCTGCGACTGGAAAGCCACTCGGTGCCCGACTGACTGATCGCACCGCCGGGGACGATGCAGTGCACATGCGGATGATAGTTCAGGTCTCGTCCCCATGTGTGCAGCACTCCGGTCAAGCCCAACTTGCTGGAACGAAGGTACTTCGGATCCTGCGCCAACGTTATCAATGACTGATAAACCGCTTCGAACAGAGCCTTGTAGCACTCGCGCGGATGCGACCGCATGAACGCTCGAAACTCTGCGGGAACGGTGAAAGTCATCATGAAGTAGGCACAAGGTAGCAAGCGAGCTTGTTGTTCAGCAAGCCAATCTTTAGCCTTGGCACCTTGGCAAGTCGGACAGTGGCGATTGCCACAGGACTTGGGAACCATATGCACCCTGGCACATTGCAAACAGCGATACGCGATCACACCGGCTGACTCAGAACGACATCCAATCAGAGCCTTCATGGCCTTGATCTGGTCCAGCGACATACGGTCCCGATACTTCTCCAAGTAAGCCGGGCCGAATTGCCGCAAGATGTCGTTTACTGTCCAAGCCCGATCTTCGTCACTACCAGCGGTCTGCGCGCAGGAACTCGTGTTGTGATTACACATGTTGTGAGTTTCACAGTACAGTCCTGCTACGGATTGCGTTTCATCAGCGCATTAATCTTAGCAATCGCCGCTTCTTCTCCGACCGTGGTCACATGCAGATAGACCATCGTGGAAGTCAAGTGTTTATGCCCCAGGTACTTCTGGATCAGCCTGAGGTTTACACCCGCCTCGAGCAAGTGAGTTGCATAGCAGTGACGCAACGTATGCGTAGAAATGCCTCGGTTGCCCCAGTTGAGTTGCTCGAGCACAGCCTTAATCACACCCTGCGCCGACGTTTCGCTCATCGGCCGATCAGCGGTCTGGGCGAGCTTGCGGTTGCGCCCTTCGGCTGGAAAGATCCAAACTGGATTATGATGTGTGCCATAGTACTTTCGCAGTTCAATGAGAGTCGACTGAGGAAGCGGTACGAGCCGATCCTTGGCTCCCTTGCCGCGATGAATGTGAATCAACATACGCTTGGAGTCGATATCGGGGACCTGAAGATGGAGAGCCTCTTGCATCCGTAGGCCCATCGCATAGACGACCGTGAAGAAGCATCGCATCGACGGCTTCTCGATCAGCTTCAGCAGCGTATGCACTTCACCGATCGTAATGACCACCGGCAGCTTCTGTTCGACTTTAATCCGAGCCAGCTTCAGCGATTTCCAGTCTCTTGGGCAAGTGATGCGGTAGAAGAGCTTGAGAGCCTGCAGTGACACGTTGATAGTGCTGGCATCCCACTTCGTAGCTGTCCAAACTGTGAAAACTGATCTTGGAATTATTTGCGGGGTTGGTCAATAATGGGGCATGGATATTGAACAACTCAAAACGGACATAGCGGCAGGTAAGCTTTCTCAGGACAAGCTACTTGCTGTCATTGTAGCTCAGCAGAAACGCATTTCGGAACTTGAGGAGCTGATTAGAGCGAAGAACCCAACGGCAAGGGTTGATGAACCTTACTCGGTAAAAGCTGAGGAACTTCGCAAACGTAAAGCGGAATTGGCGAAGCGAAATGCCAAACCCAAAGGTTCGAAAGATGGCTCGAAGAAATTACGGCGTGGGCGAGTAACGACGACTGATAAGGTGGCGTTGGCAGCACGAACTGAGCTGGTCTATCCGGTTAGTGCGACTGCTGAAGATTGCCAACTGTCTCATACGCGTGTTGCTTGGCGGCTGGAGAGCGGTCGAGCGGTTCTGGTTGCGTATAAGATTTATCGTTGCGGCAACCTATATGGAAAACCGGTGGGCATTCTCGGGCGGAGTGAGTTTGGAATTGAAATCTTCATCGCGCTGGCGTACCAAGTTTATTGTTTGGGACTGTCTATCGATAAAGCGTGCAAGGTGTTGGCGTTTTTTGAGCAATTGAAGATTCGCAAGAGCCAGGCCGATGCGTTGCTCAACCAGTTGTCGCGAGCGTGGGAAAGCGAGTTCGATTGTCTGTGCACTCTTTTGGCCAATTCGGCAGTCGTGCATTGCGATGAAACTTCGTGGAGCATCAATAGTGTGTGGGCGTTCTTGAACGAGAAGCTCACGGTATTGTTTTACGGAGTACACAAAGACGGGGACACACTTGCGCAGATACTCAACAAAGAGACGTTTGCAGGGGTGTTGGTGAGCGATGATGCGGCGGTCTATCAAGACTTTGATCAATCACAAAAATGCTGGGCTCACTTGATACGTAAAGCTATCAAGCTGACATTGCAAGATCCACAGAATCGTGAGTACCGCCAGTTGGCAGATGGTCTGCTGGATGTTTATCGTAAAGCGAAACGTATCAAAGCTGACCAACGTCTGTTGGATTCGACTCGCATTTCACGCGTTGGTGAATTGGATGACCAGTTGCTAGATCTGTGTGCTGCACGTTGGGTTGATGAGGACACCAGCGGTACCGAAGTTGAAAACGACTATCGTCGTCTCTGCAACGAGGTCATGCGTTTGATGCTAGATAAAGAATTGTTCGTGTTCGTGACTAAGCTGGAGGTTGACGGCACAAACAATGCCGCCGAACGTCAACTCCGCGACGATGCGATGGCTCGCAAGACCGGTCGCACGAGCAAAACCCCCAAGGGCGCAAAGCGACGCAGCATCATTAGCAGTGTCTTGCAAAGCATCGGCAAGAATATTGGCACGTTTACGTTATCCGCAGTGATCGCAGAAGTACAACGATGGTTAGAAATCGGTGAAAGCAGTTTCGCTGCCCAGGTTCAAAAGCTAAAGCCCCGAGTACAAGACCTGGGGCCACCAACTCCCGCATCTAATGCGACTGCCAAGAGTCTCCTCGATCGCGTGGTTCTCTCGGCAGACTCTTAACGCGAGCGACTTCTCGAAACTCAATTGCAAAATTTCTGCGTTCCCTGCTGCGCACAGTTTGGACAGCTACTCAACAAGCCATCTTTCGCAAACATCGTCGTTCGACTGAACGCGGGGGATAAGATCATCGCCGAAGCAGGTGCAATGACCAGCATGAGTACATCGGTTCAGATCGATACCAAATGGAGCGGCGGAATCTTTCGCGCGATCCTAAAGCGAATCTTTGGTGGTGAATCGATGTTCATCAATGTCTTTTCAACTGCCACCGAAGGCGAGTTGCGACTGACGCAACCTCTGCCCGGTGATATCGAGTGCATCGAACTTAAAGGCAACACGATGTTCCTGCAGCCCGGCGCTTTTCTTGCCTGCGAGCCGAATGTAAAACTTGGGCTTTCATGGGCGGGATGGCGAATGTTGGTCGCCCGCGAAGGACTGTTTCGCTTAAAGGTCAGCGGCACCGGGCGCGTTTGGTTCGGAGCCTACGGCGGAATCTTTCAGCGCGAGATCGACTCCGAGTATATCGTCGATACTGGGCATCTCGTCGCTTATGAACCAACCATTAAAGTTCGCGTTGCAATGGCCGGTGGAATTTTCACATCTTTCTTCAGCGGTGAAGGCCTTGTGACTAAGTTGAAGGGACCCGGTCGTATCTACATGCAATCGCGTTCCTTCGATGGACTGGCCGCTTGGACGAACGCGCACTTGTACTAATCTACCCGCCCGTAAACCGATAATCAACCAATTACACAAAGTCCAATTCCTGGTAATTCCTATTGAAGTTATCCAATGCAATACGAACTTCTTGCAAGACCCGCATCCACCGTTGCCAGACTAATGCTTCAAGCCAACGAGGCGTTTACTTGTGAAGTGGGCGCGATGATCTCCATGACGCCCGGCTTCAATGTTGAAACGACGACTCGCAATAAAGGAGGCGGTGGCGGTCTCATCAAAGGCCTGAAACGAATGTTTGCCGGCGAGAATTTCTTTCTAAATCACTTCACCGCTACGCATCCCAACCAATCGCTGATTATCGGCCCGCAGCTAAGCGGCGACCTCGTCTATCATCCCCTGCGTGCTGGATCGCTGGTCGTCCAAGGCTCCAGCTGGTTAGCCTCAAGTTCAGGCATCGAAATCGACGCAACCTGGCAAGGTTTGGGCAAAGCGCTCTTCAGCGGCGAACGCATGTTTTGGGTGAAGTGTAGTGGCGTGGGAGACGTTTTCCTTAGCAGCTTTGGCGCGATCTATGAAGTCGATGTCAACGGCGACTACATCGTTGATACCGGACACATCGTGGCTTACGAGGACACGCTGCAATTTTCTATCCGCAAAGCGGGCAAAGGCTTGATTTCGAGTTTCCTGGGTGGCGAAGGATTTGTATGCAAGTTCCAAGGCCAAGGAAAACTCTATTGCCAATCACACAATCCACCTAGCTTCGGCCAATTGCTCGGCCCCAAGCTGCGACCACGCTAAACCAATAGGACCAACACCATGATTGTTTTCAATTGCCCGGCATGCGAAAAAAAGTATCGTGTCCCCGATGACTACGCCGGTAAAAAAGCCAAGTGCAAACAGTGCGAAGCCACTATGGAAGTTCCATTTCCAGCGATCGAGGCTGAGATTATTGAAGACGTGCCGGTGGCACAGATCGCCTCCCCACCATTGCCGCGGAGACCGGTCGCTGCGCAGTTCGTAGAGGAAGAAGTTGTTACCGCCCGAGTCGTTCAAGCGGCGGTCATCGAACGCCCCAGGCCACAACCAGCGCGGACTACAAGTCAACCTCAGGTAAGCCATGAAGTACTGCGCGGTGTTTCGCCGAACTTCGCTTACGAGATCAGCCAGCGTCCCGATTTTTCGCTAGTCACGCTGCGAATGGAACAGGGACAGAAAGTCTACTCAGAACCATCTGCCATGGCTGCGATGACTCCGACGATCAAACTGAAAGCCGGCTTCAAAGGCGGCCTTGGCAAAACACTCGGTCGTGCCTTTGGGGGCGAAAGTATCATTATCAATACACTCGAAGCCGCCACGGGACCTGGTGAAGCAAGCTTCGCACCCGGCATCCAAGGTGACGTCGCGCATTACTCCCTGCAAAACAACACGATCTACTTGCAGCGCGGAGCTTTTCTGCTGCACAGTGAAGGGGTCGAACTAACTGGCAAATGGCAAGGAGCCAAGGGATTCTTCAGTGGGGAAGGACTTGTGTTGCTCAAAGCCTCTGGCACCGGCGATCTATTCTTTAACTCGTATGGCGCGATCCTCGCCGTAGATGTAGCCGATCAATACTATGTTGACACTGGTTACATCGTCGCATTTGAAGACACGCTGCAATATCGCGTTACAGTCCTTCCAGGTTTGCGAGCCGGTGGCAAAGTGAAATCCCTGTTCTTCGGCGGCGAAGGCTTGGTCTGCCAGTTCTCTGGCCAAGGCCGCGTTTGGATTCAGACGCGTCACCCAAGATCATTCCTATCGTGGGTACATCCTTTTCGACCAACCAAGAAAAATGACTAAAAATCAAACTGGTCAATATTATCCTTCGTAAAAACCAAAATGTCACCGAGCATCACGTTGTCACCGGCAATCTGCTTCTCACCAAGCCGACCTGCTTGCAACTTTGTTGAACCCTTTTCAAGTTTTCCACGCGCCAGCGCGTCGCCTACGTAAACCGTCAAATACCCCAAATCGATCGTGTTCCATAAGACGACGGATTTAACCGATCCCTTTTGAACGAACTTTTTCATGTCGTTGGGCGTCGAAAGTCCCGTGACGAGGATCTCGTCGGTTTTACCGGATTGCTCAACACCTTCCGCTGCGCCTGGAAAGGAGACTGAGCTGATTCCAAAAATGCCTTTTAGTTGCGGATATTTTTTGATGACGTCCATCGCATCAGCCAGTGCGTTGCTCGCGTTTTCACCTGGGTACTTGATCGTCGCCAAGTTCAATTTTGTTTTTGCCAAAGCCGGTTTCATGACTTCGATCCAAGCGTTCTGATTGGCCGAGGTCGCATCGGAGCTGATAATGACCACATCGCCAGTCGCATTTTCACCGAGGTCACCGACCATCGCATTGACCATCCCCTCGCCGATCGATTGAGAAGTCGCTTGATTGACGAATAGCTCTCGAGAAGCGGGCGAGCCGTCAGCATCCCATGTAATCACTTTGACACCCGCCGCACGGGCTTCCGTCATAGCGCTGGCAACTACGTCAGGAGCGTTAGGTGACACGCAAATGACATCGACTCCATCCACAACCCATTGGTCGATCATCTCGGCTTGCTTTTTAGGGTCGCCGTCAGTAGGGCCGTCATAGATGAGTTCGATGTTGCCCAGTTCCTTCGCGGCTTCCATCGCGCCTTTGTAGCACGAACTGAAGTAACTGATCCCTTTGATCTTAGGTAACAAACATATCTTGATCTTCTTCACGCCGCTAGAATTGCCGTCTGCCCCGGAGCCACTAGCTGGCTGGCTCGGCTGACAGCCGGCTAAAGAAAACGTGAATACACAGAGACTTGTAAACAACAGTTGACGAATAGTCATCGTAAAATTCCTCACTACGCCTTTCGTGGGATTCATTCGTTCACTCAATCGCGATTCTTACGCTCGAGACCTCGATATAATAGCACCGACACAATCAGCAAGATGCCGATAACGATCGATCGCAACTCATCGATTTGCCAGTAGCGACTGACGAACAACCGCGTCTCATGAATCAAGAGCAAACCGAGGACAGAGCCGATAATGTTTCCGCGACCGCCGAAAATGCTCGTTCCGCCCACTACGACAGCCGTAATCGCGTCCAATTCAAGTCCTTTGCCTGCGTCGGCACGTGCGGTGTCGAAGCGAGAAACGTAGATGATCGTCGACAATCCTGCAAGAAAGCCCGAAAGAGTATAAAGCCAAAATTTGTAACGATCGACGGCCACACCCGCAAACCGAGCAGCAGTTTCATTATGTCCCATCGCGTAAATAAACCGACCGTGTGCAGTCCTGGCAAGGAATACGCCGATAGCGACTGCGAGCCCCGCAAATAAAAATCCTGCGTAGGGAATTCCACCGAAGGAACCACGAGCCACTTGTCCGAACGCTGCGCCAAATTTTGAATACGCGGCACCCTGGCTAATCCCTTCTGCGATGCCACGAAATGCTGCAAAGGTTGCTAGTGTGATGATCAGCGGATGCAATTGGAACTTCGAAATCAACACTCCGTTCAATGCTCCGCAAGCAACTCCAGCGATCAAACTGGCTGTGCACGCCAAAGCGACGCTGCCAGTCGCTGAAAAGCAGATTCCAAACACAACCGCGCACAACCCCATTGTCGAACCAACTGACAAGTCAATTCCGCCGGTGATCACGATCAACGTCATACCGAGGGTGACGATTGCCAGTTCCCACAGTTGCCGCGACAGCAACAGTTGGCTTTCGAGCTTTAGAAATGTTGGCATCAACCAACCAGCAACAACAAGCAGACCGGCCAGCATGACAGCGATCGCAGCTTCATGCCACCAACGAAAACGAGAGAACGCTTGCCAAGGCTTCATGCTCGAAATCCCCGCTTGGCTCGGCGAGCGATTAAGTTATCACCAATAATTGCCAACATAATGAACATTCCTTGAATGGCTTTCGTCCACTTCTCGCCCGCTTCACCGATATCGAGAAAAGTCAGCACAGGCCGAATCATCGTCATCAAGACAACTGCCAAGATAACACCAACTAGCCGTCCGCGACCGCCGGCGATAGAAACTCCGCCGACAACAACACAAGTGACAACCAACAACTCGAAGTCGGAACCGATGCCTGATTCAATTTTGGGCAACCGTGGAACATCGACCACTGTCGCGAGTGCGGTTAAAAACCCAGTGTAGGTGAATGCGAACAGTTTCAACTTTCGTTCCGACAAACCGGTCAAGCGAGCCGAATGTCGACTGCTTCCAAGCGCATAAAGTCTTCGTCCTAACGGCGTCCATGTGATGAGCACTGCTGTTGCGATGATGACCATCGCTGCCGTCCAGACACCCAGCGGCAACCCAAGGATTCCCTGTTTGGCCAGCGATGTTAATCCAATCGGAAGCCCATCAATGTTTGTGCCCCCCATCATCAATATCGTAAATCCACGCAGCGCCGTCAGCAGACCGAGTGTGACGATAATCGATGGGACGCGTCCCACCGTGACCAACAGCCCTGTGAACGCCCCCATCAACAATCCAATCAAGAGGGTCACTGAAACGCCTATCGCCACACCAACGTTCCGATGATGCTCGGAAATCATAACGCCCAAAATGGCGGCCAGCATTGCCATCAACGACCCCACCGAGATATCGATTTCACCCGTTAGAATTACCAGCATCACACCGCAAGCAACGATCGCCGTCGGAGCACTGCGAACTAGAATGTCGTTCCAATTTCCGGCTGTCAGAAACCCGCGATCGATCGAGCCAACGACAGCAGTGATCGCGACGATAAAAATCGCCAGCCCGATTTCACGTTGCCTAAGCAGCCATAGACCAGTGAGCTTAAACCAAGTCATCGAGTGGTTTCCTTCACGGCATCCGGCAGTGCCAAGGCAAGCACTTCTGCTTGAGTTGCCGATGCGCACGATAGTTCACCGACGATTCGTCCCTCTCGAACCACGAGCAGTCGATCACAAAGCGACATTAGCTCTTGCATCTCCGAGGAGATGACTAAGGTTGCCATTCCAGCCGCAGCAAGTTCACGAACGATTCTGTGCACTTGAGCTTTCGCACCTACATCCACGCCCCGCGTCGGCTCGTCGAGTATCAGAACTTTCGGCTTACGGGTGAGCCACTTGCCGAGGACAATCTTCTGCTGATTGCCGCCAGACAGAGTTTCGGCTGCAACGTAGGGTGCTGCGGCTTTGATGGACAGCCGGCTCATCAGTTCACCAGCTAGTGCTGCTTCCTTTTGACGATCTACCAACCCCCAGCGACAAAGCGACGGAAGTGTAGCCAGTGAGAGATTTTCCGCGACGGTCATTTCCACTACAAGCCCCTCATGCTGACGATCTTCGGGCACCAACGCAATTCCCGCCGCCATGGACTCTTTTACTGAATTCTGAGTGAGAAGTCGACCACTTATACTGACCGAGCCTGACTCGGCTTGATCGACCCCAAAAATCGCACGGGCGATCTCAGAGCGTCCCGATCCAACCAGTCCAGCCAGCCCTACAATTTCACCGCTATGAACTGAGAACGTTACGTTTTCGAATGCCCCGCTGCGGGTCAGTTGTTTGACATCTAGAACAATGTCTCCTTTAGATTGCTTCTCGGTGTGTGGCACTTCTTCGATGCTTCGACCAACCATCAACTGGATCATTTTTCCAATATTCATTTCGGAAACGTGGTTGGTTGCAACAAACTGACCATCACGAAGAACGGTAACGCGATCGGCGATCTCAAAGACTTCTTCGAGGCGATGAGAGACGTAAAGGATACTGACTCCATCGGCCCGTAATTGACGAACGATCGTTAACAGAGTTTCCGTTTCCCTTGATGACAGTGATGCGGTCGGTTCATCCATGATCAGCAGATGACATTCTCTCGAGTGTGCTCGTGCTAGTGCGACTATTTGCTGCTGTGCGAGGGGCAATTCTCCGACTGGCGATGCCAAATCGATCGACGCGCCGAGTCTGGCAAGTAGCTCTCGCGTGCGCTGTTTCATGCGAGTTTGGTCGAGCAGCAGACCGTTGCACCAAGTTATTTCGCGTCCGACGAAGATGTTATCGACAGCATTTAGGTCCGGAAAGATCGATGACTCTTGGTGCATGACTGCGATGCCAGAGTCTTCAGAGTTCTGAACGTTGCCCGTCTTCAGTCGCTGTCCGCGGACGAGTATTTCACCTTCGTCTGGCGCGACGACTCCTGTCAGTAGCCGAATAAGCGTTGACTTCCCGGCTCCATTTTCACCGCACACCGCATGCACTTCACCGGCAGCGATGTCAAAGCTCAAGTTGCGAAGCGCATGCACACCAACGTATGACTTGGAGAGATTTCGAAGTTGGATGAGAGGCACATCGTTCACAGCTTGAACTTTCCGCTTGTGCTGTGTCACAAGGTGCTCTTGGGGAGCTCCGAAGGCTTGCTCAACAGGTTGGCAAGTGTTTTACACAATAACTTGATTGTGAGAAACCGTCAGGTGGAAAAAACGCAGGGGCCTAACCACATCTAGTCGCAATTGTCGCGTGAATTTGGCCTGAAAGGCCCTGAACAATATAGCCCAGGGCAGAGCGCAGCGCCGCCCTGGGGAACATGGCCAAGAAGTGCGCCGCCCTGTAAGGGTCTAACAAGGTTTGGGCGATTTTGCACGTGTAAATTTGGCCTGAAAGGCCCCGCACAATATAGCCCAGGGCAGAGCGCAGCGGCGCCCTGGGGAACATGGCGAAGAAGGACGACGCCCTGTAAGGGCCTAACAAAGCTTGGGCGATTTTGCACGCGTGAATTTGGCCTGAAGGGCCCTGAACAATATAGCCCAGGGCAAAGCGCAGCGGCGCCCTGGGGAACATGGCGAAGAAGGACGACGCCCTGTAAGGGCAAAATACGGATGGTGTCGTTTCATGCCTAACTCCCGCGCCGTTACACTATTAGCCCAAATGGAATTGGCTTAGCCCAAATGGAATTGGCTTTCTCTTTAAATCCGGAAACTTGCAACTACGGAGTTTAACACCCAGTGTCACAATCACTTGTTAAAAACCTAATCCACTTGGTTTTCAGCACCAAAAATCGGATGAAGTGGATTCCAGTATCTCACCAAAAATCACTCTGGGCTTATCAGGCGGGCATATTCACCCAATGGCAAAGTCCAGCGATCATCATTGGTGGCATTGATGATCATGTTCACTGCTTCTTCTCGCTATCGAAAAACCATGCGTTGAAAACAATCGTCGAAGAAGTGAAAAAGGGAAGTTCGAAATGGATGAAAACCACGGAGGGTACAGGCAATTTGGATTTCGCATGGCAAGCTGGATATGGCGCGTTCTCGGTAAGCCAGTCTAACGCAGAAGCCGTTGAAAATTATATTTGCAATCAAGCGCAGCATCATCAGAATGTGAGTTTTCAGGATGAGCTGCGCGCGTTGTTTCGAAAGCATGAAGTCGAATTCGATGAACGTTATTTGTGGGATTGAATTTGAATCGGTGCGACAAGGATTGAAAAGCCTGTTTGGCCCTTACAGGGCGACCGACTCCTTTGCCGGGCTCCCCAGGGCGGCGCTTGCGCTCTGCCCTGGGCTATATTGTTCAGGGCCTTTCAGGCCAAATTCAATGTCGAGGTTTACTCCCAACTTTCAATTCGACTTACACACTTAGCCGCGTTAGTTTTCGTGGGTCGCTCCTGCCGGGTGCAACCATGCAACGTTCGTATCGCCTAGCTTGCCCTGTTCAGCTCGGCGAACGCTGGAGCGGCGGTTTCTGCGATCGGTTCAAGCTCAGCACGAAGGATTTTGACGTTTGCGGGAGCGGCTATGCCAAGGGTAATCCGAGTGCCAACCACGCGAACAACTTCGACAACGATTTTGTCGTCGATCACAATCTTTTCACCAGCTTTGCGACTTAGGATTAGCATGACGTTCTCCCTTTTAGAATGATCCTGTGCAATGACTCTGCGGCGAAGCGGGACAGCCGTTGGTTTGCCGCGTCCCAACATTCTTATTTAACGGCAGTGCAGTGACACCTTTGGTCCATGTGCCGCGAAATTTGGAATTTTGACGGGTTTTAGTCGATCGCCGAGATAGAACGCTAAAGGTCACGAACATTTTGGAATTGTCAAATCAAAAAAGCCGTAAGTCTAGTGGCCGGAATGCCATTCGTCGCAAACAAATTCGGTGGTGATGTTCTTGGGCGCGTCGACTAGTTAGAATGCTGAGGGTGTGTGTTCCGCCCCACTCGTCATTGCAAATGTCGCTCGAGTCCCCTTCGTATCCTGCCTTGCGTAGAAAGTCTCCTCTCATGTCTGCGTCCTTTGATCATGTGCAACGACTCATGATGGTCGTCGCCACCCTTGCCTTGCTCAGCGTCGCCAGTTGCTCGCCATCCTCGAATGATTCTGCTTCCTCAAGCGGTGCTGGAAACCAGAGTGGAAAGCTGCGTATCGGAGTGATTCCAAAAGGGACCAGCCACCAGTTTTGGCGATCCGTTCATGCAGGTGCAGAAGCTGCCGCAAAAGAGCTTGGAAACGTTGAAGTGCTTTGGAAAGGACCAGAGACCGAAGCGGATACTGTCGGTCAAATCTCCGTTGTAAAAAACTTTATTACCAATCGTGTCGATGGCATTGTCCTGGCACCCAATCATTCGCAAGCCTTGGTGGATGTCGTCGAAGAAGCTAAAGCCGAGAAGATTCCAGTGGTCATCTTCGATAGTGGCCTCGCACCCGGCACGGAAGTGACCAGCTATGTGGCGACTGATAATTTGCGCGGTGGGCAGTTAGCGGGAAAAGCTCTGGCTGAAGCAATGGGACATAAAGGCGGCGTGGTCATGCTCCGCTACAAAGAAGGCAGCGAATCCACTGAGCAACGTGAAAAAGGCTTCTTGGATGCAATGAAAGATGAACCCAACATCAAAGTTTTGTCATCGGATCAATACGCAGGAACGAGCACTGAAAGCGCTCTGGAAGCTGCTACAAACGCATTGAATAAATATCGCGATGAGATCACCGGCATCTTTGCGGTATGCGAGCCAAACTGCAACGGCACTCTCGAGGCCCTCGTGCAAACGGGAATGGCGGGCAAGGTAAAGTTCATGGGGTTCGATTCCAGCGATAGCCTGATCAAGGGACTAGGTGAAAAAACAGTTGCTGGAATCGTCTTGCAAGATCCATTTGAAATGGGCAAGCAGTCGGTGCTGGCAATCGTAGCTCATTTGCAAGGCAAGAAAGTAGAAGCCACTATCAACACAGGCGAGTACGTCGCCACAATTGAGAATCAAAACACACCACCCTTTGATCGCTTACTACGACCTGAGCAATTTGGCCAGTGAATCCGTATCTTGCGAAAGATGATTCAATGGATCGTGAGCCACTGTTGGTGATGGAGCAGATTGGTAAACGCTTTGGTGCGACGATCGCGCTGAAGGATGTTTCGTTATCTGTTTATCCCGGCGAAACGGTAGCACTGATCGGTGAGAATGGAGCCGGTAAGAGCACGTTGATGAAGGTGCTCAGCGGTGCGCACTCGCCGGATATGGGGCGTATGCTCATCGGCGGTCGGCCTTTTATTCCCAGCGGTCCGCTCGACTCGCGCAGGGCAGGCGTCGCGATGATCTATCAAGAGCTAAGCTTGGCTCCTGATTTGTCGGTTGAAGATAACATCATGCTCGGCCAGGAAACACAAAAGCTAGGCTTACTCCGCCGCGGGCCTCAGCGCGAGCGCGTTGCGACAATTCTTCAGCAACTTGGGCATCCAGATCTCAAGCCAAGTCGACTTGTTCGTTCGCTTTCCATCGGCGCCAAGCAGCTCGTTGAGATCGCCAGAGCCCTCGCATCCAATGCAAGAGTAATCATCTTTGACGAGCCAACGAGTTCGCTCCCTAAGCAGGACGTTGATCGCTTGTTTTCGATCATTCAGCAGTTGCAATCACAAGGGATGGCGATCATTTATATCAGCCACTTCTTGGAAGAGATTCGGCGAGTCTCACACCGGTTTGTCGTGTTACGAGATGGGCAGCCGGCTGGTTCCGGGCAACTCGCCGCGACTTCCGATGAGCAGATTGTGTCGTTGATGGCAGGGCGAAGTGTCGAGACGCTGTTCCCAGTCGTTGAGCACTCGATTCATGAACCTGTGCTTGAAGCTCGCAACGTGACCGGAGCGACAACTCCTCACGATGTATCCTTTACGGTGCGTAAAGGCGAAGTGTTTGGGCTGTTCGGTTTAGTCGGTGCGGGGCGAACCGAAACTCTACGGCATGTATTTGGTTTGGACGTGCTGCAAGCCGGATCGATACGGCTCCACAATCGCCCCTTGGGAATACGACCAAGCAAGAGCATTCGCGCAGGAGTCGGATTTGTCTCGGAAGATCGCAAGTCCGAGGGACTAGCACAAACGATGTCGATCGCTGATAACCTGACGCTTAGCGATCTTAGTCCCTATGCGAGCTTCGGGTTGTTGAGGCTGGGCAAGCGAAAAGTCGCGGTGAAGGACTGGATGAAGAAATTGCGAGTCAAGGCGCGTGGACCCGAGCAACCTATCGGCCATCTTTCGGGCGGCAATCAACAGAAAGTTGCCATTGCGAGAGTCTTGCATCAATCGGCTGAGTTGCTATTGCTCGACGAGCCAACGCGTGGAATTGATGTCGGAACGAAAGCGGAAATTTATCGACTCATCGGCGAACTGGCGGCTGAGGGGAAGTCGATCGTTTTTGTGAGTTCGTATTTGCCTGAGCTGATGGCCGTCTGTGATACGATTGGTGTGATGGCACGCGGTCGACTGCGCGAAGTACGGCCTAAATCGCAGTGGCAAGAGCATGAGGTGTTGTCGGTTGCCATCGCTAGTGACGATGGACTGGTGAGTTAATGTATAAGCCTGTATTCGCGGGGCACTCGCTGACAGCGTCGAATGAATCGCGGCCGACGCTGCCAGCGTCGGATGAATATTGAACGAAGGCAGCTATGAGCTTGAATGAAGAAAAAATAAATACTGACGGCAAGCTGGAAGCATACTCCACGTCTGCACTGCAACGCGTGCTTACGCTACTCGATACGTTTGGTCCACTGTTGGCTCTCGCTGTAGTTGTAATTGGATTCGCTCTAGCCGATCAGACTTGGGGACAAGGTAAATTCGTTGAGCTGCGAAACGTACGAGTCATTCTAGTGATGACCGCGCCGGTGGCTGTCGCGGCGCTCGGTATGACGCTTGTCATCATCACCGGTGGGATTGATCTGTCGGCAGGAACGGCATCGATGCTGTGTGCGACTGTTCTGGCCTGTGTTATCAACGCGGGGTGGTCGATCTGGGCGGCTGTTGCCTTGGCACTGTTAACTGGATCGATGTGCGGAGTAACAAACGGATTATTGATTGGGCTGCTTCGTATACCACCGTTCATCGTGACGCTGGGTACGATGACTGTGTTTCTTGGCGTAGCGAAGCAACTGGCGGGCGGCTCGACGGTGTTCGTTGACCGCAAATTGATTCCGAACTGGTTGTTAAACCTGACATCCACTTATCCTCCCGATTGGTTGGGGTGGTTTCCAAATGTAGCCATGGGAGTTTGGTTAGCACTGTTATTAGCAGTCATAGTCGCCGTCCTGTTACGATTGACCGTCTTCGGGCGGCATGTATTTGCGATCGGTTCCAGTGAATCGACGGCAAGACTGTGCGGAGTCAACATTTTGGGTACCAAGTTAATGGTGTATGCTGTCGCGGGATTGTTGGTCGCGATGGCGGGAATCTATTCTTTTTCGCTAGTGAAAATTGCGAACCCGAGCGACGGTATCGGCAAAGAGCTAAAATTTATCGCAGCGGTCGTCATCGGCGGGGCAAGCCTTAGCGGCGGAAGGGGCGCTGTTCTGGGGACACTCGCTGGTGCAACTATCATCGGTGTCATTAACAACGGCGGTGACCTGCTCGGCATCCAAAACTCGACGCAAGATATAATGATCGGCGTTATCATTATTGCCGCGGTAACGCTGGATCAGTTTCGGCAGCGCTGGCAGGGCTTGAGTTAGCTATTCATCTTAGTTGGACATTACCGTGAACAAAGAAACACACCCACTGGCTTCGCTGGATGAATGGGAAGACGATTTGCTGAGGCGTTATCCAGAGCCGAAAAAGCCAGCGGCGGGCGGCAAGTCATTTCGCAACTACGCGGCTGAAGCTCGGCCTTCGGTAAAGAGATTCTACGAACTGAATCATCGCTTCCAGACTCTTGAGTTCGTAAAAGCCAAGCGAGCTCAATACCTATCCCTCGATAAACGGCGAATGGGTATCTGGGAAGCGATGGAGTATTTGAATACGCTGATCGACGACAGTGACCCCGACATTGAACTACCTCAGATTGAACACCTGTTGCAAACTGCAGAGGCGATTCGCAAAGCTGGACGGCCGAGGTGGTACATATTGACTGGCTTGATCCATGATCTCGGCAAAATACTTTGCTTGTGGGATGAACCCCAGTGGGCCGTCGTGGGTGATACTTTTCCTGTTGGTTGCAAATTCTCAGACAAGATCGTGTTCTACGAGGCGTTCAAAGACAATCCTGATATCGCCGATCCCGTTTATCAAAGCGAACTTGGTATCTATCGCGAACACTGCGGGTTAGACAACGTGCTGATGTCTTGGGGGCACGATGAGTATTTGTATCATGTCGTTAAAGACTACTTACCTCCGCCAGCCCTGTACATGATTCGTTACCATTCGTGTTATCCAGTTCATCACGAAGGCGAATATGGTTACTTGATGAATGATCAGGATCGCGATCTGTTTGCTTGGGTTAACGATTTCAATCAATACGATTTGTATACCAAACGCGATGAACGAATGAATGTTGCGGAGTTACGTCCGTTTTATGAGGAGTTAATTGCTGAGTATTTTCCGCGAGAACTGAAGTGGTAGGCCAGCTGTTGGTAAATGGCAACCAGGATGCATACCCCACTTCAAAACAGACTGGCTGGTTCGGCTTTCCAAAGCTTTCGCAAGGCTAATAGGCCGCTGCAACTGGACATGACAAGTCCCATTGCTAGAACGTATACGACTCGCATAGCATTCATCGAGATCGTAATGCCGGAAAAGTAAGAGGTCATTCTGTAAAGCAATTCGGCCCCAACCCAGGCGACTAAAAAGCCGCAGAGGCACAGTGCAACAGCCTGAGTCATTACGATACCGGCCAGATATTTTCGTGAATAGCCCATCGCAAGCAATGTTGCGTATTCCGACAAGCGACTTGCAACGTCGGTTGCGAGGACCATGTAGACAATCGCTGCACCGACCAATAATGAAATGGCAACTCCCAATCTAAAAATCATACCGATCGGAGTTTGATTCAACCAACGCGACTGTTCTTGCTGCATCGCTTCTGCTCGATGCAGAACATCAACGACCGTTGAGTGGCTGTTCTGACCGCCAACTAAAAATCGCTTTTTCAATTCAACGACGACTTCGTCTGGCTCAGTGCCCGGTTGCACATCAATGAGTCCCAGCGATGTGTAATGCTCACTATCCCAAGGAACTACGCGCGCGAATCCTTGTTGGCTCATGATAACGGCGCCATTTGCGGCCAAGCCGGTTCCCAATTTGAATACGCCACCTATAGTAAACGCTTGGCCACCAATTTCTGTCTCACAATTGATGTCATCACCGCCAAATTCTCGCCCGTCTACCGGACCATAATCTCGTTGCGTGCTTTTGTCGATCAATATTTTGTGCCCACTATGCAATAGACTCTGCTGAGAAATCACCGACTCAAGCTTGAACACATTATTCGCTGATGTAGATGCCATTACAGCGATGGGCAGATACTGGGATTCAATTGGTAATGACTGGGTTTCGTTGTTTGCAGGTAGTTTGAGCCAGCTGTGGACGGTGATCCAAAAAGGCTTGACGGTACTCACTCCCCGAGTGCTTGCGGCTACCTGGAGCCACTTGCGATCGAATCGACTTGGTTCGTAAAGGTGAACATAGTCGCGGGCGCGAACCAGAATATCGAACTGCAGATTGTCGAGAACGTTAGTGGCGGTATGTGAAACCGCTCCCATGAACCCGAGTTGCATAAAGACAAGCAGGAGCGCGAAAGCGACACCTCCAATCGAGACAAGTGTCTTGGCTTGCTGGTGCCAGAGATTGAGAAGCCCAAGCGGAGTCTTCATGATTGCGGCACGGGGGCAGGCAATGTAGATGTGGCAGGGGAGTTTAGTGGGGTGACATCAATTTCGACGTCGACTTGCAACTGCAACCACTTTGACGCGATTGGGACATCGGCGGAATCGATTTCTACAACAACGACGACTGAGCGGTAATCGGCTTTGGCCAACGGATCGGCAACGGCAAGTTGCGGGCGACCGACCAGTTGAGCCCTACGCATTACTTTTCCGTGCAATATCTTTGGCAACGCTGTACTGGTCATTGACACGGGTTGCTCTACTTTGATCAGCGCAGCATCAGTCTCCACCACTTCGACCTCACAAATAATTTTTGTTTCGTCAGCCAACTCGATCAAGGGATACTGAGCCGCGGCTTCACCGACGCGGGTATTGATCGCCACAACTACGGCCGCTTGTGGGGCGACTATACTCGCCGATTGCTGTTGTATTTCAAGTGCATTCAATTCGGATTCAATCGAGGCAACGGCAAGTGAAGACTTGGCAGCCTCAAACGCTAAGTTCGCAGATCGCCGCTCTTGCTCGGCGGCAACGCTTTCAAATTCGGCCACTTCTTTAGCACGCTGAAAACTCTCTGCTTGTTGACGGTACTTTAGTTGAGCGTCGTTGTATGAGATTTGCTGTTGTTCGAGCTGCATGGCGCCGACAAAGTCCCGAGTGAGTGGGTCTTTCGCGATCGAACTTAACTGGTCGAGGATTTTCTTCGATGCAGTCACTTGTTTTTCAGCCAGCTTAAGAAGCTCTTCTTGCCGATCAAGGGCTTTAGTTTGCGCGGTGATTTGATCGAGCTTAAGTTCAGTGGTCTTCAATCGAAGCCGAGCTTGTTCGATCGCACCGTGCTGCTGCTGCTTTGCGTCTTGGAGGCGGCTCTGCACCGCTTGCACTCGCGCTTCATGGACTTTGAGTGATCGCATGGTTATTAGTGACTCACCAGCGCGAACAGAGTCGCCCACGGTGACATCAATCCTGTCGACGACATCGCCGGGCGTTGCAGCCAACCGCATCAATCCACCAGCGGGCAGGATTTGTCCTTGCGCGACGACTTTTGGATTCTGAGCGGCTGGCGGCTTGGCCGTTGGGCTAGGCCGTTTTGCCGAACGCGAGTTACATCCTCCTAAAGCAACAACGACCAACAATCCGGCCGTCAACATTCCGGGCAGAAAGATGGGGGCGCAATAATGGCATTTACTTCGGTCGCTTTTTAGTTCGGCAAGCCGATTCATGCTCGGTTCCAAATCGGTCTTGTAGAAAATGGGGACAATCCTAGGGCTTTTATTTTAATTGCAAAGAGTGTGTTTTTGAATTCATCGGTTGAATCTCGCAATGCGAGCATCTTGTCAGCGATGAACCTAAAAATCGGAACGTACTTCGGTTCTCCATCGCTTTGGTTTAGACTCAAGGTAACTTGTGCCGACTAAGTTTGCATTAACGCGTAAGTTGACTTAGCGGAATTTAACGATCGTAGAAATGTACTGGGAACTCTGAATGGCAAATTTGGCAGCCGCCTCACCAGCGACTCGGTTTGATCCAAATTGGAAACGAAAACTCCTGGATGGACTATCACCGGCTGTTTCCGCAGGTTCGCTCCAGCACTTCTATGGAGTTGGCGAGCTAAAGAAACAAGTTCTGTACGATAACTCGCTCGAGATTTACCCTGGCGAAATCATCATCATGACTGGACCTAGCGGTTCCGGTAAAACGACGCTTCTGACACTTATTGGGACATTGCGTCGCGTTCAAGAAGGGGAGTTGCAAGTGCTGGGGCGGCAGTTGCAAAACGCATCCAATTCCGACCTGCTAGATCTTCGAAAAGAGATTGGTTTTATCTTTCAAGCGCACAACCTCTTTGACTCCCTCAATGCAACGCAGAATGTTCGCATGGCGCTTGAGTTGGCAGAGCCGAATGCGCGTCAAAGCGATCAAACTGAGCGCTCAAAAGCCATGCTTGATGCAGTTGGGCTTGGGCATCGCACCGGGCATAAACCTAAGCAGCTTTCTGGTGGGCAAAAACAACGTGTCGCTATTGCCCGCGGTTTGGTCCATAAACCGCGGTTAGTTTTAGCGGATGAGCCCACGGCCGCGCTGGATGAACAAAGTGGCCGAACAGTAGTCGAGCTTTTCCGGAAAATGGCCAAGGAAGAGCAAGTAACCATTATCATTGTGACCCACGACAATCGAATTTTAGACGTCGCTGATCGCATCGTGAACTTAGTTGATGGTCGCATCCGAAGTGATGTGTTGGTTCAGGAAGCAGCGATCGTTAGCCAAATGCTGGTCCGTTGCGACGTATTCAAACATTTAACCCCGCGCAGTCTGGCTGAGATGTCTGACCACCTCTTTACAGAGACTGTCCAGGCGGGGAAGTACATTATCCGCGAAGGTGACGTTGGCGAAAAGTTCTATTTAATTAGGCAGGGTGAAGTCCGCGTCCGTCGCGGGCAGGAGCAAAAAGAGCTGGCCACCCTCCGCGAAGGCGATTTTTTTGGCGAAATGGCACTCTTGACTGGCCAACCGCGCAATGCGAGCGTCGAAGCCGTGACCGACACTCTCCTTTACGTCCTCAGCCAAGATCAATTCCGCCAAGCTATAGCCCAGCAGGCATCTTTTGAGGCCGAGATTCGTACCAGTTTATTCGACCGTCAATAAGAAGCTTAATATTCGTTTATCTTTCTGCTGGTTGATAGTGGCGTTTAAAGTCGCATAGTCGCCACCTCAGAGCGTTCTTTATTCACTAAATGCCCTTTTACCGCTCTTGTACTTTGCTATAATATTCGTGTATGTTATGAGGCGCGGCTTAAGAAGCTGTTGCATGCATTTAGTTTCTGCGTATCTGCCAGATCGTGCGTTTAAATATGGTTTGACGCACTCCCGCAGAAATTAAAACTACGTTGCAAAACAGCCCAAGCCTCTGCCGAATAACAAGTAAGATGTGGACAACCTCGTGAGTGCTAGGACCCAGGCGGAGTTTCCTAGGTGAAGTTAAGTTGACGATCGATATAATGTCTTATCGATTGCAAAGGATATCTTGGGCTAGCTTGTGCAGGATCGCATGATGTCGCCAGATGCCAGTTACTACCAATTCTCCAAAGAAGTTTGGCAAGCTGTAAATTACCAAGCGCGCAATACGCTTACTCGTAAAGAATATTGCCCCGAGCAATCGCGTATTGAATCGGTGCGCTGCGTCCATCTCTATGAGGAGACGGAATATCAGTACGGCCGACAAGTTTGGTTCTTCGAAGCCTCTGGAGTTGATCCAGTCGGGCGTAAGCACCGCATCTATGGAGCGCTCGAATTCGTCGTTCAGTATGGCCTCATCGAACCAGCTCGCGCTGCATTGATGGAAGACCCGCAACATAGACAGCGATTTCTGCAAACCATAGTGAAACCAACTGAAACGGAAGTTTGGATGCATCCTTCGACCAAACTCTGGGTGCGATTAACACTCGCCTCAGTGATTATTCTGTCGTCCATTTGGTTGCTATCGCTGGCAGCTTGGCTGATGCGGGCCTAGTACTTCGTCCAACTTTTGATTTTGGGATTCACTAAATCAGCGCAGTTGCTTGCGTGATTCGGGTTTTGTATCAGTGAGCCGTCGGCGCTAGCCGCGGGTTTCGGAGTGGTACTTTATCACAAAAACCAGCCCATTTTAAGCGTAGAGTCAACGAAGAAACAACTGCATTGGATAGGCAGCTCGCGAATTCAACCGCCCTACTCTGAGACCCGCAACTAGCGCTGACGGCTCACGTTGCATCTTTAGTCCCGCGTCCTAGCCGGTGATTGGTCATGTGAGCCGTCGGCGCTAGCCGCGGGTGAACGAAGTACTTGACTCGACGTAACTTACTAACAATCTAAGACCTACGATTTGCGGTCGACAATTAACGTTGGACAAACTTTTCACCTTGCACGAAAACCACTTCGTTCACCCGCGGCTAGCGCCGTCGGCTCGCTGATGTTGATCCCAAGATTAAAGTTGGATGAAGCACTAATTGTTATTTGTGACGGGTCTTAGTGGCGCTCCCCCCAATCACTCCTTAGCAATCGTTTTCATCTCGGCGATGTACTTGTCCAGCAAGTCCAGCCCCGCTGGGTAACGATGGATACGCAACCACGTTTCGTATGCAATGACTTGTTTCGCGACGGGCAATGTCTTTGTCCAAAGCAAACCATCGCCTGAGATAGATGCCTGAATTTCGTCACCGCGAAGGGTCGCTCGAAGAGTTAACTCGACCTTTTCCTTCGTGAACCTCGCCAGCAAGTACTCCGCGCTCTTTACGCCCGAGCCGTCAGTTTTCCACCCGCGAGACGCCAATTCTTTGCTGTAAGCTTCCGCGAACTTGAAAGTAGTAGCGCCTTTTGCCACAAAGTCGATTTGTTTCTGCTCAGCATCGTATTTGACAATCGACCAGCCATTCAGTGCAGGCACATCTGCGGCTTCGACACCGTTAGCGGCAACGCGCGGGTCTTCTTTCTTAACCTTTTGCAACTGCCAGGATGAATTCTCTAGGCCATCACCAACGTAAATTTGCGTTTTGCCAGAATCAAGGCTTGCAAGGACAATCATTACGTCGCACTGGCCACGAATAAAAGTCATCCATCCAGATTTTTCAGTGAACTGCTTCCCTGTGTCACGACGCAGCCACCCTTGCGCAGTCATTTCCTTGTCATAAAAATCACGCGTCTGCTCAAGCGTCATCGCCGTAGATGCAACCATAAGGGGCTTCGTCGATCCGTCGAATTCAATGAAGCCTGAGTCCTTGGGGATGGGCAATGATTTTGTTGTCAATGATTTGTTGTAGTTAACCTGATAGGAAGCTGGGTCTGCAGGCTGGCGCTGGATCGAAACCAGGAGCGTTGTAGCACCGCGAATAAACTGCATGTCGCGGCTGTCTGCTGGTTCGTTCTTGGCAGAGTTCAGTCGAGCGTAGGCTGTCCAGCCTGCATCGAAGAGCCTTCGAATCAAGCTTGTTTCGATGTCCAGCAAACTGGCTTTGACGCGATACATCACAGTGTTGTCCGCCTCGTAGATAATTTCAGGTTGTACCGCATCGAACTTGGGTAAGCGGCGCAGATCGACATTGCCCGAAGTGCTCATGTTGACTTGAGTTGACCCATCGGCGCTTTTCGAAAAATAGAGTCCAAGTCCAAAACCTTGCTTTGTGAAATTCATTGCATCGGGGCTACTCGCGGAGTCAACCGTTGGAGACCAGCCGTCGCGAGTCAAGTAATAGTGATAAAAGACCTTTGCTTCCTCAACTGGGGCGGGGGTGCTGTAGGTCATCATCATGTCATTGGTCATGGTCTTGGTCGCGCCGGGCATTTTTGGAATCGTGCGAAGATCGACAACTTGCATCAGTTGAGCCGGATGTGCGGGCTCACCTGAGTCCTTACTCGGTAGTTCAAGTGGACGATGTAACGGTTTCCAGCCAAGTGCCGCAGCAGTTGTTGAGTTGCCCCAGAATCGCACACGACCATTCTGCGATGCGATCATCAACACGGACGACTTGGGTAGCCAATTCAATGAGCTCGTATGCCAGCCGAACGTATCAATCACTTGAACTAGCTGCGATGACGCGATATCCCAGATCTGAATCGTGAATGCACTGGCCGTTACTAGGAACTTGCCGTCAGGTGAAAATGTTGCCAAGTCGTCTTTGCCAAAGCTGCCTGTAAGTGCCCCTTCGTTTTTACGTTCTTGAATGTTCCAGAACTCAATCTTTCCTTCGCTGCTGTAAGCCAATCGTTTGGCGTCTGGCGACAAAGCAAACGTTGAATGATACCCGCGGGTAGTAAGTGAGTGCTCTTGCTTGCCGGTCTCGATGTTCCAAATCGATGCCGCTTCCGCAGCGATGGCCATGCGATTCGGTGCCACGTAAAGAAGGTTTTGTAGTGCTTGCTCAGCCACTTTGAACTTTTTCTTGAGAGTCAACTGGGCTGCATCCCAAATGGTAACTTCGCCTGTAAAACAAGTTGTTGCAATAGTCGTTGAATCCGGAGAGATCGATACGTGAGCAACCCCGTTGGAGTCGATCTTTTTCGAAATTCGCTGTTTGCAATCAGGTAGATCCCAGATTTGGAGATTCCCTTTTCCATCACCAGAAGCGAGCCACTTACCGTCGGGTGCAGCTGCAAAACTCTTGACCACTTGCTCGTTGGCCGGATCAGAAAAATCCAGAATCGGTTCATCCGTGTCCAGCTTCCAAGCAGTCAATCGACTGCCCGCAAGAACATAAGTCTCGCCGTCGCCAATCACTACTGCGCTGGTCAACAAGCCTGCTTTTCCAGAGTCGCGACAAGCCAGCAATTGCAATCGCTCATAGGGTGCCATGGCCCATCGCTTCAACTGCTCGGCGGTGGGCTCGGGCACTGACGGTTTAGAGGGTGCAGGCACTTCAACTGTAGGCTTGGGAACCGGCGGCTTGACTTGAGCTTGCGGTGTCTCTTCTTTACTTTGCTTTTGTGCGTTGACGGTTGAATCGAGCCCGCTAAAAGGTTCCGCTACTTCGGCAATGCTTTCACCGGTTGGTTGGTCACTGGCTGATTTGTCTTTTGGAGCAACGGCTTGTGGCGCTGACCCACATCCGCAGAGGCACAAAAGCAGACAGGCTGCCGAAAGTTTGCCGTTTATTCCCAAAAGGCGTGTTTTCATAGTCAAGTTGCTCGTGGAGAGTTAACCAATTTTCATTCCGCGGGTGTATTCTATTCTGGATTGAGATATCCTGTAGTGTGAGTCAGCAGCTTTCAAAACGCACCCTCTTGGGGGTTACAGAATGCAGTTTTTCAGTTGTCAACCATAACTGGGTTGCCGAATTGAGATTGCGACACGTGGCAAGACTTCCATAGCAGCGAGAGAGGAGAAGCCCCTTCTAATCGGAATGGGTGCCCTATTGCCTGAATGACAGAAGCAACTTTGACGGAACAAAACAAACACTGGCTGCTGAATGGATACCAACCGGTAAACGGAAGGTTTGACGAAGCTTTCGATAGTTCGGGAGTGCTGCGTCCCCATTGGCGTTCATTCGCGGATTCTTTTGGTGCGATAGGACCTGACGAGTTGCATCGTCGCCTTAGTCAAGCACAGCGCCAAATCGCGGAAGATGGTATTACGTTCAACCCGCATGACGTAGGCGGCAATGCTGCACGTCCATGGGTGCTCGACCCAGTTCCGCTGGTAATTTCGAGTAACGAGTGGGAGAAGTTGGCCCGCGGCCTGGAGCAGCGGGCACAGTTGGCGGATCTCATTCTGCTCGATCTCTTTGGACCTCAAACGCTGCTGCGCGAGCGCGTCGTCCCACCCGATGTACTGCTCGGCAATCCGCGATACTATCCAGCTTATCAATCGCTCGTGCCCAACCCCAAACGCCATCTGCACATGTATGCAGTCGATTTGGCTCGAGCACCCAATGGTCAATGGTTGGTGACCGGCGAACGTTCTCGCAGTCCGTTTGGACTCGGCTATACGCTCGAGAATCGGCTGATCACTTCTCGCATGCTGCCAGTCGCCTTTCGTCAGTGCCAAGTGCGCAGGTTGGCGCCATTCTTCATGACGTTTCGCGAGACCCTTCGCGAGTTGGCTCAGCGTTATCGCGAGAATCCTCGTATCGTCATCTGGACCAAAGGTCCCAAGAGCCGCGCGTATTTCGAAGATGCGTTTCTCGCTCGCTATCTCGGTTACACACTCGTTGAAGGTGGTGACTTAGCCGTCCGTGATAACCGAGTGACATTGAAGACGCTCGGTGGATTGTTGCCCGTCGAAGTGCTTTATCGCCGAGTCGAGGATCATACAGCCGATCCAGTTGAGTTGGCCTGCGATGGTGAAGGGGGCGTATCCGGTTTACTGGAGGTAATTCGCTCAGGACGCGTTGCGGTTGCAAATTCTTTGGGCAGCGCAATCGTTGAATCGCCGATCATGTTGGCTTTCTTGCCATCGATCTGTCGAAGCTTGCTTGGTCAAGACTTGATCTTGCCATCGATTGCAACATGGTGGTGTGGTGCCGATGAATCGCGACGATACGTCCTGTCGAATATCGATGGCCTGCTTATTCGTCCAGCATTTCGCGTTGCGGATGAGCCACCGATGCAAACGGAATTAATGACCAAAATCGAGCGACAACGCTTGGTCGATCAGATCAATGCCTCGCCAGCATCGTTCGTCGCTCAAGAACGCGTCACACGATCGACGGCTCCCGTTTGGCAACAAGGAAAGCTTAAGCCGTGGGCGCTCGCCATGCGTGCCTTTATGGTGGCCAAACAAGACGGTTATGAGGCCCTGCCAGGCGGATTGGCTCGAGTAACCGAGAATGAAGCTCTGCTTGAACATAACATGACCAGCGGTGAGCAGAGCCAAGATGTGTGGGTGCTTTCTGATACGCCCGTTGAAAAAGTTTCGCTGCTGAGTTTGATGTCATCCGACGTGGAGTTAAAGCGTAGTGGAGCGGAATTGCCAAGCCGCGCTGCAGATAACCTCTTTTGGCTCGGTCGTTACGTCGAGCGAGCCGAACAGCAAGCTCGATTAGCACGGACAACTCTGCAAGCTCTCACCAACGAAGAGATTTCACCTAGCTCTGAAGCGTTGCTGGCAACGTGCATTGAGTCAGGTTTCCTTCGTGCCAGCGATGTACCCAAAAACAACGATTTAGCTGGCGTTGACGTTCGGCTGTCGAAGTCGCTGTTTGATCCTACCTTAGTGGGCTCCTTGCGTTCCACGCTCATCGAAGCCGCGCGCGTCGGAGCAATGGTGCGCGATCGAATCGCGCTCGACAGTCTTCGCGTGATTATGAAGCTTGAGGAAATGTCGCGCGTTGATGTGAATGCCAGCGATGTGACCGCCTATGATATTGTTCGAGTTCTCGATAACTCCGTGACGCTTCTGGTCGCGTTCGCTGGTTTAGCCAGCGAGAGCATGACGCGCACGCAAGGTTGGCGATTCCTAGACTTCGGGCGGCGAATTGAACGTTCGTTGCAAATCGCGTTGACCGTTCGAAACCTATTGCCACACAAGCCTACCAACCGCGATGAGACGAGTGCCCTTGAGTCGTTGTTGATCATCCACGACAGCATCATGACTTACCGCTCGCGTTATTTGGCGAGCTTACAAGTGCCGATCGTTCTGGACTTATTGATCACGGACGATACCAACCCACGTTCGCTCGTTCATCAAATGGCTACCATCGCCAGCCATGTCGACCGCTTGCCACGCGATGACGTTCAAGCAGGTCTAGCATCTGAGCAACGCGTTGCCCTGGCAATCCACAATGCCGTTCGGTTAGCGGACGTTTTCGAGTTGGCGCAGATCGATGGAAAAGGCGAACGAAGCGGTTTACAAAAACTATTGGCGCGGGTCTGTGAGCAATTGCCCAAGCTTTCTGACGCCGTATCCAGTCGTTTTCTCATTCATGCCGGTCAACAACGTCACTTTGGGTCAACGAATATGGAGAAGTCATGGAAAGACTGACTTATCGCATTCAACATACGACCAACTATCACTACTCTTCGCCAGTGCGCATTTGCCACAACTTGGTGATGCTCACTCCGCGTAGTGACGCGCTGACCGAAGTGATCAGCCATCGGCTGCAGATACGACCAACGCCGCCGATACTCAATCGACATGAAGATTACTTTGGCAACTTGATCCATGCATTTTCAATTGAAGATAGTCATCGTCAGTTGACGGTCACTTCGACTGGGCGTGTGCGAGTTTGTTCGAGAGTCATCCAAGGAACCGGACCGACTTGGAATGACATCCGACAACAAATTGCCAGCCAGTCGGACCCGCGTTGGTTGGATGCATGTCGATTTGCGTTCAACTCGCCCCGCATCCGTGCGGCTCCCGAGTACGCCAAATATGCGGCGCCCTCGTTCACGCCGGACCGCGATATTTTAGAAGCGGCCCGCGATCTCACAGCAAGGATTCACGCGGATTTCAAGTACGATACGAAAGCCACCACAGTCGATACACCCACTTCAGTCTCTTTTGGATTGCGCAAAGGGGTGTGCCAAGATTTTTCACATGTGCAGATCGCTTGCTTAAGATCGCTTGGATTATGCGCGCGATATGTCAGCGGTTATCTTCGAACGACACCTCCGCCTGGTAAAGCCCGACTGATCGGCAATGACCAGTCTCATGCGTGGGTCTCCCTTTACTGTGGTCAAGAGCTTGGGTGGGTCGACTTCGATCCTACTAACGATTGCTTGACCAACAACAATCACATTCCGATTGCCTGGGGACGCGACTACACTGACGTCACTCCCATCCGAGGCGTCTTCCTAGGCGGTGGCGAACACCGCTTAGAAGTCTCAGTCGATGTCTGTCCCGTAGCCGGTGACTGACCCATTTTCGCGTTGACTTTTGAGCCGTTTACTGGCTGAGAGAAGAGCCTGGCGTTCTACATCGGATAATGAGCTATTGCCTTCGCGATGCAGTTTACGGAGGATTTCATCAATGTCCAGCGCTGGTGAAAGTTCAGAATCTTGGGCAGGATAATGATCGCTGTGCGGTTGATACCCAGATCGCGCGGGAAAGGGTGAATCGGATTGGCGTGCATGAGCCGGATCGCGGCGTTTCATGTAGGCTGGTTCCTCAATCGCGGGCTCGTCAAACTCGGCAGCTCGAGCGGCTTCCCATCTCCCTCCGACGAACAGATAGACTGAGGCAGCAATGAAGTACCAGCCTGTGACTAAGCCTTCGTAGTTGTATTGGAAAATCGTAAATGCCAATCCGGCGCCGAGCAGAACGCAGGACAAGTGCGAATCCATCGAAGCAAGTTTTGAATAGATATGCGACTGCGAAAATCTGCGATTGCGTATACGGCTGCATGCGTAGACTAGGGCTCGCATATCGAAGGGCACCGTTGGCAAAAGATGTAGGCTACCGATGAATAGGTTCAGCCACATGATCTGCGACGCTAATGCTTGACTGGTCCAGCCGCCCTTGAAATCAAACAATTCGCTAGCGGTAAGGGCTGTTTGATCGATGAGAGGCGATTGATTAATAGGAGCAAGGGCTGCTGAAACTACAAATCCAAGGATTATTAGTGAGGCAGTTGCCATCTGACCGGCTACTGCGTACGAAAACATGATAGGCCCGTCGAGCCTTTCGTGATCGGTTGAAAGATTGCCCGCGGGGCCAATGATGGTTTCAAGGTTATTTGAATGGGTGCCAATGGCAAGTTGTTGTGCGGCGACTCGGATAAGTAAACTGATCAACCAAATCAATGGCAGAGTGACCGCTGCGGTTCGCAGTTCAATCATGCCGGTCTTCATGAAACTTAGGAACAAAAGAGCTGCAGAAAGGCTCGGCAATGCAATGATGAGCGAGGAATGGATTTCGACGTGCCCGAATCCCCATCCACTTGGCAGGCGCAAGCTCCAAGACTTTATGCGATCTAAAAAGTCGGTAAGAGGGTTCATGGGGATTAGAATCCTGCGAGGCAACGGGTCAACTCTTCCGCCTTATTGTAATCTATCTTTGTAGCGAGTGAGCCGTTTTTGTGGCTACTACTAATTGTAAAAGTTTGCGATTAACGCCTTGAAGCTTTGTACCGCCGTCATTCTAGAACTTTGTCCAGATTAGATTTCTGGGTCGAACAATTGCGTTACCCGCGGTTAATTGAGGTAGCGGAAGCCGTCAAGGCTTTCGGTTATTGAAATTATGTGAAATCGACGAGTTGCTTGACGCAGTCCGCTACCCCAAAATCTAACGTGAACAAAGCACTAGTGCTTAGTCCAACTTTAATTTTAGGGTTGATCGTGCATGCGAGTGCTATTAACCGCACGGCGTTAGCCGCGGTTTTCACATTGCGGAAACCGGTGCTAACGCACATCGGTTAATGTGCCCAACCCCAAAATCTAATATGGACGAAGCACTAGTGGAGCGTCAAGCTCTAGTTTTAGGGGTTGATCGTCTTTGGGTGGCCCGCTCTGAGACTTTGCGAAGGCTCGGTTTAAGCGCATTCACGCCGTTCGAAAAGCCTCAGGGCTTGGGATCTTAAAAATCAAAACGGGGCAAACTACTAGGGTTGTGGATCGGTTGAACTGGAGGTGGGGTACTTGATCTAGACCTGGCGGAACCGGGCGTGTTATCAAATGAGGATTCGGCCCGCGTTGATGGTGTTTGATTTTGACGCCGAGGCGGGCAATTGAAAACATTTTAGTGGTCCAGAGTCCCTATGCCCAAGATTTTCTTTTCTGTTGGTGAGCCGAGCGGAGATTTGCACGCGGCGAATTTGCTGCGAAGCTTGCAAAGTAATAGCGTGCGAATAGGTGCGCAGCCTCCGAAATTTCGAGGTTTTGGCGGTCCGCGAATGCGAGATGCAGGTTGTTCGCTCGATTTTGAGCTCACAAATCTTGCGGTCGTGGGCTTTGCCGAGGTTCTGCCGAAGCTGCGGGAGTTCTTTCGAGTCGCAGATATTGCGTCGGATGTTTTTGAACGAGATCGGCCGGACGCGGTGATTTTGGTCGACTTTCCCGGTTTCAACTGGCATATTGCCAAGCGTGCGAAAAAGTTCGGAATACCCGTCTTCTATTACTTGCCACCCCAATTGTGGGCCTGGGGAGGGTGGCGACTGCGGAAAATGCGCGCGACCGTTGACCACGTCCTCTGCAATTTGCCTTTTGAGCAAGATTGGTACGCCAAGCGGAAAATGCAGGTCGAATATGTTGGGCACCCTTTCTTCGACGAGATTGCAGAGCGTCGGTTGGACCAGAAGTTCATGCGTCAGTGGAGTTCTTGGGACGGATTGCAAGTAGTCGTCCTGCCGGGTTCGAGGACGCGTGAGGTCAAATCTATTTGGCCGATGCAATTGGCGGCGATTCGGGAGTTGTCGAAACGGCATCCCCGAACTCGTTTTTTGGTTGCTTGCTACCAGGATCGTCACTGTTTGGCTTGTCAGCGGGAGATGACAGAAGGGGATAAGCGGCTGAACATCGATTTCTTCTTTGGCCGGACGAGTGAGCTGATCGAGATTGCGGACTGTTCGCTGATGAAGTCGGGTTCGGTCAGTTTAGAAATGATGGCCCGTAATACGCCCGCGGTTGTGGTTTACCACGTCAGCCGATCGTTTTATGCGATTGGGCGGCGGTTGGTGAGTTTGAATAGCATGACTCTGCCGAACATGATCGCGGGCAAAACGGTATTTCCGGAGTTTTTGGCGGTCGGTAGTACAGAGAAGGCGACTGGTCAGGCGATTGAAGCGATGGATCGGTTGTTGAGTAGTGCAGAGGCACGAGATTCGCAGAGGGCCGAATTGCGGGGATTATCGGAGGCTTATGCGAAACCGGGAGCGAGCGATCGCGCGGCGGCTTCGATCTTGAAACATCTCGGTATAGAGAGCTCGGAAGTTGCGTTGAAGCGTCTGACGCGAATAGCCTAGCCAAAGTGGTGCGCGGGAAGGCGAAGTTGAGTTGCTTCGAGTAATTCGAAAGAAAAAAACGCTTGTTTTCCCTTGTTTTCCTTGGTTAAACGCGATGTTTCAAAAAGAGTTTCTGAATTTTACGTGTTAGCGTCTTGCCACAGTCCAAGACCGCCGATACATTCTGGACCATCGCAGACGCGGTTGTGAAACGAAAAAAACAACTGCTGACGAAAGCGACAAGTTAACTGAAAACTTTGCAGTAAAACGCGAGTTGAGGTTGACTCGAAGAAAACGATGCGATAAAGTATGTGACTCGCCTAACCGCGAGAAACAAACAAACTGATCTTTGAAAATTTGGTAGATAAGCTCTCTGTTAAAAACAAGTTTTTTAGCTTTGCAAGGTTGTGATGTTATCAGCTGCTTTGGTGGCTGGTGCAAACAATTGATTGATGAATTAGATGCCTCTTGACCAGAGGTGTCGAACTAGGCTTCAACGCCTCAAAATGTGGTCTAAAATCTGTTGGCTGGTCTTGGTGGGTAACTACTGAGGTGAGTTTGCAGAAATAATACACAATTGAAGGGTTTGATCCTGGCTCAGAATGAACGTTGGCGGCGTGGATTAGGCATGCAAGTCGCGCGAGAAATTTTCTTCGGAAAGTGGAAAGCGGCGGAAGGGAGAGGATAAGGTAGAAATCTACCCTCGGGACGGGGATAGCTGCGGGAAACTGCTGGTAATACCCGATAATATCTTTGGATCAAAGGTGTGATTCCGCCTGGGGATGAGTCTACTTCCTATTAGCTAGTTGGCAGGGTAATGGCCTACCAAGGCAACGATGGGTAGCGGGTGTGAGAGCATGACCCGCCTCACTGGGACTGAGAACTGCCCAGACACCTACGGGTGGCTGCAGTCGAGAATCTTCGGCAATGGGCGCAAGCCTGACCGAGCGACGCCGCGTGCGGGATGAAGGCCTTCGGGTTGTAAACCGCTGTCGTAGGGGAACAAATGTAGTGGGGTTCTCCCCATTACTTGAGTGATCCTAGGAGGAAGGGGAGGCTAAGCTCGTGCCAGCAGCCGCGGTAAGACGAGCTCCCCGAACGTTATTCGGTATTACTGGGCTTAAAGAGTTCGTAGGCGGCCCGACAGGTGAGGTGTGAAATCCCTCGGCTCAACCGAGGAACTGCGCTTCAAACCGTCAGGCTTGAGGGAGATAGAGGTGAGCGGAACAGATGGTGGAGCGGTGAAATGCGTTGATATCATCTGGAACACCGGTGGCGAAAGCGGCTCACTGGATCTTTTCTGACGCTGAGGAACGAAAGCTAGGGTAGCGAACGGGATTAGATACCCCGGTAGTCCTAGCCGTAAACGATGAGCACTAGCCCGTGGGGACTCTCACATCCTCTCGGGCGTAGCGAAAGTGTTAAGTGCTCCGCCTGGGGAGTATGGTCGCAAGGCTGAAACTCAAAGGAATTGACGGGGGCTCACACAAGCGGTGGATGATGTGGCTTAATTCGAGGCAACGCGAAGAACCTTATCCTGGACTTGACATGCATGGATTAACCCGGTGAAAGCCGGGCCACGCCTTCGGGTGGAACATGCACAGGTGCTGCATGGCTGTCGTCAGCTCGTGTCGTGAGACGTCGCGTTAAGTCGCTTAACGAGCGCAACCCTTGTCCTTAGTTGCCAGCATTCAGTTGGGGACTCTAAGGAGACCGCCGGTGTCAAACCGGAGGAAGGTGGGGATGACGTCAAGTCAGCACGGCTCTTACGTCTAGGGCTACACACACGCTACAATGGCCGGTACAACGCGCAGCGATGGGGCGACCCGGAGCGAATCGCATCAAAGCCGGTCTCAGTTGGGATTGCAGGCTGCAACTCGCCTGCATGAACGCGGAGTTGCTAGTAACCGCAGGTCAGCACACTGCGGTGAATACGTTCCCGGGCCTTGTACACACCGCCCGTCACGTCATGAAAGTTGGAGACGCCTGAAGTCGGTTCGCTAACCGTTTTTCGGAGGCAGCCGCCGAGGGTGGGGCCAGCGATTGGGACGAAGTCGTAACAAGGTAGCCGTACCGGAAGGTGCGGCTGGATCACCTCCTTTCTAGGGACATCTTCCCCCATGGATCTCAGGATCCATGGCGGACAGTCCCAGGTCGATCGATCTACTTTCGTGGTGGATCGC
>JANODD010000069.1:0-5779 GCA_031412515.1 Planctomycetia bacterium | reverse complement strand
CCGGTTTCTCACGAAACCAGCTACATTTGCTCGGCTGTTTATTTGCGAAGCGAATCCCGAATTTCCCTTAGCAGCACCACATCTTCCGGTGGAGCAACCGGCGCCGCCGGCGCTTCTTCTTCTCTTTTCTTCATCGCGTTCCGCATTTTAATTGCGACGAAGATTGCCAGAGCGACGAGCGTAAAGTCAATCACGGTTTGGATGAATGCACCGTAGTTGAGGATGCTATAGTTCACCAGTTCGTTCACCGGTTGGCAAGCTGCGTTGACCTTCTGCTCTAGCCTGGAAATGGTCCAAACTGGTTTAGGTTCGTCCCTGATGTGCTTTATGAGATCAAGGTTGACAAGAAAGAATGGACACCGCCGCAGAAATAACTTTTCAGTTTTGATTCTAGCACCGAGCACATGAATTTCTCCACCAAGCGTCATTATGCGGCAGAGCTGCACTGTTTCCATAGTGGCATCTTGGAAATATTTTGGAGAGTCGTTACGGCAAATCGGAATGCCGATTGCTTTAGCAGGCCCAAGCCAAAAATTTGAAGTTGCGTGTTCAATCGAAAGACAGACCTCATCTGCGACGTGTTTTCTTGTTTTGAACTTTGGTACTGTTGGATTTTTTTGCCAGTTTTGAACTTGATTAGTGTTTCCAATTTACAAATTACTTGACGTGGAGGAACGACATGCGAACGAACTTATTCAAGTTTGCGTCGGTGATCGCGGCTTTAAGCTACTCTGGATGCCTGTTGGCTGCGAATCATCGCGAAGCACCGATTACGGCCCTTGATCACAAGGCAGATATTACAGACTTATATGCTTTTCGAAGTTACGATGGCGGCGCTGTTCCTCGAGTAACACTGATATTATGCGTTGATCCTCTTCTCGAGCCTGGAAATGGTCCAAACTGGTTCCCGTTCGATCCTGAGATACTCTATGAGATCAAGGTTGACAACAATAATGATGCCGTTGCAGATGTAACTTTTCAGTTTCGATTTAATACCGAGCAGCGGTTACCAAATCTGTTTCAAGTTTATGCAGGGGCCGGTAACGGAATTAACGCGCCTGCAAACTCGCCCGCACCTGTAGCGCCAGGTACACTGATCGTACCCCCGCAGATCAATTCATTTTCCTCACCTGGCCTCGGTATGCGGCAGAGTTACACTGTCACCATGCTTAAAGGTGCAAACGCCACGAATATTGCTGGGTCGGGTCCACTTTATGTAGTTCCGGCGAATGTCGGCCCGAGAACGATGGACTATGGAGCTCTATTTTCTGCCGGTACCTACGCGACAACAACACAAAATGTGAGTGTCTTTGCGGGCACAACCGACGACGCCTTTTGGATAGATCTCGGGGGTGCCTTTGACACACTCAACACGCACATTTCGCCCATATTGACCCCTGCTCAAGACGCAGCATTGCAGAATGCGGCGAGTGATACAGTTTCTGGCTATGCAGTGAATTCGATTGCGATCGAAGTTCCTGTTTCAATGCTTACGAGTACTGGAAACGTTGAAGCGGCGAACTCAACCGGGGCAACAATTGGAGTCTGGGGGACAACTTCAAGACCGCGTATAACAGTGCGCCAGTCACCTTTGCCACAGCAAGGTTCGGGTGGCTTTCGTCAAGTCCAGCGTATGGGAAATCCATTGATTAATGAACTGTTAGTTGGGACAGGTTTCAAAGATCGATTCAGTATGGACGAGCCCAAGAACGATTCGCAATTTGCAAATTTCTTTCTGGATCCGACGCTAGCCCGCATCCTCAATGCGGCTACCGGTGGTGCAATTTCAATCCCGACACCGCCGCGCACCGATTTGTTGCCTTTGGTGACCTATGCGCCTCCTATTGCGGCCCCTGGCACCGCGGCAGGACCGGTCGCTGATTTGCTTAGGCTGAATACCGGCGTTGGGCCCACTCCCCCGGGGAGTGCACGCAGGCTTGGGCTGCTTGCGGGCGATGCCGCTGGCTATCCTAACGGTCGGCGCGTATTCGATGACGTTACTGACATTTCTCTGAGGGCAGTAGCCGGTGTATTCAATCCTGCGTTTAACGTTTCGCCTAACAACATGCTGGGCGATGGAGTGAACGTCAATGATGCTCCTTATCGGGTAACTTTCCCCTATCTCGCAAATTGTCCAAGCGGTCGCGATCGCAGACATATTGATCCAGGTGAGCCCGGTGGCGGGCCGCAATAAGGCGATTTCTCGTGCTGCTATGTGGTCGATTCGATTGGGTGGGTCGAGCAATCGGTCTAGATTCAGCGATCTAGATCCAAACCGAAAGCGAATTTACGAGTCACTCTTCCATGTTTCTAACGTTACATTCACGATGAGCATTAGGTAGTTTTATGAATTGCATTAGATTGATCGCAATAAATTTATGCCTGTTGTGTCTAGTCTGGCATGCGCCATGTTTTGGGGAGACTCCGCAGACAGTAAAAACTCCCGCAGAAGAAAAGATCTCTGCCGCTAAGAAGGCAATCGAATTGAAGCCGCAGAGCGCTGATGCTCAAAATGCCCTTGCATTCGCTCTAACGCGACGGGCCCGCGAAACTTCAGACCCGAGTTACTACGATCTAGCTAGCGACGTACTGAAAAAGTCGTTTCAACTCGCACCTGACAATTATGAGGCTCGCAGTATCGAAACCTGGATTGCGCTTGGAAAACATGAGTTTTCGCGAGCGTTGGGATTGGCCCGCGCACTAAGCAAGAGTCGCCCTGACGATGTCCTTGCTTATGCGTTGCTAACCGATGCATGCGTCGAAACTGGGAATTACGATGAAGCGGAGAGGGCCGCGCAGTGGGCTCTCGACATGCGACCAGGGGATGTGTCCGGGCTGACGCGTGCGGCTTATTTGCGTGAATTGTTTGGCGATATACAAGGATCGGTAGATCTCATGCAGTCGGCCTACAACAAGACCCCACCGTCGGAAGTCGAGGATCGTGCTTGGATTCTTACTCAGTTTGCGCATCTTCAGTTGCTTAGCGGTAAGCCTGATGTAGCTGAACATGCCCTTGCCGATGCGTTGAAGTTGTTTCCTGGATATCACTATGCGTTGGGAAATATGGTGAAAGTCAGAATTGCCCAATCTCGGTACGATGACGCTGTAACTGCTGCTAGGAATTTTATCCAGGCTGCGCCCCATCCTGAAAATTTGTTTGTCCTCGGCGAAGCGCTCTCTCGGGCTGGTAAGGATGATGAAGCCAAAATCGCCTTTGCGGACTTTGAAGCCAAAGCACTCGCGGAATCCGAAGGTACCGACAATGCGAATCGAGAGCTGGTTTTTTACTATGTCAATTATTCGGACAAACCCGCTGACGCACTTCGCATTGCAAAGAGTGAAATGGAGCGCCGGCAGGATCTATTTACCCGCGAGGCATATGCGTGGGCATTACAGGCAAATGGTGAACTTGAGGAAGCTCGCGATCAAATCGGGAAAGCACTCGTCGTGGGCATTCGCGATCCTTCGTTTTTTTACCACGCGGGAATTATCGCTCAAAAAAGCGGCGATCACCAACAGGCTGAGAAGTATTTCACGGAGTCGCTGACGCAAGCAGAGCGATCAGAGGTCTGTCATTTAGCGCGGACGGCGCTTGCTCGATCGCGGGCTGTTACTATCAAGCCGTGAGTTGTTTTCTGTTCAAGCCATCGAAACAGTCACATGGGGCAATTCTCAAAATCGTACTTCATTCGCGTGGAATAGTTCTATATGTACCGAACTGGTCCGCACAATCTCTTTGAAAGTTAAACACTATGAAGAATTTCACAGCTCTCTTTATTCTTAGCATAGGGATACTTGCAACAGAAGCGGGCGTGGCTCAAGCAGCTATTGTTACTCGCACCTTTTCAAATCTTGTATTGGATGCGACACAGCCTGGTGGTGGAAAATACAACTTAGATTTGGACCTTAACGGGACCACCGACTTTACGTTTGAGAATTTTTATTCGAACGATCCCGCGTTTATTTTAGGGTTTGCACAAACCAAAGTACCGTTTGGTAGCAATAACGGAGTCGTGATTGATTTTCAAGATAATAGTGGTTTTCCTCCTGCCCGCCTATTGAATGCTGGAGCTGTTGTTGGCCCAGCGAGTCTTTTTTCGAATTCAAATGACACTGTAAATCTTTACTCGTCAGATCCTTTTATTGGTCCTACTGGAAACTTTGGTGGGAAACGAGGTTTCTTAGGGTTGCGATTTGTCTCCGGCGGGCAATTACTTTATGGCTTCGCGGACATTGCCGTGAATGATTTGAATTCAGCCAAGCCATTTGACCTGACCATTTTTTCTGCGAGTTACGAAACCATCGCCGGTCAAGGTGCCGTGGTCGCGGTCCCCGAACCCGCTACTGGAGTTATCTTGTTATTGGGCATTCTTGGCGCCGCCTTGGTTCATCGAACTCGAAAAAGGACCAGTCCTATCTGACAGGGAGTACGGGAGAAAGCGTGAGAGCTTCGGATCAGTCGGAACTGAGACATCGTTTCTGAATCGATGCGAGCCGTTTTATTTGTCATCGCAACTTTGAGAGGTTCAGGGAGACGGTTTAGCCTTATTGCGAGGCACTTCCAAAACACTCAGCCATATTCGAACCTTAATGGATGCATATCGTGGTTAATGCGCACAGTCGACGCGAGGCGTTTACCCTCATCGAGCTACTCGTCGTTATCGCCATCATAGGTTTGTTAGTTGGACTGCTTTTGCCTGCAGTGCAGAGCGCGAGAGCAGCGGCTAGACGAATCAGCTGTTACAACAACTTGAAACAACTGGGAGTAGCATTTCATAACTACGAAGCTGCCCATCGGCGTCTACCATCCGGCTATACCTACAAACCTGGCTTTCAAGGTAATCACGCTGGTTTTGGGTGGGCTTCAATGCTTCTTCCATTCATGGAGCAAACTTCGCTTTACAACGAGCTAAATTTCCGTGTGCCGCTATTTGACAGTGCTAATTTGGTTGCCCGTGAGCAACACGTCTCCTCCTATATCTGTCCCGAAGACCGTGTATCCCCCACCGGTTACGTTGAGATGGGTAATGAAAGATACGCGATGGCCAGCTACGTTGCCTCGTTTGGGCCGCCTGACCTTGACGATACACAGGAAAAACGAGAAGGACTGTTTAGCCTCAATAGTGGAACTAGGATGGCTGATGTTACCGATGGCCTTTCAAATACTCTGGCATGCGGCGAGCGAGAAAATGGCCCATTTCGTCTGCCGGGTGTCCATGGGCCGCACTTCTCTTACGAGACGGCATGGTCGGGAGCAATACGAGAGCTTACCGAGCCAAGCGACGACCATGGGCACATGGCGCTTTTTCAAACAGGACATACTCCAAATAGCCCCTACTCGGATGATCGCGACGTGTCAGCGCCACATGTCGGTTACGCCAACTTTCTATTTGCCGATTGCTCGGTAACTTTACTTACCGCGCACATCGACTTTGAGACTTACCAACAACTTTCAACGCATGCAGGTGGCGAAGTACCTAAGTCAAACGACTAAAGACTCCGACCGGAATTAGTTTGATAGCGCGATGTCACGAGCACGTTCGTTGAAGGCCAGTGCTTGAGCAATCTGTTCACAAAATGTCGCAAAAATTAAGGTAGCTGGGTTCGTTAGAAACCGGATGCAGTAGCGAAGTCACCCGTGCGCCCGGTTTCTCACGAAACCAGCTACATTTGCTCGGCTGTTTATTTGCGAAGCGAATCCCGAATTTCCCTTAGCAGCACCACATCTTCCGGTGGAGCAACCGGCGCCGCCGGCGCTTCTTCTTCTCTTTTCTTCATC
>JANODD010000068.1:0-52657 GCA_031412515.1 Planctomycetia bacterium | reverse complement strand
ATGGCGAAAAGTCGGTAGCGGAATGCGTCAAGCATTTCGTGCATGCAACTTTGGCCCGCAATATCAACTCCCGAAAGCCTTGACGGCTTCCGCTACTGCGTTTGTTCACGACTTTCCGACAGCCCAGCTTCCAGCTTGCCGTTGTATTCACTTAGTAAACTCCCAGCCGGCCTTACTTTGCCCTGAGACGGCAAGCTAGGAAGCATACCTCACTTCGTGTGCTACTGGCTTTCCCAATTGCATCCGGGGATTCCGGATGCAATTGGGAAAGGCCAGTGACACACGAGACACAAAATTCAAGGTAGAAAAGCACTACGCAGCCGGTCGCCACAGAACCTGAGAAAGCGAAGACTTAGGAAGCCGACGATATCGCGAGTCGCTCTCATCGGGCTGAAGAATCTTCCGCTCCGAAAAACGGAGATCGATTAACGCCTGTCCTAGCGATTCAAGCTTGACGACTGGTTGCAGATACGAAGCACCTGTACTCCGCAAAACAGTCGCTCGGCTCCCATCGTCCAGTTGCACTTTGGTACCCACCGGATAAATACTTGCCGCGGCCACTAGCCCTTGAACGCACGCCAAATCAAAATACCCGAACAAAGCGTGCTGAACCAAATACGCCAGCGCATCCGACGGCTCAACGCCCGCTCCGATACCCCTGTAGCTGGTTTCGTGAGAAACCGGACGCTCAGCGTCTACACCACCCTCATCCATCGGTTCAATCAAAGTCAAATACGCATCGACAACATTCAGCAACCGACTGACCGCATGCAGTCTCACTGATTTCAATTCGCGCGGATAACCGCTCCCATCGCATTGCTCGTGAACTTGTCCGACAACGATTCGCATCTGATCCGTCACACCAAACGTGTTTCGCAGCAAGTCGATACTGCGCAGCGGATGTTCCAAAAAGTCGTCGTCCAGCGGCGTGCATTGACCTCCATAGAGAGAGATATCATGGATGGCCCCGACAACTCCAGCGATCAGACAATCCGCTTGGGAGAATTGAAGCTTGTTGGCGGCAACCGTTGCGAGCATCGCCATCCGAACACTCCGCCGCTGCAGAGCCTCGTCGTAGGAACTGATCTCTTGACCATTCAGCTCCATGCAGGATGCCAGCACAACGCCGGCGTCCTTGATCGTTTCCTGCAGATAGCCCGTGACGACTTCTTCGATCTCTTCAGTGCTGGTCGGATCGCCCACTCGCATTTCATCGACGAAGCCCGTCATTGCCGCGGTGATTCGATGATAGTTGTGTTCCAATCGTTCCTTAGCCGCATCGTCATAAGGAGCCGTGAACTCAGATCTTCCAGGGGAAGCCGCGCCGCGACTATCGTTTAGGTAGACTTCACGAATACCTAATTCCTCCAAGCGACGCAAAAGCGCATCGGTGACCGGCAAGCCGGCTTCAAGCAGCAAGAGGCCACTGCTATCGCATAGATCGGCGGTTAATACTTGGCCGTCTTTTAAGGATCCAGTCAAGTTTTTCCGGCCAGCATTTTCGATAGGTAGAATGGAACGTCCCCTTTTGCTTTCAACTCGCTCGCACGCTTCTCGGGGCGTATAAGAATGCGCGCAAAAGAACCAGTAACTGGCTTAACAATGACCTTTAGAGGCTATTGGCAGTGAAGGTACTTAGCTATAGTCACTATCGGCAAAACTAAACAAATCCCATTAGAATTTGCAACCACTTGCTCGTCTGAATGCCGGTCCAATTTTTTTACCGCACATCTTTTTGCCAGCTTGCATGACTTCGATAGAATCCCGCAGGTTTACCCTGCGGATCGTTCGGCCACTGTTCCCATCTGCCGAGTGCACTTAGTAAGAAACAGAACAATCCGCAGTGCAAGACTGCGGTATTCGCTTGGTGCTATGACTTAGTCGCAGAGAGAAACTTTTTCTTGACGTGAGCGACAATCTGATGCTCAGTCATTCTATCTGCTGCCTCCGTTTCGATTTTTAGTCCCTGGCGATTTAGTTTTTCAAGCCGCTTGGTGAATTCCAATTTGGCTTCACTTGGGCCGAAAACTAAAACAGATTTACAGCCAGTGATCGACTCGATGACCCGATCGTAAAACCGATTGAAGTGGTGGGCCTCTTTTCGCTCAAGCCGATCTTCCGCGGTGGTATCGTTGCGAGTGTACGACTGAACAGCTCCCGAGCCACCTTCAGAGTGCCCAGCGCTGATCGTTTCAGTTCGTTCCCCCGCTGGATCCAAGATCACCAAAACAGCCTTTTCGTGATCGATCCAAATGCCTGCGTTTCCCATAGCAACCACTCCCATCCAGTAGAATGTCTCAACGCGTTCAAAGCCTGCAGGTGAGCAACCAATGTGAGCCACTCGTCGATGCCTGGCGATATTTTGAATCCATGGGCATTCACAAAAAAAGCCGATGCGATCTATAACCTCACTAGAGTGGGTAATCGATCACATCGGCTTGTTGATACTGGCCCCCGCGGTAGTGGGTTGCCCTTATCTTTGCATTCCAATATTTTATCGCCAGTTCGACTTGCAGTGGTGTCATCGTACGCCTGTTCATCGCACTTGACAATGGACTTTTTTGCCTCGGTGAAGATTAGAATTCAAAAGTGGATTGCAACCCATTCGCAACGTTTAGAAGTGATCTATGGTAAAAACGGAATCTACAAAGGGCGAGATCGAAGCTGCGATTTGCAAAGTCCTAGCGCAATTTGAACTCGAGTTCATGGGGCGGGGCCCTAAAGATGTTCGCACCCATCTACTCGGCGACATGCTCGTCGTTCGCTTGCAAGGCGTCCTGACCGCCGCAGAGCAGCATCTAGTCGCAGCGATGCCAAACGACAAAGGGCGTGATCTTTTAAAACAAGTTCGCACTCAGCTTGTTGAAACAGCGAGACCAGCACTCGAGGCGCTGGTCACCGACATCACCGGTGTCCCGATTATAAGTTTGCATCACGATATCAGTACTCGCACAGGCGAAGAGATCATCGTCTTTACGCTCGCTGAATCGCCGCAGCTGCGAGATTCATCAAAACGCTGATTACTGCCCAGTGCTTCATCCAACTTTAATTTTGGGGTCGTAGATGTGAGCCGTCGGCGCTAGCCGCGGGTGAACGAAGTGGTTGTCATGCAAGATTAAAAGTTCGTCCAACGTTAATCTGTCGACCGTAAATCGTTGGCCTTTGGATTGTTAATAAGTCACGTCGAGTCAAGTACTTCGTTCACCCGCGGCTAGCGCCGTCGGCTCACTGATGCCAACCCCAAAATCTAATGTGGACGAAAGCACTACGGCTATGGGCCCTATTCAAACTCAACCACGACGTTGTGCTCACTCCGATCGTTAACGAGCAATACGACGAGGTTTTGCTTGTTTCCCATCTGGCCGTCGATCGAAAAGCTCCGTACGTTATCTCCGCTTCCAACCTGGTCAAAGGTAATGTGGTACATCGTTTCATGAAAACGGTAGTGAACTTTGTAGCTCGCCCAGTGCTTGGGAGCATGCGGCGTCAAGCGAAGTGTATCGCCTTCGAGATGAATTCCCAAAAGCGATTCGGTGATCAGTCGGTACATCCACCCCGATGAACCGGTATACCACGTCCAACCTCCACGGCCGATGTGCGGCGCGACTCCATAAACATCCGCCGCCACGACATACGGTTCCACTCGGTAATTGGCAATCGACTGCGACGTAGAGCCATGATGGATCGGATTGATCAAATCCATCAGTTCCCAAGCCCGCGCCGAATCTCCGAGTTCTGCAAAGGCCATCGCCGTCCAAATCGCTGCGTGGGTGTACTGGCCACCGTTCTCGCGCACGCCGGGTACATAACCTTTGATATAACCCGGATTCAACTCGGAATTATCAAACGGTGGATCGAGCAATTGAATCAATCCATCCTCACGTCGCACCAGACGTTGATTGACACTGTCCATCGCCATAACGGTCCGCTCGCGAGTGCCTGCACCGGAAAGCACAGACCAGCTCTGCGAAATCGAATCGATCTGGCACTCATCGTTCACCTTGGAGCCTAGTGGCGTGCCGTCATCGAAGTAAGCGCGTCGATACCAAGCTCCATCCCAGCCTTCATTCTCGATGTTCCCTCGCAAACGCCCCGCTTCGATTAGATACCGATCACAAGTGGACATGTCGTCGCGTAGCCGCGCCAGCTCGGCAAACTGATTCAGCGTGTCATACAAGAAGAAGGCTAACCACACACTCTCGCCACGTCCGTGCTGGCCCACCAGATTCATGCCATCATTCCAATCGCCGCATCCCATTAGCGGCAATCCATGTGAGCCAAACTTGAGTGCATGATCAATGGCTCGTCGCGAATGTTCATACATTGATGCTACATCGTCGGATACTTGAGGCAAATCGTAGTTCGCTTCTTCATCCGCATGCAACGCTCGAGCCGAAAGAAAGGGAATGCGTTCATTCAATACGCCGGTGTCACCCGTCGCTTGGACATAGCGGCATACCGCCCGCGGCAGCCACAAGAAATCATCCGAGAACTGCGTGCGAACGCCACGTCCAATTGGCGGATGCCACCAGTGCTGTACGTCGCCTTCACGAAACTGCCGTCCCGCCGCTCGTAAAATATGCTCGCGCAGCAATCCCGGTTCCGCGTGTATCAACGCCATCGCGTCTTGCAACTGATCGCGAAAACCAAAGGCACCTCCGGACTGATAAAAACCAGTCCGAGCCCACATACGACATGCGAGCGTCTGATAGATCAACCAACCATTGGTGAGATAGTTGACCGAGTTGTCAGGAGTTTCGACATGAAGTTTGCCCAACGTCTGACTCCAGTAGTGCCAAACGCCTTCGAGTGCCTGCTGTGCAAAACTTTCGCCACGTGTTCGCACGATCAGTCTGCGAGCTTCCTCTTCGTTTTTTGCTGCACCGCATGTGAACACAATCACTTTTTCTTCACCCTCTTCTAATGTGAATTGGGTTTGCACGGCGGTACAGGGATCAAGCCCCGCGCCGGTGCGATTTGAAAGCCGCGTTTTATGCATGGCCGCTGGGTTCGCAAGTGAGCCGTTACGTCCGATGAACTCCCGGCGATCTCCCGTGTACGTTCGTTGCGATTCGCTGCAATCAACAAAGGCGACTCGATCTGCGAAATCGGAGCTGTAGGGATTGCGTGCCAGGATTGCGACTGTCATAGGATCGAGTTCAGTTAGGATATGCATCGCGGTCTTACCGCGGACATCACCCATTACCCATTCCCAGTACCCTGTCAGCGACAATCGCCGCTGTCGCCCGGATCGATTGATGATCCTTATGCGTGCTATTTTCACAGGTTCATTCACAGCCACATACACGCACAATTCGGTGGTTATCCCATCTTCGGTGTAATCAAAGATGCTATACCCAAAACCATGACGTGAGATGTAAGTGTTGTCACCGCGAGCGGGCAAAGGTGAAGGCGACCAGAACCTGCCCGATTCTTCATCGCGCAAGTAAAAGGCTTCGCCGCAAGTGTCAGTGACGGGATCGTTACTCCATGGTGTAAGGCGAAACTCATGACTGTTCTCAGCCCACGTGTAACCACTTCCACTTTCGGAGACGATGAAACCAAGTTCAGCGTTGGCGATCACGTTGATCCATGGCGCAGGCGTTGCAAGACTTGGTTCGAGTACTGTTATGTACTCGCGACCATCGTGACTAAAGCCCCCTAAGCCGTTGAAGAACTCGAGTTCCGTAGATTTGTCGAAAGCGGGCGTTGCAGTCTGAGGCTTAGGATCTCTACGAACAGCAGTGCGACGCTTCGAGTACGTCGATGTTGCCATAGAGAGTGGTAGCAACAACGGCATCGGAACATCGGGCCGCGCGCGCCTCTCGACTTGTTCGCTCAGTGTCCCGGCGTCATCCAGCAACACGACGCGAGCCACGGTCTGTAACAGCAACCGATCCTCTTCCGACATCTGTTCGCCGCGGCGATAAAAAATACCTCCTGATCGATCTACCAATCCTGCCTCTGGACTCCGTGCGACCACGTCCAAAATCGTCTCTTGTAGCGACTGACGATAAATCGAATCGTCTTCGTTCCAGATGATCAGATCTACGCTCAAGCCCTTCATCCGCCAGAACGCATGCGCCTGAATCGCTTGACGAACCAGCTCGACACGCTCCGCGTTGCGTATACGAACCAGCATGATCGGCAAGTCACCCGAAATGCCGTAACCCCAGAGCGTTGATTGACTTCGATGATTCCGGGCTAACACGTTGACTTTAGCTCGTCGCAACGAAGAACTGTAAAGGATCGAACCCGCCAAGCGACCATAGGACTGCGCATCGGATTCAGTCGCATTCAACTGCTGCAATTCGATCGGCCCACGCGTCCAAGCCAGCTCGAAGACACGATCTGTAAGACTTGGGTCACTGTATGTTTCCGCCATGGCTTCGACAGCCGCCCGGGTTTCTGCGACACCGATAACGAGGTCGACATGCACCGATTCATTGGGCTCAATGCGCAGCGTTTGTCGAATACTTACGATTGGATCCAAAGTTGAACCGGCTGTATCTGAGAGCGGTAACTGGCTGTCAAAGACAACCGGCGTAGCCAAATTGCGGCCGCGACCCACAAACTTCATTCGGTCCGTTTCAAATGACGTCGGGATAGCGTTTACGCCCGATGCGGTCAGCATATGCACCAGCCACGGCGGGTGTTCTTCGGAGGAACGCGGCCGTCGGGTACACAGTATCGCTTGATGCTTCCGGTCAATCTCTGTTTGCACAAATAAGTTGCTGAACGCAGGATGTGATTCATCCTGTGATTGTGTGGCGAGAACGACTTCGGCGTAACTTGTGAATTCGATCGTCCTCACACGATCCGAACGATTGGTCAGCGTGATGCGCCGCAGTTCCAAATCGTCTTCCGAAGAAACGCTGATCTGCGAGTGCATTTCAATCTGCTCATGCAAATGGCGAAATTCAGCTCGAGCTTGCGTGAAGATCGCTTCATAAGATCGGCTGGCCTGCATGGTTGGATGCAAGGCGGTCGACCACAGACTGCCACTATCCAAATCGCGTAAGTAACAAAATGTCCCCCAGCTGTCGCGTGTCGTATCTTCGCGCCAGCGCGTCACCGCCAGGTCTCGCCATCGGCTATAGCCTCCGCCGGCACTCGTGACCATCACGTGATAGTGCCCGTTCGAGAGCAAGTGCACTTCAGGCACAGGAGTATTCGGGTCAGTAAAGACTCGCATCATCCCAGCTTCCGCAGCCGATGCACTCTGTTTGGCTTCCGCTTCCATCGCATGCGGGAAAGCCGGAACCGAGCTCTTGGGAATACGTTCGTGGAGCAATAACTCTGCGGCTCGAAATGTTGGATCGGCTCCGAATCTTTTCTGCATGGGCTTGTCGAGCAAGACATAAGCCAGAGACAGTAAACTCATGCCCGCGTGATGGCCCATAAACTGCCGAACGGTGACACTGTGTGCGTTCGGGGGCAATCTCGCCGGAGTGTAATCAATGGCTTCGTAAAATCCATAGCTTCCGCAACGATTCTCGGCGTCCAAACGTTCAAGATTGCGGCATGCGGCCACGGGTTCAACCATCAGCGCCAGCGCCGTCGCGTAAGGCGCAATGACCAGATCCTCGGCAAGTCCACGTTTCAGCCCGATCCCGGGAACACCGAAGGCTCGATACTGGTAGTTGAGATGCAAATCGAACGCGTTGTACCCACACTCGGAAATCCCCCACGGAACCCCACGTTGACGACCATAGGCAATCTGCCGCCGCACCACCGATTGATATGTTTGGTCCAGCAGCGTGTGCTCAAACGTCGGCATCACAATCAGCGGCATGAGATACTCGAACATCGAACCGCTCCAGCTAAGAAGGGCTGGCGTGCCGGTTGTGTTCGTTAGCAAGCGCCCCAGTGCAAACCAATGCTCTTGTCCAATTTGTCCTTGGGCGATGAGCACGAAAGTTGCAAGTCTCGCCTCGGAGGCTAACAAGTCATAGCAACTGTTGTCGAGTCGATTTTCGTTGGTATTGTATCCAATGGAGAAAAGATCTTGCGTTTTACTAAGCAAGAACTCAAAATCAGCATTGGCCAATTCGTAACTTTGCGCAACTAACAAGTCAATCTCGCGAATACGGTTGGTTGCGTTCTGCGATGACTCCACGATTGCAAGACGCAGTTGTCGAAGCCAATCTAAATATTCGCTGTGGGTTCCACCGAGCACCAGTTCTGATCGACTCGATTCGCTTTCAATGGAATCAAAAATTGGAAGAATCCTCGTCGCCAAGGATGCAACCTTTTGCAAAGTCGGAACGGCTTCGAGTTCGGCAAGTTGCTTTTCAATTTGTCTGAGTAACCCGGTTGTTACCGGCGGTCCAGCGGTCCGCAGCGCTGCTGCGGGAGGTGGCAAAAACTTCCAAGCAGCAAATTTTTCCAACTCCTGCAGATACTCTTTGCATGTGGTCTCAACCACAGACGCCCAATCCCTCGCGTCAGGATGCATCGTCAAACTGCTTCGCGTGCCGATCAACTGCGATACCAACTTTGGTAAACTCTCGATGACCGTACGCAGTGTGCAGGGCTGAGCGTCAAGTTCTTCAATTGCCCTTTCAACCATTCTCTGCCAATCGGCATCAAGATTAGGTGATGCAGTGGCCGTGTCAGGCTTGCGCGTTCGAGCCTCCTCAAGCATCACACCCAACGTATCGCACAGACCATTGAACAAGCGATTGGGTATAATCGGACTATCAGTCAACTGCCGCAGGCCACTCGCGAAGACGAACAAATGCCCGACCATATTTCCGCTATCGACAGTGGAAACATAACGAGGCGTCAAGGGCGTAAGCGACTGGGTGTCATACCAGTTATAGAAATGCCCACGATACCTCTCCATCCGGTTCAGCGTTTCGAACGTCTTGCTAGTTCGCGCAAGCAATCGTCCAACACTGCAGTAACCAAAATCGCTGGCGGACATGTCGGACAACAGTGCGAGACCAATGTTCGTAGGACTCGTTCGCGAAGCAATCTCTACGTTGGGATTCACCTGCACATTGTCAGGCGGCAACCAATTATCTCTGTCCGTCACAAAGGTTTCAAAGTAATGCCATGTCTTTCTCGAAAGCCGCCTTAAAAAGACAGTTTGCTTGGCAGTCAACTGTGCCGCCGTCTTTGTGATGGGACGACTGAGGAACCACGCTATCCCCGGCGAAGCAAACCACAATCCAAGAATTGGCCATGCAATCTGCAAGGCACTCCCATGCCAAACCCCAAGTACAAGTACGGTAGCGACAGCTACGCTTGGGCCGAGTACCATTGCTTTGCAAAAGCCAAGAAGATCAGTGCGAGCGCCGCGATCCGAATCGCTGGACGTCTTCCATTCCAATAGACGTCGATGGGTCCAGTAAACTCGCACCAATGTTCGAACAATCGCATCGATGCTGATGTAAGCTTCATAGGGAATGAATGCTAGCGTGAGGAGGCACTGCGCGAGTGGTTTACCAAATGCCATGATGGCCGATGACACATGCATCGCCAATGGAAGATCCTTGGGCTTGCTTGCCAAGGAGCTGATCGCGGAGAGAACAGTGGGTAGAGCAATGACGATGAGGACAAATAACGTAGTGGCGATGACTGCTTGCGGCCCCGCGAAAAACCATGCGATCAGCAAACTGCAAAGCATCGCTGGGGGAACGATACTACGCCGTAAATTATCGAAGATTTTCCAACGCGAAAGCGCTGAAATGGGGTTCAATATATTTTGGGTCGAGCGCTCTAGCACGCGAGGGCCAATCCAAGCTGCGATTTGCCAGTCGCCGCGCATCCAACGATGACGTCGCGAAATATCGGCTGCGTAGCTGGATGGAAAATCCTCGTAAAGCACAACATCTGTCAACAGCGCCGACCGACAGAAGCAACTTTCCAGCAAGTCATGACTGAGAATTCGATTGTCTGGAAAATTCCCGCAGTGCATCTCGAACGAATCGACCTCGTAAATACCTTTGCCAATGAACGAACCTTCAGCAAATAGATCTTGATACAGATCCGAAACAACTCGCGTATAGGGATCAATCCCCGAATCGCCTCCAAACATACGCACAAACCAAGACCGATTCGAACTTGGCAAGCTCACACCGACTCTTGGCTGCAAAATGGTATATCCGTCGACCACCCGCCTGCCTGTCGCATCCACGACGGGTCGATTCAATGGGTGGGCCATCGCACCGACAAGTTCTCGCCCAACATCGCGCGGCAACTGTGTATCAGTGTCCAGAGTTATCACGTAATGCACACTCAGCAAGCACTTCAGATCTCCGACAACCTGCGAGAATTTGCCTTGCGATCCCCGAAGAGTTGCATTCAAGTCAGCAAGCTTGCCCCGCTTGCGTTCGAATCCCATCCATGCACGCTCATGCTCATTCCAGGTTCGGTCACGATGTAATAGATAGAAAATGTCGTTGCGATCGGTAACGTATTTCTCATTGAGTTGCTGCACGCCTTCGCGAATTCGAGACATCAGGGCTTCGTCGTTCGGCATTTTTTCATTGCCGGCGTCCTCGAAGTCGGTTAACAATGCAAAGTCAAGCACTGCGTCGCGGTTGGTCAGGTAGCGGATCTCAATGCGTTCTAACAAACTCTCGATTCCCGACAGACTCGACAGCATCGTTGGGACGACAACCAACGTATGATGCTCGTTCGGAATTCCCAATCGGAAGTCCATCCGTGGAATCGCTTGCGGCCTGACAAAAATAGAAACTAGCAAATTGGCAAGTCCAACCCCAAGTTGCAAGGCACACAGCATTAAAGGCACGACGAGCAATACGGCAAGAACATTTCCTTGACCGACCAACCCATAATTCCATAACAATGCAAATGCAGCCGCGGTGCTCGCAGTGACACCTGTCAGATAAAGTGACAGCGGAAATTTTCTTCGAATCTTCTCGATCACAACGGACGGGTTCAACTTCATCCGAACCAATCGTTCAAGAGCAGGGCGGCCGTTGTCAATTAGGAAATAGCCAACATGCGTGGCCCTTGGATTTGAGCTGGCAGTAACCTCGGCTTTTGCCAGCTGGATCGCTCGATTGGCGATGTCGTATTCTTCGCAACTGGATCTCTTTGCAATCGCCTCGACCGCATGCCGATAGCGATCACGCGTGGCGAAGTCCATATTGGCGTATGCACCGGCAGGATCCCCCGCAAGTGTCTTCTCCACGAGGCTCTGTTCGGAAACGAACTTCCGCCAGTCATGCGAACTCAAGAACCGCAGACTGGTAATACTGTTGCCTACTGAAACTTGGTCCGACGCCTGCTCTTGATTATTGGCTTGAACCAATTGCTCGATCGTCAACCCCTGATCCGACAGACGCTGTTCCAACCAGCTCGTTGCAAACACAAAATTTGAATTCTGCGACTGGAGGTGTCGTGTGAACTCGGCAAGAAATGCGCCTGACAGACTTGGATTGCTGCGAGCCATGTCAGCCAGAATGAGAATTAAGTTCGAAGGGCTCTGCTCGACTGTGCTGATCATCTTCTCAGCCCAATCGGTGGCCAGATCGCGGTCGCGCCGCCCAGCGGAGATGCGCGCAGCAACACGACGCAAATTTTCAATCAGTGCCAGTCGCATCATCAGCGGAATTGCCCACAGCTCGCCCAGCTTCAACGGCACGACGGTCTGAAACGCGGTTATGAACCCAGTTAGGCTTGTCGCATCGACTCGGCCATCAGTATGGGCGACCAATTCGAGTGCAATTCCATACGCTCTTGGATCGTCAATATTCGCTCCATTAGACAATCGCGGCAGTTCACCGCTGTAAGATCGCGGTAATAGTCGTCGCGTTGATCGAATCTGCTCTTCAATGAAGTAGAAATTGTCGAGCAACCACTCTGAAGCTGGCGAAATCCGACGTTTCCGTTTGACCGCTTGATTGATGAGGAAATAGGCCTCATTCAAGACGCGATTGTTATCTGTCAACCGTGGCAGGAGCCGATCTGCTGTCCGAGTGGTATGCAATACCTGGGATCGCGCGATCTGTTTTGCATGCCGTTCTAACTGATCAACGCTGAACAATTCATCCCGAATTGGAAGCTCCTCGACCTGCGATCGAAGAGCGATTGAAGGCCCATCTGCTTTTCGAAGCCAGGAAGGGTCAAAGAACTTAGATTTCAATTTGGGAACAAGCATTTACTAACTTCTGCCAACAGGTAGTTAGCCGAAGCTGTCGCTAATTCAAAGCAAAGCAACGAAAAAAGCCGCGGCTAAAGAAGTCCTTCTAATAAAGGACCTCAATCGCGTCGGCGTGCTTTGTAACTGGCGATCGATGTTAACAGATCGCCATTTATCTACATTCCAACACACAGTATGGATAACCGTGGTGAGGCCATCTTACGACCGCACCGCCTTAGCGGCAATGGAACTGTCATGCTAACGATGGAAATAGTGTTGGTTTGGACAGTTCTTTCCCAGTAAACGAAGCGATCTTAGAGAGTGATAGCAATTCCTTCCAGCAGCAGAAATTTTTTACCGCACATCTTTTTGTCAGCTTGCGTGTCTTCGATAAAATCCAGCAGGTTTACCCTGCGGATCATTCGGCTTCCTACTAAGTCGGTCGTCAAAAACGAACCTTCTCATTGATTGCAAACGCAAGCTGGAAGCTGGCATGGATAAAAGTCGTGGATGAATACCGTAGCGGAAGCCGTCAAGGCTTTCGGAGATTGAATTTGCAGGGCCGAAGTCGCATGAACGAAATGCTTGACGCATTCCGCTACCGACTTTCAGCCATACAAGCTGGAAGCTTACGGCACGATCGTGCGCAAGGCTGTGTCTATATGTTTAAGCTCGGTAACGAAGTGGCTGTTGCAAAAATCTTCGGCTGAAAGACTTTTCGGGTACCACTTCTCGATCGCCGCGCTGAGTCGGTCAAACAATTCAGTCGTCAAGCGGTTCTTGATGGCAAGTCGCTGCACGTCGTCAGACTCTAGCATCATCCTGAGTCGCAAACAGGCAGGGCCGCCGCCGCCAGCCATGCTTTCTGAAAGCCGAACAAAGCGGACTTCGTCGATGGGCACTTGCGGATCAGCTAACCAACCAGAAATTAACTTGGCTGCGGTCGGCGTTTCTTCGCAGTGATGCGGACAGATCAAAGCATAGCCGCGCGAAGCTGCCGGTTGCTCCGTCAATGGTTTGCGTCGAACGATCTGGCTATTAAACAGATAGCTACGCACCGCGTCCACCAACGGCAGTTCGGCATCGCTTACTTCGATCCTCTTCAATGGCTGGCCGGAGGATTTTTCAAATTCAGTTTCCAAACGTGCCAACTCGGTTTCGCCATTTAAAAAAGCAAGTTCGTGGTGCAGCAGCAAGTGATCGCAACTGGTCGCAATCACATCATTATGGAACACGCCCGCGTCGATAGCTAAAGGGTGCTGTTGCAGGAAAAATGTTCGCTCGCTTGGCAACTGATGAATCCTTGCAATTGCCCGCGATGCAGCGAGTGTGTGCCGAGGGAGGAATCTGTCAGGTCGTTGACTAGTGACGTCATCATCGTCGGAGCCGTACACGAATACGTTAAATCCAATACGCCCTGAGCGATCGCAGAGCCGCATGTGATTTGCGGCGCCTTCGTCGCGCAGTGGTAAGATCGATGGCAGTGGAGAATGTATTTGCTTGCTACCAATCGCGGTGAGCAACGAGCGGAGTTGCGGCACGCGTTCTGCCGCTTCACTTCCGCGGTGCCAACTACTTATCAGGTTAGCGGGAGTACAGTGCAGACGTCCGTCAGAAGAGTCCGAAGCGGCAGTGACTGTAGCGGCATTGGCCATCCACATGAATGCGCTACTAAATACAGCGGAAAGGGCTCGAGGTGCGGTTTTATACGCCGCATCGAGTTGCTCTTGAATTGTTCCTTGAAACCCGAGTTCCGCCAATAAACCCAGTCGAGGCCGAAGCGGAGGTAAAAACACATACTGCGGAACGCCTAAAGATGCGACAAGCCAAGATTTTTGAAGCCCCTCAAGAGCCGCTTGCATTGGGCGCGACGCTTTACTCTGGTGTTCGAGCGATGCGACATTCCCAACCCCCAAGCCGCCAAAATGGTGAGTCGGTCCGACTAGTCCGTCCACATTGATTTCAACCAACATACTAGCCACACTTTCGAATAATCGAATTTGGCCTGAAAGGCCTCGAACAGCCCTGGGGAGCGCGGCGGAGGGACACAACGCCCTGTAAGGGCAAGACAAGCCGTGGTTTCATTAACGCGTCAACCCAACATCAATCCCACAAATAACGTTCATCAAACTCAATATCATGTTTTCGAAACAGCGCTCGTAATTCATCCTGAAAACTGACATTCTGATGATGCTGTGCCTGATTGCAGATATAATTCTTGACGGCATCAACATTTGACTGGCTCACTGAGAACGCACCATAACCTGCTTGCCATGCGAAATCAGGATTCTTGGTACCGTCGGGTGTTTTCATCCATTTAGAACTACCCTTCTTCACTTCTTCGACGATCGTTTTTAATGCATGATCTTTAGATAGTGAGAACAAGCAGTGAACATGATCATCAATTCCACCTACGACGATCGCTGGACTTTGCCATTGGGTGAATATGCCCGACTGATAAGCCCAGAGCGCCTTTTGGTGAGATTCTGCTATCCACCTCATGCGATTTTTTGTGCTGAACACCAAGTGGATGAGATTTTTAACAAGTGACTGTGGCATTGGGTGTTAAACTCCGTAGTTGCAAGTTTCCGGATTTGAAGTGCAAGCCAATTCGTGTGGCCACCAGTCTAAGTTGCATGGGGCCTATTCGCAAAGCAAAACCCTCCCCGTTTTGCCCTTACAGTGCGTCGTGCCCATCTGCCGCGTCCCCAGGGCGGCGCTTCGCTCTGCCCTGGGCTATATTGTTCGTGGCCCTTCAGGCCAAAATGCCATTAGCCGCGTCCCCCAGGGCGTCGCTCTGCCCTGGGCTGTATTGTTTGGGGCTCTTCACGCCACAATGCACGGTTGCTTTTCTGCAACATTCCCCGAACAAAGTGGTGCTTTCGCACCGCATCTGTGTAAAGTCTGCGAAACGCCATCCTTGCACCAGAAAACGGCTTATGTTTAGATAACTTTGGTTTCCTGAGCTTTTGGCGGCGGAAAAAGCTTGTGGATTTCAATGGTTATTGTTTTGGCATATTTTTCGCTTAATCGACAGCCCCACGGATCTTCGCAACTTAATTGCCGAGAGGTTTTGGGTGTCTCCGATGGAGTGGGTTTACCTCAATAGGAAACTAGGAATGTGTGGAATTGTCGGTTACGTTGGTTTCAAGGATGCGTGCCCTTATCTGCTTGCCGGTTTACGACGATTAGAATATCGCGGATATGACAGCGCCGGGATCGCAACACTGCGCGCGAATGACACTTTTCGAATCACCAAAGTCGCGGGACGGGTTGATCTGCTCGACATCGCGATGGCGCAGCGATCGATGGTTGGGGGATTGGGCATTGGCCACACACGTTGGGCGACGCACGGAGCAGCCACTGAAGAGAATGCCCATCCACATAGTGGCGGCAATGGAATCGTCACCATAGCTCATAACGGCGTTATCGAGAACTACGACTCGCTCAAACACTCGTTGATCGAGAAGGGATATCGATTCGTATCGCAAACGGACAGCGAAGTAGTTGCCCATCTTATTGCGGAATGCCTGAAACTATCACCTGAAGCCGCTGCGGGGCAGGCATCGATTCAGCGTTACGTTGACGCGGTCCAGCAAACGTTAACGATGCTGCGCGGCACTTACGGTCTGGCCATTATGTTTCGCGACCAACCCGACTTGTTAATTGCTGCCCGTTGTGGCAGTCCACTCGTGATTGGTGTGGGAAAAAACGAACAATTTCTTGCAAGCGACACCTCACCGCTTGTCGGTTTTACAGAACGCATTATTTATTTGGCTGATCACCAAATTGCCGTACTTCGTCCGGACAGTATTCAAGTCGTGCATCGTGATGAAGGCCGTATTCGACCTGACATCCGCACACTTTCGACACAGTCACTGGACGTGGCCCTGGAAGGTTATGCGCACTACATGCTCAAAGAAATCTATGAGCAACCGCAGTCGATCAAGAATGCACTTCGTGGTCGACTCGACAAAGATAACGCCACTGCCAAGTTTGGAGGGCTGAACTTAACACCCCAACAACTTCGCGGTACTCAACGCATCATTTTGACCGGATGCGGCACGAGTTGGCATTCGGCACTTGTCGGTGAGTACTTACTAGAAGAACTCGCAAGGATTCCGGTGGAAGTTGAGTATGCCAGTGAGTTGCGTTATCGCAATCCGCCCGTCGAACACGACACCATATTCTTCGGCATGACTCAAAGCGGTGAAACGGCGGACACGCTGGCCGCACTTCGTGAGATGAAGCGTAAAGGCCATCGCACATTGGCCATCTGCAATGTCATTGGCAGTAGCATTGCGCAGGAGGCTGATGGCGGCATCTACTTACATGCTGGTCCTGAGATTGGCGTTGCATCCACCAAGGCCTTTACGTCGCAGTTGACCGTCTTGACGATGCTCGCATTGTATTTCGGCCGCTTGCGTCATCTGAGTTTCGAAGCCGGCCAGCGAATCATTACGCAGCTTGAGCAACTCCCTGAACTTGTCGAGAAGGCCTTAATGTGCCATTCGAAGGTGAAGGAAGTTGCCGCAAAGTATGTCAACGCGACCAATTTTCTGTACCTCGGTCGTAATTACAATTTTCCAACGGCTCTCGAAGGTGCTCTTAAACTGAAGGAAATCAGTTACATCCATGCTGAAGGTTACCCGGCGGCGGAGATGAAGCATGGACCTATCGCTCTTGTCGACGAACATACTCCATCGGTGTTTATTGTCCCCCAAGGGGCCGTTTATGACAAAGTTCTCAGCAATCTGCAGGAAGTCAAAGCCCGCGGTGGGCCGGTCATTGCGATTGTTGATCACCATGACCCTGCTGTCGCTAAGCTGGCTGACGACCTGATCATGATCCCGGAGGTGGAAGATTTCCTCCAGCCAATTGTGACAGCAATTCCACTTCAGTTGCTTGCTTATGAGATCGCACTTTTGAGAGGTTGCGACGTTGATAAGCCTAGAAATTTAGCCAAAAGTGTAACCGTTGAATAACTTGCACTGACTATAATACCAATTAGTTCTCGTCACAAAAAAAGAGGATTTCATGAACAACAATAATAATCTTGGACTCAGCTACAGCGCTCGAAAGGCCCTTACCGTTCACATTGGCGAAGCGGCCGGCAACGAGATCGCGAATCTTATTCAACGGATGGCAGCTCAGATTGACGAGCTGAAACGGAGCAAAGTTAGCGTGACACAAATCGCGCCTGGCGGCAAACGAATTGCAGACCATGTCGCCTCCGCCATTGAGAGCGAAACATTCTAAGTGTGTTAGAATAGATGAACCTGATTAGGATTGAGTCCGGTTCATTGAAAGGAAGCTCAGGCAGTGAAGATTTGGGTTGATGCCGATGCAGCGCCGCGCGAAGTAAAAGAGATCATCTTTCGGGCGGCGAAACGATTGAAGGTCGAAACCGTTCTCGTAGCCAACCAGACGCACTACACGCCGCCTGAAGCCCGACATATCTCATCGATTACTGTTCGCGAAGGAGCGAACGTCGCCGACGCTTACATCGTTGACAACAGTCAAGCGAACGACTTAGTGATCACGGCCGACATTCCCTTGGCTGCGCTGTTGGTTGAAAAAGACGTCATAGTCATTGACCCTCGCGGCGAACAGTATTCGGCCGATAACATTCGATCGAGACTTTCGGTACGCAACTATCTCGATCAAGCTCGGGGCGCGGGGGAAGTTACCGGCAGCAGTCGCCCTTACGGCGACCGCGACAAAGCAGCTTTCGCATCCACCTTCGATCGGCTGCTCGCGAGACTGATCAGAACTGAAGAGCGGGCCAAGCGCGACCCTGGGTCGCCGCCAACGCCGTGAAGCATTTTGGCGATCAATGAAGCTGGTTTCGTGCGAAACCGGAGAGCACCAGTGAACTTTCCTAATGCAACCGGTTTCTCACGAAACCAGCTACCTTAATAAGTTCCGTTGCACCGGCAGTTTCTACCTAAACAGTCGGCTAGCGTCGGCGATTAGTTGACGCAACAGATAATAGATATTCGCAGCATAACGAGGTCCAAGCCGTCTGGGATCGCTCAATGCTCGATACATCCATTCCATGCCAAGTTGTTGCCAAACTTGCGGCGCACGCTTGGCTGTGCCTGCTAAAAAGTCAAACGATGCCCCCAACTGAATACTTAGAGGTACTTGCAGTTGCAGCAAATGCTCGTAGATCCAAAGTTCACCTTTAGGCTGACCAAAGGCAACCAGCAAGATGTCAGCCCCCGAGCGGTTGACTTGCATAATCATGTCCTCCGTTTCGGCGCTGGTCAAAGGACGAAATGGCGGCGAGTAGGTACCGACAATCTGCAATTGTGGATTACGGCTCCGCAACTCGGCAGCCGCTTTTGCAGCCACACCTTCGGCAGCCCCCAGTAGGAACATTCGATAGCCCTTTTCGGCGGACAAGCTAGCCAGTTCTAGAATCAAGTCTGAGCCCGCAACACGACACGGCAGTGGATTCACCCCAAGTCGACTGCGCCAAACGATCGGGTAACCATCCGCCAAAACCGCCGCTGCTCGACGATTGATTTGCAACAACTGAGGGCAAGTTTCAGCTAACATCAAGTAGTTGAGGTTCGCCGTAACGAAGTACTCTGGCTTTCGAGCTCGTATGATATCTTCCGCCAGCTTCAAAGTGCCGGCCATATCGATCACAGAGAACGGCGTATCCCAAACGTTGGTGGTTTCTGGGTAGATTTGACGCTGGGGAGCATGCGATTTCAAATGCGCCCAAGCAGATATCGCCAGGGTGGTATCGTCATCAAAGGCTGTCGTTGCAGCGTAATTGGTGAATGCAGTGTTTGGCATCGCTGGACTCCAGTTTCAATCGCGGGGGCTTGATTCGTGACTCGTTCACTAAAACCTACTTCACCGGTACACTCTGTGAGCTAGAAAGCGAACCGGCAAGCTAGTCCGCGCAATCCGCGGACAGCCGAGTGTGCCGGTCGTATTGGCAATGATGAAAGTAACGCATGCGCAGTGGGATAGTAGTAGTCGTCGAAGGTGTGAGTACGGGCTTGGTTGGAGCCTACGGTTCCAACACGGCTGTAACCCCAGCGATCGACCGTTTGGCCGCGCACGGCTTGGTGCTCGATCAGTGCTTCGTCGACTCACTGGACTTGCGAAAACAGTTACACAGCTTGTGGACGGGGCGCCACGCTGGGCAAGAGCCTCGAACGAATGGGTCAATGTGGCATCAACTGATCGCGAGCGGTTATGAAGCTTGCCTAATCACCGACTGTGCAGTTACGGCAGAAGTGGCCGAGCATTTGGGCTGTCCCCGCGTTGTGCTAGTCGAAGTCGATAACCCAATCGAGCCGGCTGAGGATTGGACTGAATGCGGGCTGATGCAAGTCTTTGTTTCCGCTGTAGAAGAGCTGTCGGAAACTGAACCCGATCGAGTTGTTTGGATACATAGCCGCGGACTACGTTTAGCCTGGGATGCTCCCATCGATCTCCGCGAACGCTTCACGGACCCTGAGGACCCTGAACCCCCAAGTGCCGCCTGCGTGCCTGACATTTCGATAACCGACGAGACCGATCCCGACGAGGTAATCGGATGGGGACAAGTCGCCGCGGCTCAAGTTGCCGTCATTGATCAAGCGATCGACATCTTAATGGACACAATCGAATCGCGAGACGATGCGAGCGACTGGTCATGCATGGTCTTGTCGCTTGGCGGTGTTCCTCTCGGCGAGCATGGTCGCGTTGGCTGGGGACAACCCGCCTTGCACGGCGAAGAGGTCAGTTGTCTAGCGATCATTCAAGTCGCTGATCAGGAAGAACGCGAGTTAGCAGATCACGAGCCCCAAATGCGAGCTCCTGGTTCACGGCGTGCGGAACTGTGCCAGTTACCAGACATGCTGATGACATTTCTCGATTCCCTCCAAGTGAATTCACTCGCCGCGGAATCACCGTGGGGGCAAAGCATGTTGCGACTTGGTCCGTTCTCTGCGCCTCTTGGATGGCCTGCCCTCTTTCAGTCTGCCTACATCCTAGACTTAGCTGAACAGTGGGTTCGCACGCCGGCCTGGAGCGCGACATTCAGAAAGGACAGCTTACCCGCGTTGTTTGTGAAGCCCGACGATCGCTGGGAAATTAGCGACGTGTCCTCGCGCAGACTGGATGTCGTTGAACGGCTACGCGAAATCGCAAACGAATTTCAAGAATGTCTGAGAAGCGGCAAACGCGAGCTTCTTCCCAAACTGGAAGAGGAGCTGTGCAACTTGCTGCGTTAAGTCGTGCGCAAAGAACCGGACGCTAGAAGCGAGTTTTCGTGCTTTCGTTTGACCCGTAGCCAGCGGCGAAGGTCGGCTTAGCGCCCGCACGCCTAAGCATCCCACTGGCAATAAGCGTCTCAGAAGAAAGTTGAGCCCGATCCATATTTCAACCGCGCACGGTTGAAATTCTTGGTCGCAATTTTCTTACCTCCATCTTCTTACCAAATTCGCTTCTCCTAGCCACATCGTTGAACGGGCGGGTTCTTCTTATGCAGTGAAGAACTGTACCGTGTTGTTCCGCTCGTGATGCCAACTGCAAGCCGACCCCGTCGCAGCTGGAGAGTGTTGACTTAGTAGCAAAACTCGAGAATCTAACGTCATGCCTAACTGATCACTTTTCTTTCTTCCATCCGTGGGACCACCATGTCATCCGTGGAAAGGAGGTATACGTCTTCCCACGGATGGCATAGCGGTCCCACGGATAAATACACTTTTCTGCAAAGACTTTGCTCCACGACTATTGGTATTAAGCGTTCTCCAGCGGCGTCGTGATTGGCTTGCAGTTGGCACGACACGCCGCCAGCAAAGAGTCCGTTTATCGTCTACAAAGCGAGATCGTCAAACTCACTTGCAAGTCACCAAGTCCCGTGCGGGCGAGGACGCCCGCGCTCCGAAAAACCGGTCATCTACTTTGGCGAGCTTCTGAGAACCTCTGTGTTTTGCTATTAAGTCAACACTCTCCTATTACTTTGGGTCAAACAAGTCCGCGTTCATTCCACTACATCTTAACGCCAGTGACTTTGGTGAGGGCCATGAAGGCGGACTCAAGGTTAGTTTCTTCTTCGGCAAAACGCTTAAAGCGGAAGCCGGCACTAATCAACTCGTTCGATAAAACGCTGTAATCATGGTTTCCTTCGATGAGCGTGACTTGCAACACTCCTTTTTCTTCATCAATGCGTTCAACCAAGGGGTGTCCCTCAAGAACTTTTGCCGCTTTGCTTTGCTGGTCGGCGGGGGCGATCTCGATATGCAATAGTGTTTGAGGACGAACCGTTTTGATCAGTTCGGTAATCGATGCGTTGAAACCCATCTCACCGCGATTGATAATGCCAACTTTGTTGCAGATGTCAGCCAGCTCTGGAAGGATGTGGCTGCTGACGATAATGGTCTTACCCATCTCGCCGAGTTTCCGAAGCACGTTGCGCATCGCAATTCGAGCCCGGGGATCGAGGCCGCTGAGCGGTTCATCGAGTAATAGCACTGCGGGGTCGTGCAACAAGACGCGAGCCAAACCGAGTCGCTGAGTCTGACCACGGGAAAGGGTGTTGGCGTAGGCGTCGCGTTTGAAATCGAGGTCGACAATTTCTAGCATCTCATCGCAGCGCTTGCGACGCTGGGGGCCATTGATCCGATAAGCGGCCGCGAAGAACTCTAGGTATTCAATGACGGTCATATCATCATAAACACCAAAAAGGTCGGGCATGTAACCGACCAGGCGACGAATCTCTTTCGGGTCAGTGTAGATCGAATTGCCGCAAACGTACGCTTCACCATAAGTCGGTGTGAGCAAAGTTGCGATGATGCGCATCGTGGTCGTCTTGCCAGCACCGTTCGGGCCGATGAAGCCAAACAGGTCGCCTTTTTCCAAGTCCAAGTCGATATTCTTGATGGCAAACATGTCGCCATATTTCTTGGTCAAGTTAACAGTTTTTATCACAGCTTATCGACTTTCAAATTCACTTGCTTTGATTTTGCTGAACTGGAAAAACCAATCGCACCCAGTTTTGATTCATATCTTGCGTAGCGGAGGGAGTACTGGCATCACCGCTGACATTTAAGCTCGCCAGTGGCTGGTCCAAGCGCCCGATCAAGATCGCTCGGTCTAAATTTAATAAATTGCTGAAATCCAGATGAGGTTGATAGCGATGGAGAAGCGAAGTGTAAGCTGGACCTGCGGCGGCTTTGTAAAACATGAACATTTCGAGCAGACGCGGAACAGAGTTTCTCTCGGATGGATTCCACGGTGTTATCTGCTCGCTCCCTTCAACGACTCGACGTCCATTCAAGCGTCGTGGAAGGTCTTTGGGAATAGTTTCAAACGATACGCGAATCGATTGACCTGGCAGAACTCGACTCGGCATTCCGTAATACCAATGATGGTAAAGCAACATGCAGTCCTTCAAGTCAACGGTCAGTGGATTGACCACATTCCCTTCAAGCTGATCGATGCCTGGGATTTCTTTCAACGTGGTTTGATTCTCAAATTCGATCTTTTGATGCCAGACCGCCGAGATTGACTTCGTTCCAGAGGTTGGAATACCAACTTGTTTAAATTCAGCATGACCAGCTGCGTTCTGCTCGATCGAGTAAGCGGGCATTCCCAGGTCAGTGTTAAGCTGAGACATAATCCCACCAAGTCCGCGACCAGGAAGACCTTGCCAATCTAACAACGTGTCGGTCTCTAGTGCACTGGCTTTCTCTGGTGCACTGGCTTGTAAAGTGAGATCGACTTGTCGGGCCTTGCCGCTGTAGACATGACTCCAGAAGTGGCCGGTGGCCTGATTCGAGGCTGCGTCAATGTCGATGATCTGGACGCTGTTGACTCGAATTTCATCGGGCCGCAAACTCGACTGTAGTGCAATTAAGCCGAGACTTGCGACAACGAGCATACCGCCAGCAAAGTACCAACTGAACTCAGGACGCTTCAGCCACTTCACGGACAGAAAGTAATCAAGTGGCCCGATAACTAGTAGTAGCGCGACGATGATCGCGACCGCTTGTCCGAACGACACTACCGTCAACGATGGAAACATATCCAACGAAGCGCGAAGTTGGCCGACTAGGTCGTCATACCCCAGATAAGAAGCGTTTCCAGCTTTAACGTCGAGCGTTTTTTCGGCGAGCCCGAGATCAATGTGTCGGCTCAGCAACAATCGCCACAGTTTGTTACGGTCCGCCCATTCGGCAAACGCCGGTTGCTCTAGATCGCTCGCAACCAATTGAATCGTTCCAAATCCGTGAGGGTATCGAGACAACCATGGCAGCCGACGATTGAGTGAATCCAATAGCATGAGGTCGACCGTCGCTGTACCCACGGACACGCGAGTCACATTGAACTTATCAATAGGATCCTTAGTACCGACGACGTTGGATTCTAAAGGCCCGGGATTGGTAACTGTTGCGAAATCTAGAATCTCACCAGGAAGCAACGCCGTAAAGTCTTTCAACTGATCCGTCTGCTTTGAGTTGGGACCGAGCGAAATCAAACATGATCCGCCGTCTCGAATCCAACGGTCGAGAGCTTGCCATTGCGATGGCCGCATAGCGTTAAATAAGGCAAGGTCATTGGTAGGCAAAATCACCAAGTCGCACGAAGCATAAGAGGAGGATGTATCAGGCAAATCTTCGGCTGACTTGACGGTAGCCGTCGAGAACGTTGTCGCTCCGCCAGCGAGATTCGAGGAACTGGCGGTCTCGACACCTTGAGCTGATCCGATTGCGACGATGAGCGGCTGCGTCGACGGCAAAGCGCTGGGATACTCATCTGTTTCAAAGCGTCTTTCGGCTATTGATTGGCTGGAAGAATCTTGAACGCGAACTGTCACCGCGGCTTGTTGTCGTCCGATGCGGATCGGTATCCAAAGACTGCTTGCACCCGATTTCAACTTAACGAATTCTGATTGTGTGACGTTACGCCGGTAAGCTACGGTGACTCCGTCGCCGTCGAGCGTCTGCAGTTCGATGGTCAGGGGTTTGGAAATCTGCGCGTCGAGGCCGTGGATATCTACGCGTACTGGGCAGAGATGTCCCAGTTTCCAGTTCCCAGAGAAACCGAATTGCAATTCAATAGTTGCCGGTGCGACGTCACTTTGGATTGCAGGTCTGGGGGCAATCGCGAGAAGCCGTGATGTGACGACAACACAGATGCAGAGAAGAAAAAGGTAGGAGCGTTTCGAGGGCATCAAAAGTAGAGCTTGAAATTAGACCAAAACGAATGAGGGAAATGGCCCAGCCTCGAAGAAAAACCGCTGGCCGAGTTCCTATCTACGTACGCAGGTGGATATCGCGCGGTTGGTTTGCGAGACTAGTTTCAAGAAGGATTGTGACCGATTTTTCGAAGTTGGGTATCCGTGGCAGACGCTGCCCGCGTCTGTGGGCGCTTCGACCGCGGACGCTGGCAGCGTCCGCCACGGGCAATAGCTAATTTTACATGAGCCTGAGGTGCTAGCCGATTAAGTTGCAAGAAATCGTGAGCCGCAAGAAATCCGCAAGCGCCTCAGGCTCAGATCGGCTACGGCAGGCGTTTCACTTCGATATTGCGAAAATAGACGATGCTGTCTGGGTCGTGAGCTTGCAAGGCAAAAGTCCCTTCGCCCAGTTTTCGCTCGAATTCGTTCGAAAAAGCGTCTTTTTTTGGGGGCTCGGTGTAGTCGACCATCGTTTTTCCGTTGATCTTCAGTTCGATGTGAGGACCATTGACGATGATTTCTTGCGTGTACCATTCGTCGTCTTTGATGCCTGGGTCGGCGACATCTTTGACCGCGTACAATCCACTCGACTTTTTAACATCCGAGTGGGAGACGTTGACCTGGCATTCGAAACCGAACTTTGGCCAGCCACTGTCTTGATACTTGGTGTGGAAGTAGATGCCCGAGTTGCTCCCCTTAGTCGTTTTGACTTCGGCTTTGAAATGGAAGTTTTTGAAAGGTTTTTCGTCACCGACGTAGAAAAGGTGGCTGCGTTCGCCATGGCAAACCAGCAAGCCATCCTTGAGCTGCCAACTGTTGGTATTCTCGTTGGCTTTCCATCCATCCATTGACTTGCCGTCAAATATTTTTTTGAAGTCGTTTTGTGCCGAGACTTGCTGGGTTAAAGAAGCGAAGGCAAAGGCGGCGAAAAGCAAAACACTAAGAACGCGATGCAACATATTGAGAAACTCCGGTTGAAGTCGTGAAACGAAAAAGGGCCAAGTGCAAACACGGCACTTGGCCCAACGATGCGTCTAAACCACACTATCTATTTTAGTGGGTTACTTGCCGTCTTTGTCGCCACCAGGTGACAGATTGGCTTTCATGCGAGCGCTGTAAGTTCGCTTTTCCGCATCGCCACTCTTTTCTTCTTCCAGTTTCTTGAAGATGTCGTTGAGTCGATCTGCCAACTTTTCAGGTGACTTCTTCAACTCATCCAAAGGAAACTTATCTTTTTCCAAGGCCTCGTGCACCGCGTTGCCGTAATAATTGCGGACCTTCTTTTTGTTTTCTTTTTCAACATGGCAAACATTGCATTTGGCTTCTTCAATTGCAGCCTTAAATTCTGGCGTGGCCTTGTCAGTTAGATACAACTTCTTGAACTGATCAGCCAGTTGCTTGATTGCGAACGCAGGGCTCGCAGCAGATGTCGAAATTACCAACACCAACGCAACCATTAAAAACTTCTTCATCCAGTGTCACTCCTCTAAATTCAACTCAGCAGATATGGAAACCGCAAAGCCAATTTTCTAATAATCGGCAGTAAAGTCAATTGAAACTCGCTTTCTAGAAGTTGGGACTAAGCTTCCAGGGCTCGCGCATCGATCAGTTGACTGACCAAGTGTGCGCACAAAGTGCCACAAAATCAAGGCACTGGCAAGTCGATGGATGGTTAATCCACTAAAGTGGGGCTTAGCGTCGCAGGCAGGTAGCCCGGCATGAACATACCAGATCTCAGCCTGAAATCCTCTTCAGCCAAGTGGTGGAATGTGATGATTTGGGGAACAGGGCTTTGCCAACTGACCGACCATTCGTTGCCATATTCTTGAAACCAAGCGGCTTTGGCGCTAGAAAACTGAATAGATACTTCGGCTTCTTCGCGTGTAAGACATTTACAAAGTAGTTCAATCTTGGCGTCATATGCGTTTTCGCCACCCTGCAAATGCATCAAGTCGTCCAAGTCCTCCGAACGTTGTACTCCTTCGACAAGAATATGTGGTTTGTCCGGCAGTGACCAATAAACGCACTTCTTGCTGTTGCGGTTAACGGCCAACGATGGTGGAGCGTCCTGGCGATACAGAATCCTTGCGAATCCTTCAGCTGTCGCGAAGGTTGTACTTTGGCAATAGATTCGCATCGCCGGTGGCATGCGATCATCTCCATCGACTCCAGCAATATCAACCGCATAGCCAGACAAACCGATAAGGACTTGTTTAAGCTCAGTTTCAATTCGGTGGCTGGCGGTCACTTTAAAGAGCGATGCGTCGCCGCGAACAACGCTATTTTTAACTGTAATCGTCGAGGGCTCTTGGAATTCGCTCTTTGTGCGATCGTCATTGCGGCTTGACGGAAACCCGACTGAACCGCGACGCCGGATATCGGAAACCGTGACAACTGCTGCATTAAAACTAAGTGGAGTTCCTTTGACGGTTATGCGGCATCCATCGAGATCAAGTTTTCCGCTTGCTCCAATTCCGAAAACGGAAACGTCCCGCGCTAGACTATCCAAGCCAATGTTAACGTCAATATTCAAGTCCAAACACTGGAGCGACTGGCCAGCTACTTCGATCAAACTTTCCCCCGGCTGAAGTCTGGCGAGTAAGCTGGGAGAAAACTCGATAGTTGCGCGGCTGTTAAGTTGGCTTGGTAACTGGCCCGGTAACTGGCCCGGTAACGCGTTCGGAAGCGTGCCTGAGCGGATCACGATGTCAGAGCGACCGATGCGCATCGAACTGTCAACAACGACACTGCCAACGATTTCTATGGTGCGTATATCCGTTTCGATTTCAGCGCGTCGTAGCGCGTCAGCCAATGAACTCGTCCATGACTGGCGATCGATGTCTGGCGGCAAACGGTTGCTAACCACCAACGTTGAAATTGTTTTAGGTGATGCCATTCCCGTTAGGTCATTTCCAAGGTTCGAGGGCTCGGATGAGAGATCGTCCGGTGAAAGTGTTTCGATTGGAGAAGTTGCACCGCGGGCCGATGCAGTGGATACGTCGTTATTTTTTGGAGACGTTGAAGCCGACTTCGAGGGCAAGATGGATGGCGTTTTCATTTCATCGGCAGTCGGTACTGAACGACGAGCATCCACCTGCGACGGCGTCTGGCTGTCTGCGACTTGTTTCACCCCTTCACCGATGGCGAGTTCAAATTCATCGATCGGTTCAAGTGGACTTGACTCGGGGACGGCAGGCAAAGCACGTGAGGCTTCGAAATTCGCAGGTGGAATGGTGAATGTGTTACTCGGCGGCCATAGGAGCGTACCGAGCAAGACAGCGACGGCGACCATCCACGGTAAATTGGTTTCGAGCAACGTGCGCTGAGCGACCGTGGGACTCAATAACATGGTCCCAGGAGATCGACTGCGCGGCAAGTTCTCTGCCTCAGCCAACAAAAGCAGATCATTGATCAAATCAACCGGTTTCTGATATCGATCGGCCGGTCGTTTGGCCATCAACTTCATCAGTATTTCATAAAGTTCATCGCTTAAATCTTCACGCCATGCACGAGGGTCGGGTGGCGGCTGGCTACCGTGATTGAGCAGCTTCTGTAACGCGGTGCCTTCAGGAAACGGTGGGTTGCCGGTCAACATAAAAAACAATGTGCAACCGAGCGAGTACAAGTCGCTGCGAACATCGGCGTCGCGCGGGTTGCGAGCTTGCTCGGGTGATATATAGTCAAACGTCCCAAGCGTCACGCCGCTGGCCGTTGCATCGGCTGAAGATTTATCAAGCGAGGTGTCGCGAGCCAGCCCCATGTCAACCACTTTGGCCGCGCCGGCTGCGGTGACTAACAAGTTCGATGGCTTGATATCCCGGTGCACCACGTTGCGATCAGCCGCATGCTGCAAGGCTTCGGCGACTTGTCGCGTATAGAAGACCGCATTGTCGACGCTAAGGGGACCTTCCATATCGACCAAGTCGCGAATGTTGACGCCATCGATGAATTCAAAAACGATGTAGTTCCATCGCTCTGCTTCGCCGACGTAATAAACCCGTGCGATGTTTGGATGGTCAAGCCGGGCTGCGGCTTGAGCCTCAAGTCGGAAGCGGCGAAGGGTATCCGCGTCGCGCTTCGAAGCCGGGATGACTTTGATTGCGACGATTCGATCAAGCCGCAAGTCGCGTCCACGGAAGACGGCACCCATCCCGCCGCCACCAATCATTTGATCGACTTGAAAATGGTCAAGTTGCTTGCCTTCGAGCAACCCGGCTAACTCGGTCAGGGGCATCGAGCGATAGAACTCTTCAGGCGCGGCGACAGGACGCTGACTGATGACGGTCTTTTCACTATCGCTGACGTGAGGTTGAGATTGCGGTACGGTAGAAATCAACGGCTGGCTAGTCGTACTCTCCCGGCCGGTCGGTAAGGAAACGATTTCCTCATCACCGCTCGAGTTTGAGCCACTTAGTTCATTGACGATTTTCATCCGTGCAGCCAGAAAAGATTTCGAAAAGACAACCTCAGCGACGGTTCCCTAGTCGCTTCTTTCCACGAAGACTTGGCCTCGGTTTGCCAATCCGCCTAGCTCTAGAATACGTGTATCCACAGTGTGCGTCAAACTTTACGTCGCCCGAATAGGGGTTATTGCCGAATGTGCCGGTTATACGCAGGTAGAAACTATGGCTCGCCAACTATTTCCGTTGTTCGCTTCGTAAATTGCGCTATTGAGCACTGTCGAGTTTCTGGTTCTCCCTCGCCCCCGTTCTCGGCGAGAGGGGCGATTCATTTAAAACATCGAAATAGGTGTGGTTACTACGGTGGCTTAGACTGATAAGCCGAAAGGCGTTAGCCTCCGGTTGGGTATTGAACCGGAGGCTAACGCCTTCCGGCTGATAAGTCACCGGCAGTTGTGAGTTTTCTAACGGTTCCTAAGCGAATCGCCCTCCTAGGGGGTGAGCGACTGGGAACTCGCTTACGCGTTGGATTGCTATTGAAAGGCCGACCACTCAGTCGAAATTCGATCAAACAGAAACGCTTTCCAACACAGTTCCAGCGTGTCCGTCACCGATGCTGCTCGGATAGCCTTCGAGCCATCTACAGAATTTATGACTATTCCCCCAGCAGGTAATGAACGGGGGCCTCGACGACTTGGCATACTGGCTTCTTCTTCGGGGAAGTAAAGTACGATAAGCTCTGGCTAAGTTCTGTATGATTCTTTCAGATGGCCATTCTCCCCCGCCGCACACACTCCACCTCTCGCCCTGCCTCCACTCATGAATAAAACAAGTGATCCCTTGGCCAGATTTCGACTGCATCTGACGGTTTCGTTAGTTTTGGGTCTGCAAATCGCCGGCTACACGTTCGCCGAAGACCCCGATAAAGTGGTCGATTTTTCGAGCCAGATTCGCCCGATACTCGCTAGTCATTGTTGGACTTGCCATGGACCGGATGAAAAAAGTCGAACGGCAGATCTACGACTGGATGTTCGAGAAGATGCCATCGCCTCGTCAGCGATCGTTCCAAACGACTTAAGCGCTAGCAAGTTGGTCGAGCGAATTTTGTCGGACGACCCGGAATCGGTCATGCCTCCTCCGGCTAGTAAAAAACCGCTGTCAGCCGAGCAAAAGCAGCTTCTGCAAAAGTGGATACAGCAAGGAGCTGGCTATTCTAAACACTGGGCATTCACAGCTCCCGCAAGTCCTCCGATACCGCAGTTACAAGACTCTAACTGGGCAAGCAACGCGATCGACCAGTTTGTCGGCAAACGACTCGAGCATGAACAACTTAAACCTTCGCCGCAAGCGGATCGTGCAACTCTGCTTCGCCGCGTCGCACTCGACCTGACAGGCCTTCCACCAACAGTAGAAGAACTAAAGCAGTTTCTGGATGATCCATCGAGCGATGCTTATGAGCGGGCTGTCGATCGACTGCTCCGTTCAAAGCACTTTGCTGAAAAGATGGCCATGGAGTGGCTCGATCTCGCTCGCTACGCCGACACCAACGGCTACAACAATGATGAAGATCGGACGATGTGGCCCTGGCGAGACTGGGTCATCAATGCGTTCGAGAGCAACATGCCCTTTGATAAATTCACCATCGAACAACTCGCCGGGGACTTGCTTCCGTCGCCATCGCAAGACCAATTAATCGCCACAGGTTTCCTTCGCAATCAAGGACACAATACGGAAGGTGGCATCATCCAGGAAGAATACCGAGTCGAGTACGTGGCTGATCGTGTGCATACGGTTTCAACCGTGTTCCTAGGACTCTCGATGCAATGCGCGCGCTGCCACGATCATAAGTTTGATCCGATCTCGCAAGCTGAGTACTACCAGTTCTATTCGTTCTTCAATTCGCTGGACGAAAAGCAAGCTGGTTACAGCAAGTTCGTCGGGGCTGAACCATTCATCCGAGTACCTACAGCGGAACAAAGCACTAAGATCAAAGCCTTTGAAGAACAGATCTCGGAATTACAGCTGCAATCGAAACAGCTAGAAGAGCAAGCGGATACAAAGGTCGCAAAGTTAGTCGCAGAATCCACTGAAACCGACTTGCAGAGTCGTTTTGCTCAGACTGTGCTGCATCACTTTCCGCTGGACAAATCGGATGCCATATCGTTTTTTGAATCAGTTTCCAAATCGCAGATCGGCTCGACGTCAGGCACAGTTGGATATCAACCAGGGAAAAACCAAGAGGCCATCGAGCTGAACGAACAATCGCGAATCGAACTTGGGAACATTGGCAACTTTGCAAGCGATCAATCATTTTCAATAAGCCTATGGGTTAAACCTTCGGCAAACGATGGCATGGCAATACTATCGAAGATGGACGAGTCGCAAGACTTTCGGGGCTATGACTTGCTGCTGTCGAGGGGCAAGATAGAAATGCACGTTATCCACAAATGGCCAGACAACGCGATCAAAGTATCTATCAAGAAACCAGTCAGCGCAAATGAATGGCATCACGTTGTTGCAACCTACGACGGGAAGAAAACAGCGGCTGGAATCAAGATCTTTGTAGATTCAAAACTCGAAGCTCACGAAGTTGTGCAAGATTCACTTCGAGATTCCATTGAAACCTCGCAACCGTTGCGCATTGGCCTGCGAGAAAAGTCACTTCCTTATCGAGGACTTGTCGACGACTTGCAACTGTTTGGCAATGTACTGGACGAAAACAGTGTCAAGCAACTGGCTGCTTTCGAACCTGTCACTGGATTCGCCGATTGGGTGCGAGTTCCAGCCGAGCAACGCACGGAGGAACAACGCAAGCAGATACAGCAATACTATTTGAATCGCATCGATCCGGACTATTCCAGTGTGCAATCGAAGCTTGCTGTGACTAAGAAAGAAAAAACGACGCTTGAAGAAAGCACTGCGGCGGTGATGGTCATGCGCGATTTGAATCCGCCGCGGGAAACGTTTATTCTCAAACGGGGACAATACGACCAGCCATCGGATCGCGTCTACTCGAGGGTGCCTGCTACTCTTCTGCATGCGGATACAGTACCTCCCAAAGACCGCTTGCAGTTGGCACAGTGGCTGGTGAGCAATAACAACCCGCTGACAGCTCGCGTGACAGTGAATCGATGGTGGCAGAACTACTTTGGCACTGGCCTTGTGAAAACCGCTGAGGATTTTGGTCTGACCGGCGAAATGCCTTCCAACGTTGAATTGCTAGATTTCTTGGCTGGCAGCTTTATGCAAAGTGGCTGGGATGTCAAAGCGATGCACAAAATGATCGTCATGTCATCCACTTACCAGCAGCAGTCTCGCATCGAACCTGAAATGTTGGAACGCGATCCCGAGAACCGGTTTTTAGCTCGCGGTCCGCGTTATCGTTTGTCGGCCGAAACGATTCGTGACAATGCGCTCGCCATCAGCGGCTTGCTGCAACATCGCTTCGGCGGACCAAGCGTTAAGCCCTATCAACCGGCTGGACTTTGGGAAGATGTGACCGTCGAGCGTCGAGGCAAATATGTGGCCGATGTTGGTGAGGGGCTTTACAGACGAAGCTTATACACTTTTTGGAAGCGAACTTGTCCTCCACCGTCCATGATGAGTTTTGATGCTCCGATGCGCGAGGTCTGCACCGCCCGACGAGCCCGAACAAATACGCCGCTTCAGTCGTTGGTTCTGATGAATGATCCTACCTACGTCGAATGCGCGAGAGTGTTAGCTCAAAACATGATTCGCGAGGGTGGTGCAAGCATGGATGACCGGATCGATAGTGGCTTTCAGAGAGCGGTGTCGCGCAAAGCCTCACCCGAAGAACATCGCATCCTCGGTCAAATTCTGGTATCTGCCCAGCAGCGGTTTACAGGTGAACCCGCAACCGCACAAACGTTTAACACAGTAGGCGCAACAGCTCCTGACGCTTCGATCGATCCGATCGAACTTGCATCTTGGACAGTCGTTGCAAGCACACTGCTAAATCTCGACGAAACCATTTCAAAGCGATAACGAACATGCAAAACATTCTAAACGCACACTCGCAGTTGAATCGTCGTCGATTTTTGCGTAATTCACTTACGGGCTCAGCAGCGCTTTCAACACTGCTCGGTGCCGATGGGATTGGCAAACGATTGCTTGGTGCCGAGAAGGAAGGATCGCAGGTCCCGCACTTTGCCGCCAAAGCCAAGCGAGTGATTTACTTGTTCCAGTCCGGCGGTCCATCGCAGCTCGAGATGATGGACTACAAGCCCAAGCTGAAAGAGCTACACGGGACCGAACTGCCCGACAGTATTCGCCAAGGCCAACGATTAACCGGCATGACTTCGGGTCAAAAGAGTTTTCCGGTTGTTGCCCCCAAGTTTAAATTCAAGCAGCATGGTTCGCAGGGCGTTTGGTTGAGCGAGCTGTTGCCGCACACTGGAAAAGTAGTCGATGATCTATGCATTGTTCGATCGATGCACACCGAGGCGATCAATCACGACCCAGCAATCACCTTTATGCAGACTGGATCGCAACAACCAGGCCGACCCTCAATGGGTTCGTGGTTAAGCTATGGTCTTGGCAGTGAAGCAGAAGACCTGCCGGCGTTCGTGGTCATGATTTCGCATGGTACCGGCAAAGATGCCAACCAGGGACTGCTCGATCGATTGTGGGGAAGCGGATTTTTACCTTCGAGCCACCAAGGGGTCAAGTTTCGGAGTTCATCGGATGCAGTTCTCTATCTGAATGATCCCAGTGGTATCGATCGCGGCCTGCGTCGCTCGATGCTCGATGGACTTGCGAAGCTCAATGACTTGCAGCAGAAACAAGACGGCGACCCCGAGATCGCTACTCGCATGCAGCAGTACGAGATGGCTTTCCGGATGCAAGCCTCCGTGCCAAGCTTGACCGACTTGAGCGACGAGCCCGAATCGACGTTCAATCTTTACGGTGCCAATGCAAAAACTCCGGGAACTTTTGCAGCCAACTGTTTGATGGCCAGACGCATGGTCGAACGTGGTGTTCGATTCGTGCAGCTGTATCATCGCGGCTGGGATAATCACGGCAACTTGCCATCGAACATTCCAAAACAATGCAGCGATATCGATCAACCTCAAGCCGCACTAGTAACCGATTTAAAGCGACTTGGCTTGTTGGATGATACGCTGGTGATTTGGGGAGGCGAATTTGGCAGAACGGTTTACAGTCAAGGTTCCTTGCAAGATGACTACGGCCGCGATCATCATGGACGCTGCTTCACAATGTGGATGGCCGGCGGTGGCACTCAACCAGGAGCCGTTGTAGGTGAAACTGATGAGTATGGTTACAACATCGTATCCGACCCCGTTCATATACATGACTTGCACGCCACATTGTTGCAGTGCCTCGGTTTCGATCACGAACTGCTAACCTTCCCCTATCAAGGTCGAGATTTTCGATTGACCGACGTTCATGGTAAGGTGATTCAGAAGATATTGCGGAGCTAGCTGCTTGCAGAACATTTGCCAAATATTTCTGGCGTGAGGTGAACGTTTGCTTCTAGGCAGTATTTCTGTTCAACGTACAAATCGAATCCTGTAGTGACGTTCTCAGGTCTGAGCATGCGCTCGCCAAACTAAGGTAACAACGTGAATCATAGCCAATTCCTAAAAATCAGCGTCGCGTGTTTCGCTGTTCTTTGCAGCGCTGTTCTTTGCAGCGCTGCTCGGTTTGCAAATGCTCAGGATTCGCAGGCGAAGCCTCAGGCGATCGTTGCACACGATTACTCAGCCGCCATTGAAAAACTCTCAGCCGCCATTCAGCATGAAGTCGCTTCAAAGCAGCTTCCGGCATTCTCTATCGCATTGATCGACGGCGACAAGTCCGTTTGGAGCAAAGGTTTTGGATTTCAAGATGCCGATAAGAAATTCCCCGCGACAGCCGACACGGTCTATCGCGTTGGCTCGGTTTCAAAACTCTTCACGGATATTGCGATCATGCAGTTGGTGGAGAGCGGCCAGATTGACCTCGACGCGCCAGTGCAAACCTATCTGCCATCGTTTGCTCCCAAGAATCCGTTTGACGTGTTCATCACGCTGCGGCAATTAATGTCGCATCGATCCGGGCTTGTGCGTGAATCGCCGGTTGGCAACTACTTCGATCCAGACGAACCGACTTTGGCGGCGACGGTGGCGAGTCTAAACGATACGACACTTGTTTATCGACCAGAGACAAAGACCAAGTACTCCAACGCAGCGGTCTCGGTCGTCGGAGCGGTACTCGAATCGAAACTCGCCGTCAGCCATCCACAACAAGTCCGTAACACTATTCTTAACCCGCTGCACATGCATAACAGTAGCTTTGTGGTGACGTCCGAAATTGAACCGCAACTCGCCACGGGTTGGATGTGGACTTACGATGGTCGTCGCTTCAAAGCTCCCACGTTTTTGCTTGGTACCGGGCCGGCCGGGAACATGTATTCAAGCGTTTCGGATCTCTCGAAATTTGTGGTTTGCCTGTTTCGAGACGGCAAGACAGACACTGGCCAGATAATGACACCGGAAACTTATAAGCAGATGCTATCCCCAATTCGCGATGCCAGCGGCAAGTCGCAAGGATTTGGACTCGGCTTTCATGTTCACGATTTGGATGGCTACACGAGGATCGGCCACGGTGGTGCGATTTATGGTTTCTCGACTCAGTTGGAAGCGCTGCCTGAACGTAAAGTTGGTGTTGCGGCAGCCGCATCGCTCGATGGCAGCAACGGCGTAGTCGAGCGACTGGCAAACTATGCGCTGCGGCTGATGATCGCGACGCAGGATGGCAAGCCTTTGCCGACGTACCGCAACACTCAGCCAGTGCTGCTAGAGCGAGCCACCGAGCTTGTTGGCAACTATCGCGAGGGCAACACCGATCAATTCGCACGCATCACGGTATCGAATGGTCAAACCTTTATGCAGCGGGGCACTTATCGTTATCGACTGGGGGCGGATGTAAAAGACGGGAGTATCGTAACAGACGACGCGACCGGATTCGGGACTACGGTCAAGCTGGAATCGGGTGATCGTCTACTAGTTGGTGACACAACGTTCCAGCGTGTTGACGATGTTCCGCCTGCCAATATTCCGGCGCGATGGAAGGGACTAATTGGCGAATATGGCTGGGATCATAACACGCTGTATATCCTTGAAGACAACGGTCAACTCTACGCATTGATCGAGTGGTTTTATTATTATCCGCTGACGGAAGTTGACGACAATACGTTCGCTTTCCCAGACTACGGACTGTATCATGGCGAAAACTTGAGGTTCTCCCGCGATGCCGAAAGAATCGCAACTGGAGTTGTTGCAGCCGAAGTGAAGTTCGTGCGACGTGAAGTAGGCACAAAGGACGGCGAGACCTTTACGATTCATCCTTTAAAGCCGATTGACGACCTACGCGCAGCAGCACTGGCCGCTTCGCCGCCGACTGAAAACGGTAACTATCAGCAAACAGAGTTGGTCGAACTGACTTCGCTGGATTCAACCATCAAGCTGGATATTCGATACGCTTCAACGAACAACTTTACTGGCTCGGTATTCTACAAGCAAGCCAAAGCGTTTATGCAGCGACCTGCCGCCGAAGCCGTTGTACGCGCTAATCAGCGACTGAAGAAACGCGGATTGGGATTATTGGTACATGACTCTTATCGTCCTTGGCACGTAACGAAAATGTTCTGGGACGCAACGCCCGATGAATTTAAGGACTTCGTGGCCAATCCAGCAAACGGTTCACGCCACAATCGAGGCTGTGCGGTCGATATTACTTTGTATGATCTGGCAAGCGGGGAACCGATTCAGATGGTTTCGGGCTACGACGAGTTCTCACAGCGATCCTTTCCCATGTACCCTGGTGGCACTTCTCGTCAGCGATTTTTTCGAGAACTGTTACGTCATGAGATGGAGGCAGAAGGTTTCTCGGTCTACGAATTCGAATGGTGGCACTTCGATTTCAAAGACTGGAAGAAGTATCGGATTGGAAATAAGACTTTTGAAGAGCTGCTACCGTAAACTACCGTTACTTCCGTGCCACATAACAATGAATAGACCATGGTAATCGGCCGAAGTGATCGGAATTTCACCACGTTCGGTCGACTAGTATTGGGCATTTGCCCGCGCTTGGTTGTTCGAAAAAATCCGTCAGGCTGATGCGTAGACAATAGAGAAACGTGCGGCCGCAATCAGTTGATAACCGATTCTTCACGTCTAATGCGCCACAATGAAAGGGGAGTCAGTAGCAATAGCGCAAGACTTGCCGAAAGTCTTGATTCTAGAATCAGTGGAACACCCACAGCAATAAAGATTAGACCGATTTCTGACGGGTGTCGCATCCAACGATAAACACCGGTACGAACGATCCGCTCGACTCTTATGTCGCTGATGAAATATCTTCCAAGAGTTCGAATCGCCGCGGCACGCAGTCCTATACCAACTAAAGCTAAGATGACGCCCACGAAGGATACAGAGGTTGCGATATGGGGCCCGCGCCACGATGCTTCGATTTGGGCTAACCAAAAGATTGCGACAAGTAGCAAGCCACGAATTCTCCAGCTTTCAACACTCAAATTCAATATGAGGCAAATTATTTTTGGGAAGTGTCCTGGCGTGTAGAAGATTTGTTTAAATGTTCCTAGCTTTGCCGCACGTTTGATTTAGCATCCGCATTGTTCGCGAATTCGTTAATTCCACTATCTAAGCAAGATCGTTATGTAGACCCCTTGGCCCACAAGCTGAGGGTTTGCCGAGCAGGTTGCTGATCAATGCCTGATCGTCACTGCCACGGGCCTGCGCTTTAGATTCGTGGCAGCTTCGGCAGCACTGTGAAGCATTCGAACGACCAAATGTCGCCGGTTTGGTGAGAAACCGGCGCGCCAGTGACCTTCCTGATGCATCCGTTTTCTCACGAAAACAGCTACCCTACTAAGAAAATGCTTACAGCGTTGCAGCTTCGGATTTGCCCATTTGCTCCCTAAGGATCATTTGGGGTGATGGATCACTCGCTGAGAACCCTCATCAACCATTCGGTTCCAAAGTTGGTAGGGAACATCTTTCTTGGCCACAAACCAATCCTCTTCTCCAGCCTCTTCATTGCCGAGCGCCTGAATGATCTGCAGTCGTGGATCGGCCAAGTTGATATAAGTCGCTCGCGTTTCGAGTCGCGAGCCCGGCTCAAGTACTAAAATCTGGCGCAGCTCCTCAGGCGTGAACGTCGTCAACATCGAATGCAGTTGCTTGATATCGCTGGCCGCTCGTTTTGAAGTCGTTGCCCCGTCCAAACCGTGATTCAGTCCTTTCGAAGCATTAGGTGCCAAATCGTCTTGGTAAACCGCAGGGTGTTTGTCCTCGGGATGATAAATTTTTCCAGTCATCGCTTTTCTCCGTGCTATGCAATGTCAAGACCTTCAGTCGGCTCGGCGTTGTTTTGGATGCGTACTACTATGGGTAGACGCATCGTCCTGAGACGAATGCGTCATCGCTAGAGCCCTGCAAGCGACATACCTAATCGCGAAGCAAATCGGTCTGTAAAATAAGTACGCAGAGAAAATCCGCTTACGTCGAATAGAAACATGACTCAAGAAATTTCCGACAGCACTCGAACCTTGGTCGTTTCCTACTTGGGAATCCGCCGAGCTGTTGGCGTCATCGGGCTAGCCTTGCCAATTTTGCTAGGACCGGTGGGCTGGCTGTTTTTTGGAATCGCTTTTCAAGATAACATGAGCAGTTATTACCACACCCCTTTGCGGGACATCTTTGTGGGGTCAATGTGCGCTATAGGCGTCTTTCTTTTTTGCTATAGAGGGTATGACTGGGTGGAAAGCTGGACCGCCAACGTGGGGTGTATCTCTTCACTGGGCGTTGCTCTGTTTCCGTTGGACGCTCATAGTGATCCGCTGCATCAGAGCTCGGTTGCCGGATACCTGCATCTCCTCAGCGGTGGTGCGTTCTTTCTGACGTTAGCGTTCTATTCGCTGTACCATTTTCCAACTACGAATCGCGAAAAGCATGAAATTGCGCCACACGAAGCCCAGCGCAACTTTGTGTATCGAACCAGCGGCATCGTCATTCTGCTAAGCGTTCTGACGATGGGAACCTATCTTTTTATATTCCCGACCGAGTGGGCTCAAAGGCTTAACGAGCTCAACTTCTTGTTCTGGCTGGAATGGATTGCGGTCTGGTCATTCGCCGCAGCTTGGCTAACCAAAGGCCGCGCGATCTTAGCCGATATTGCGGTTGACTTGCTGACGTTGCCCAGCCACTTACTCGAAAAACGTGTTGTCCCATGGATTCGTAAGAAGCATAATTGAAACGTAGCTGGTTTCGTAAGAAACCGGATGCAGAAGAAGGCGCATCCTGTGCCCCGGTTTCTCACGAAACCAGCTACTTCTGCGTGCCAGAATGCTTCACAGCGTTGCCTTCATCCTTGGCTCATTTCCAGTCCTGTCAACGTTCCTGTGCTCGTGCCGAACTTGTCGGCTTCAATTCCGAGTCGCTGGAGCATGTTGACATACAGGTTACACAGCGGCGGAGGGTTGTTCACATCGAAGGCCAAGTGCTGACCGTGCCGATAACCACCGCCGGCGAGGAGTACTGGAAGGTTCTTTGTGGAATGGCTGCTGCCATCGCCAAGATTGCTACCGAGAAAGACACTAGTGCGATCGAGCAGGCTATTGCCGCCTTCCTTCGATTGCTTGAGCTTGCTGAGCAGGTCGCGGACGGTCTTCATCGTCTCCAGTTCGACAATTTTGAGCTGTTCTAGTTTGAGCGGATCTTTGCCGTGGTGGGAGAGATCGTGATGTCCCAGTGACACGCCTTCGATCGGCGGAGCGAAACTGGAACCGGCAAGCATGATGGTGATCAACCGCGTTGAATCGGTCTGGATCGCCAGATGGCTAAGATCAAATAGCAATCGTGTGCGACCGATAAGGTCGGCGGCGTTGGCGATGTCTTTAGGTGGCTCAACACTCACTTTAGGCTTGGGTTTCTTGGCCCAGCTTTCGTCAATAGACATCCGCTGCTCAAGCTCGCGGACGCTCGTTAAGTATTCGTCCAGTTTGTCGCGGTCTTCGATACCAAGGCCCGATCGAAGCGATTGGGCTTGCTCACTCAAGTCATCAAGGATGCTGCGTCCGTCTTCGAGTCGGTGAATCTGCTGTTGTACGTCTTCGGAATTTCCTTCGAGAAACAATCGTGAAAAAACCCGGGAAGGTGAATTGTCGGCGGCAATCAACGCGCCGGTGCGAGTCCATGACAAACCACCCGAGCCTTCGCCGGACAAGGCAAGACTGGGGAAGCGTGTTTGAGTGCCAATGTGATCAGCGGCGAATTGGTCAAGAGATATCGTGTTGCGGAAGCCGGGCCTCCCTGCGCCTGGCGCTCCTGTGAGAAAACTGGCGGAGGCTTGGTGCGCAAAACTGGATCCCATTCCGGCATGCGCCAATCCAGAGATAACCGTGAACTCCTCGCGGAACCCCTTCAGAATATCCAGGTAAGGCGAGAGCGTGTAGTCTTTGCCAGTTTGCGTCGGAAAGAAATTGTCAGGATGCAATCCGAGCGGTGCGCAGATGCAAATCATGCGACGCGGTGGCAACATGGCATCCAACGAATCTCGGGATTCATCGGCAAAAACATTTAGCCACGGAAGCGCAAGCGAGACGCCAGCAGAGCGAATGAAAGTACGACGGTGAACGTTCATGGCTAAATCTTTGTACCAAGGACTATTTGCTCTGAAACAAGGCACTCTGCACGACTTCGTGAATCAACGTCTTAAATCCATAATGGTTATCGCGCGCATGACCGACGATGGCATCGACTTGAGGCTTGTCAGCGTGCGTTGGAGCCGCGCCAGTTCCATAAGCGATCAGTTTTTCAGTGAGGTTGCGAGCCAACTTGTCCTTGTCTTCTAGAATCAGTTTTTTATATTCGTCAATGTTCTGAAACGTGCGCCCATCAGAGAGTGAATCGCTTGGATCTACGGCAGGTCCATTCCAAAAGCGAACTCTGCGGCCATTGACCTCACGGGGCTCGCCGGTGGCGCGGTAGTGTTCGCGCCAGCCACCGATGACATCGAAGCTTTCGAGCGCGAATCCAGGTGGATCGATTTCGCGATGGCAACTGGCACAGCTTTCGACATTGCGATGCTTAGCGAGTTGTTCGCGGATCGTGGTAGCACCGCGAATATCGGGCTCGATGGCTTCAACATCCTGAGGCGGCTTGGGTGGTGGTGTTCCGAGAATGCGTTCAAGGACCCATGAGCCGCGAACAATAGGCGAAGTTGTCGTGCCGTTAGCGGTGACTTTTAGAATACTACCCATCGTAAGCAGTCCGCCGCGATGACTATCGCTTGGCAACGCCACCCTGCGCATTTCCATGCCTTCGATACCCGGAATACCATAGTGTTTCGCCAGTCGCGCGTTGAGGAAAGAGAAATCCGAACTGACGAAGTTTGTCAAAGGCAAATCGTTCCTCAGCACTTCGTCGAAGAACAACGATGTCTCCTTGAGCATCGATGTCTTGAGAATATCGTCGTACTCAGGGTAGAGTGTTCCGTCGGGCAAGGTAGCATCGATCGCGCGGAGACTAAGCCATTGACCCATAAAATTTGTATTAAACGCCTTGGCCTTTGGGTCGCTGAGCAAGCGATCGACCTGCTCGCGAAGCACCTTGGGTTGATGAAGGGTATTCGTTTCCGCGAGCTGAAAGAGCTCTTCGTCGGGCATGGAACTCCACAGAAAATACGAAAGTCGGCTGGCGAGGGCGAAGTCATCGAGCTTTGGTGCTTGCTCGCGAAGGAAAAGGAAATCAGGTGAGACCAAAATACCTTTCAGTCCAACTCGCATCGCCTGCTCAAATGAATCATTCTGGTCAAGCTTCAACTTTACGCGAGCAAGGAATGGCTTGATGTCTTCATCGCTGACATTGCGACGAAACGCGCGACGGGCAAAGTTGCGAAGGATCCGCTCGGCGTCAACCATCGGCTGCTGCGAGGCGACTTCAAAGCGCTCGGGCGAGATGCGAGCCAGCTTGAGATCGCCAAAAATTGCCTTGTGACTTGGCGGAGGCCACGACTCAAGAATGGGGCCTTCGACATCAACCCACTGGATCACAAGTCCAGGACCGGTGTACTTGTCAGCACCGATTTTCTCAACTGCTGGCGGAAGCGCAGGCAGACCTTCAGCAAGAATGCGAATTCGATTTTCAGGTTCGAGTTGCTCAGTAAATTCAATTACCGTCGGCTTGTCAGCCGGAACGGCGAAGTAGTCGATCAGACGCTCCTCGGTCACTTCTTTGAGCGTCCCAGCAGTGACGCGGAACGTGATTGGCTTGCCTTCGCTTTGGAATCCATAACCGGAGATGCGAAAGCGATACTTGCCACGTACGTGGCTACGAAAATTCCACATCGTGACGCGGATGTTCGCCGACTCCCAGGTTGCAAAGATTGCGACGCCGTCGTCGGTGTGCCGATAGACACTGCCCGTTGATTTGACAGACTTCTCCTCCCTGATGTCGAAGCGTTTCTTTAAGATCCATGGTTCCGGCTCATTCGCAATTGCCTCATCGAGTACGCGATCCGCAGCATCGAGGTAATTACGCAATAGAAAGGACGAGGTATGCAACAGCTCGGCGTTGTTATCAAAACCATTCGTCGAAGTGTCGAGCGGCAGCAGGTCAGTCAAGTCGATCTCGACACCCAGCAGATCTCGCACCGTGTTTGCATACTCTGCTCGATTCAGTCGCCGCATCACTACGCGGCCTTCCGTTGCCCTACGAGCGATCTCAGCTTTTTCAGCTTGTGCATTGATCCAATCCACGACACTTTGCAATTTATTAGCTGCTGGACGCGGTTTGTCCTTCGGCGGCATGCTGCCTTCCTTAAGTTGCTCCAAAACGGTCAGCCAAAGTTCGCGATTCTGCTTGTCGTTGAAATCAGCGGATAGCTTCGCAGTTGCAAAGTCACCCTTCGCATTTGTGCCGGAGTGGCAGCTCTCGCAGTGGTCGGTGAACAACTGCTTTGTGGGCAGTTCGTGCTCTGAAGCCATGCTGGTCGCAGTGGCGAAGGTCAATGCAACACTCACAATAATCGTCCACTTGCAACGCATGGCGAGCCGATTGAGGGTGGACCTCTTAAAAGCCGTAAACGTCAAATCATAGAACAAAATACTGTGAAGAAGTATGCATGGTGTGTTCATCGTTTGAGTGTTTGAGTTCGAACTAAACTAATCGAGCAATACAGGGACGGTTTGGACAACGAAGGCCGAAGTAGTAAACTGCATCAACCACCGCCCATAACAATACCTATCGATTTTCAGGGAGTGGAACCAACGCTATGGATAGCACTTTCAGCAGTTAGCATTATAACTCCGGTAACTTTCACGTCGCGTGAGTTACTGTTAAAACGCGACACCTGAAGTAAACTAACCTACTCCGTTTCACTGGCCTTTTCCCAATTGCATTCGGATTCCCGAATGCAATTGGGAAAGCCAGTGGCACAATAGAACCAAACCAAGCAATATTCAGTCACGCTCACCGCTAACCCCAAAATCTAATCTGGACAAAGCACTAGGGTGGCGGCGTTCGGCGAGAACTGGGGAATAATACGCTACTTCGGACTCCTGAACGACTCGATGTGCGTCTCGCGCATGGGGATGCCGTCATGGATGAAGCATGGTGGATCGTCGTACTTGAGCAAACGAAGCCCCGAAAGCTCAGAGACAGATGCAAGTTGCATGAGGTCATCTTTTGCCGGTACAAACTTGACGACTGAGCCAGGTCCGGACAACTGGGGACTGGCATGCTCTTTCTCGCCTGACAGCATTCGCAACAGCAAGCGACCTCCGGGCTTAAGCACACGCGTCGCTTCGCGGATAAGCCGCATGCGATCTTCTTGCGAAGTCGGAACATTGAAGGAGCCACGCAAGCGCACTTCATCGACTGAATCATTGCATGCGTCAATCCGGACTGGAATGGGTGAACCAAGACGATGCTCCCACACAACGGCATCTTCGGGCAATGTGCTACCAGTCATTACTTCCAGGCTCTGGCCGGCACCGCGATGCTCGAGCGAATCGTCGTCGAGCGTATAGATTTCCCAAAGCGTGTTGTCGGGATCATGGACCCAGAATTTTGTCTGCTTTGCATAGCAGCACTCAACGCCTTCTTCTCGCTGTGAACGCACACCGCGTTTTTCAAGTCGTTCTTGAGCGGCCACCAACTGACGCGCGTTGCCGAGGCGGATTCCCAAGTGGTTAAGCGTACCGCCTCCAGACTTTCCGTTCGGTTCAAGCGATAACACAAGCGGTGGTTCGTCGGTCTCGAACTTGGCATAGTCACTGCGTTGTTTCGCGGGTGGCCGATCAAAGAGGATTTCATAAAACTGAACGGACTTTTCCAAGTTGGTTACGTTCAGTGAAACATGAAAACGAGTTTGGGGGACTAAAGTGGGAAGGGATAAGTTTGTTGACATGAGTGGATTATCTTTTGTATTCAGGATTCAATGGGTGAAGCGATTAAAGACTTTGCGTTTGGCAACGGAGTGAACATAGCAGCGATCGCCATCATGAACACGAAACCAGCCAGCAGTATAAAGATAAATGAGTACGAAGTGGTGGCTCGCTTGCTCGTTGAAAAAATGACCGGTCCGGCCGCGGATGCGAACACCGTCATCATCTGTGCGACACCTTGAATTCGCCCAAGTTCGCGATTGCCATAGAGCTTACCCCAAGTTGCAAAAAACAGCAACGCGACCGCACCCGATGCAATCCCCAGCCCAACACCATAAGCGTAGGCGTGCCAAACCTCCGTGGCCCTTGTAAGGCCTAGCAACGATAGCGTGGTCGCGAATAAGCATAGGGTCAATAAGCGATTCAGCGGAACATAGTTCACGAGCCAGCCGAAGAGGAATTTTGCACAAATGGCTACGACCGTCACTTCGGCTAGCACGTTAAAGTACAAATTGCGATCGAAGCCGCGCTCGCTGAAAATGTCTTCATTGAAAAGTGCGACGCCCGAATAGATCATACCCCACACTGAGATCGTTAAACTGAACGTCCAAAAAGCGGGTGTAAGCAACGCTTGACCAAGTGTATAACCAATAGCCTGATCAACCGATTCCTTATCCACTGAATCTAAGTTCTTATTCTGAAGTAGCCCTGCGATCAACGACAGAGCGACCAGTGAAAAACCAACACCGGCCCAGACCGTCCGCCACGAAATATTTTCAAGCGTAAAAGCCCAGCCGACTCCCTGAATCAATGCGAGATGAAGGGGAGCTAAGAGAACCGCGTACCAAGCCATGGCTAGTCCGAGTCGCTGTGCAGAAAACGACTTGGCGACAATCGTGATACTCACAACCGAAAGGGCACTTTGGCCGAGACCTCGCGTCAGCGTTATCGCAATCGCAAGAGCCCATAGACTGCTCACTTGGCTCATCGCAACCACGACGATGCCGAGCAGAACTAAGTTGATTGCCAATACCCAGCGTCGATCAAATCGATCAAACAGCCATCCGATGGGAATACAAAACGCCGAACCCACGATGGTCGCCCAAAAGTTGATTGTTGCAAATAGCACTCGACCATCGTCTGTTGATAGTTGAAAATCCTTGAGCAGTGGTTCGGTAACCATTCCCAAGCCGTGCGTGCGCCCTGGGTAAGTCGCTGCCATAGCAATGGCACCGATGAGTACCACGATGAAGTCTGAATACCATCGATTCCATGTGGTTGATTTAGCGGACTGCACGGAGAAATGTGAGGTACCCATGCTTTCAGAAATCTGACCACGCCGCTCGGCAAAGCTCTGTGGTTCTACTGACGTTGTTGATGCTCTCATTCGAAATACAGCTCACTGCGTCGCGGTTCTCGGTATCTAGTTCGGACCCAACTGTGAAACTCCGAGTAATGCGGTTGGTACTGATCACCTCCATCTGAAAACGCGTTATAACTCATGAAGTATCCGCGTCGTGAATTATCGCTCAGATTCGGTGCTGACCGGTGTGGTATAAAACATGAAAAGATGGCCATGTCACCAGGATCCATCACTAGTGGCTCAGGCTGGCTAGCAAACTGCTTTGCATCAAGAATATGATGCTGAGTGTCTCGAGCCGACAAGTAACCACGCTGGTGCTCGCCCAGATAGAACTCCGTCGCGCCGCTGGTCGCGGTAAAGGGGTCGATGGCAACCACTACAGTCAGAAACGACTCCGGAAACCCAGGCCAACTGATCCAATCTTGATGCAGAGTCGCTCCTGTGGCGCCGGGCAACTTGTAAATGAACTTGTCTTTGAAAAGGCAGGCGGGCTCGCCGTAAATGGATTGGAGCGGTTCCAAGATTCTTGCGTCGCTGGCCACCTGACGGGCCAGTTCAGACAAATCAACAAAGGGGTCGAACGTTTCAAAGACTTTTTCCTGGGTCTGATGATGCTGCGCGAATCGAGTGCGTAGGTTGTTCTGGTTCAGCAGATGCTTTGAGTCCTGAAGAACTCGATCGCTCTCCGCGGCCAACGCTCCAACTTCTTGAATATCGAATACGTTGGCTAGTTTGAGAACTCCATCGCGCTTGAAGTCGCTAAGCTGCGACGTGTTCAATGCAAACTTCGCCAATGGCGAACGCTTTAAATCAGAAATCATTTTGAACAACCTCTCCGCCGCTGCGAGTTGCCAGGGCACGCCAGATGACCTTGTCAACTGAATCGGAAATGTAGTGCACACTACCGTCACAGTACCAAGCATTGACGCCGCCCGTGTGCCGGCTTCGAGCTGTGCTCAAGCCGTGTCCCGAACTTCTGGTGACAGGGTCGGTACCGGTGAAGTTGCCCACGCAATCTGGATTCACTTTGTCATTGGGAGCATAGTAGTGGTTGTAGCTGGTGCAACGCGGCTCGCCTGCGACCCACGTATACATGCGGCGCTGATTAAAGTTCGTACGGAGTGAGCTACCGCAGTTTACATCATTTGTCTCGGCGCCAGGATTGACGTACATGGTCTGCGGTTTGAGTTCGGCGCGAGATCCCAAAACGGCTGATTCAGTACCTTCACCTAAAATTCTCTCAGAGGCACCAACGGTGTTGCTGGTGCCATCTTTGATATCAGTCAATCTGGTTTTCGATTGGGCATAGAACACACCGTCAGCATCCCACGGGGAACCTAACCAGCCTGTTCGTCCCCGCGTTGTCCCCGTCCCCAAGCAGAATGCATAGTTGGTTGGTCCGAACTCGCCTGGAATTGCATAGGCGTTGCTGCAAACCGATTCCATCTTGTCGCTGGGGCACATGAATGTTGGAACGCGAGTTTGTACCGCTACCGGTGCCTGAATGCCGAACGGCGATGTCAATTGATACATGGTCAGCTTCAAGTCGATCGAGTTGTACACTGCAGTCTGTTCAAGATAAGGCGTAAGCAGAGCCAGCGTTCCCCATAGATCGAAATAACCGGGCGCGCCACCAATCTGTTGCGCTCGATAGGCGGACGGAAGAACTCGCAAAGCAGATTCGTGATTGTGGGCTGCGAGGCCCAATTGCCGAATATTGTTTTGACACTGCATGCGCCGTGCAGCCTCTCGCGCTGCTTGCACCGCCGGCAGAAGTAAACCCACAAGAATGCCGATAATCGCAATAACAACCAGCAACTCAACCAGTGTAAAAGCGTTTCGTCGCACAAAACTAATTTTCATATTTCGCTACCTCACAATGCTGAACAATGCCGCTTCGCTCAAACGATCGTTTGATTGTCAGGTCGTCCGAACGGTGCGTCAACTACGGGAGCTTAAAGAAAACATGAAATTTAGGCACTTCGTGCTGATCGCCACCATCCTAGCTTGGAGGTCGTCTCACTTTCGAAATTGGCGGCACCGTTGTTATTGCGAAGTCGCGTTGCGTGGAGGGACATAAGCACCGATAATGGAGAGACGGCATTTTGCAATCACCAGCAGTATCACCATAAGTTCAGTTCAACATGGCTACGGAAGACGATCCACCAGAAGACCCAGCCCTTTGCGCGACTTACCTGAAAGCGCTGGGAGATCCTGTGCGATTGCAGATTGTTCGCGCCTTGCAGTCAGGGCCGAAAAGCGTTTCGGACTTGGTGCTTTTGCTTGAAGTGGAAATGGCCAATGTCTCGCACCATTTGCGAGTCCTCTTTCACGCCGACATTGTCACGACCGAACGAGATGGAAAGTTCATCTACTACGCCGTCAATAAGGAATTTCTCACCAGCCGCTCGATTGCCAAGTCGCTTGATTTCGGTTGCTGCAAGATCGATTTGAGGGATTAGTCCGCCATGCCTGCTTGAATATCGATCAAACCATCGCGAGAATGTTGTAACATTCATGCAGTGATTCTCAATTAAAAATAGGTTCGCAAATGGCAACGGCACCTCGCTTTATCATGATCGGTGGCTTTCTCGGCGCCGGAAAGACAACAACGATCGCGAGACTCGCATCGCACTTTCGAGCTGCAGGAAAGAACGTAGCGATTGTAACCAATGACCAGGCGGCAGACTTGGTCGATACACTACTTCTGCGCTCTCAGGGTTTCAATGTTGGCGAAGTGGCTGGATCGTGCTTCTGCTGTAACTTCGATGCGTTGACGGGAACGGTCGAGTCGCTTAGCGCCGATCAGCGGCCTGACATTGTGTTAGCCGAACCAGTTGGGAGCTGCACGGATTTGGTGGCAACCGTAATTCGACCGCTTGAACAGATCTACGATCAACCCTTTGAGATCGCTCCCTATGGCGTGATCATCAAGCCCAGTCATGGCAGCAAGATACTCGGCGGCGATGGCCAGAGAGGCTTTTCGCCTAAAGCAGAATACATATTCCGCAAGCAGCTCGAGGAAGCGGACTTTGTGATTCTCAATCGGATCGATGAATTATCAAAAGATGAAGTCGACAATTTGACTCGACTTTTATCTGAACAATATGCGAACATCCCCGTAATCCGCATGTCGGCTAAGAGTGGCGTGGGCTTTGAAGCGCTGTGCGAATTCTTGGATCAGCAGGGATCTTTTGCGCAGCGTGTGATGGAAGTCGACTATGACATTTACGCTGAAGGTGAAGCGGAATTGGGTTGGTTAAACTGCCAAGCCAAAGTGACTGCGCATGCGCCGATCGATCTTGATAACTTCTTAGTAGAACTCTTGGGGCGATTGCAAAAAGAGTTGGTCGCAATAGAAGCAGAGGTCGCACACTTGAAAGTCATCGGCATGGCCGAAGGTGTGTACGCAGTATCGAACTTGGTTAGCAATTCCGATCAGCCAGTACTATCGCTACCATCTGCCTGGAAAGGCAATGACATCGAGTTAGTTGTGAACGCTCGAGTTGCCATATCACCGGAAGAGCTTGAAACAGTTGTTCGTTCGACGCTAAGCGTTCAAGCCAGTACCGCTAGTGCAGCGGCTGAAATCCGATCTCTTCAGTGCTTCCGACCCGGACGTCCGGTTCCGACGCATCGACTAGATGCTTGAAACACCCCTCACCCCCGGCCCCTCTCCCCTGAATACATGGGCGAGGGGTGACCATCATTCCGCGTCTTTCTTTCCCCATCGACTTCCGGATGCTTCGCGACTTTGTGTGGTCAATCGAGTTTGTTTGCGCGACCAATCGCGTTGGGAGGTGACAACTCTACCTGAACGCTAACTGCCGCGACTGAGTTTCTCACCCTGGACTCGGCCTTTTCGCCGTCGACTGCATGCTATTCCGGTCCCAGCAATGCCAAGTAATGCCAAGCTGGACGGTTCGGGAACGGCAGTGAGAGTGAGATTATCGAGAGCGAGGTAAGTCGGAGTGTTGATACCAAACGCACCGTTGTCAGAGGAAGAGAAACCAAGTCGAACAGATCGAGCGTTTGCAATCGAACTGAGGTCGACTGTTAACCAATTGGTAAGGATGTAATCTTGGGCATTGTTCGCAAAGGTGTAGTCCGCCAGATTGACCGTGACCGCGCCAACGGAAGCACCCGTGCCGTTGAGACCATCAAAACCGCTCAGCGTTACGCGATAGAAATCAGGATCGTTTCCGGAGACTCCACCAAATGGCTTTGCAAACGAGTCACCGTTCCGCATCGACAAGGCAGCATAAGTTGTGTTAGCCAGTGACACGGACGATAGCAAGGTGTTTGTTGGCAAGTTGAAAAAGGCGCGGGAACCAGAATAGGCTACCGCATAGTTCTGCGAACCACCAGCTCCTGCGCCGGGAGATGCAGGAGCATAAGCGGCATATTGATTCCCGAATCCTGGCGTCGTCGCGTTTACAACATTGCTGTACGCAAAACCACTCCAACCATTAAAGCTCGCGTTATAGCTATTACCGAATTGAACCCCGCCACTGGACCAACCGTTGGTGTTAGAGCCGACGCCACTATTCCCGTTATAAAAACTATTGGGCGCGAGCGGCAATTCCTCAAATCCAATGACGATTGCAGCATGACTCTCCAGCGAGGGAAAGAATGCGGCTAACAAGGCGACTGACAAAACGAAAACTCTCATACTGTTTATCCTAAATGCAAACTTGAAAACTATGGAAGCTCGACGACCTCTTGTTTGGCACGCGTTATCAGCTTGCCGAGCAATTGCTTGTCGATGGATTCCGAAACAAAATGGACACTTGCGTCGGCGAATAGAACCATGGCACCGCCTTTATGGGCACTGCGAATTTCGTTATCGCCAATCCATGCGTTTGGGTCATTAATGCCGTAAGCGACGACGAACACATTCCGACCATTGATCCACTGGCGATCAGGGCCAACGACATCTTCCGAGACGGCAATTGTGTTGGTCAAACCGTCGAGTACATCTCGGAATCGAAAGGCACGCTCGTAAACAAATAACCCGTCGTCCTGTTCGCGGTCGACAAGTATTTCGCCAAAAATCCCGCCGTAGCTGATGAGACCTTTGCCTGGCGTAAAGTCGAACTCACTTGGGCAAATATAGACAGGCAGGTCAGTATTGGCCGCTTTTAAATTCTCTGGTGCATCATAGGGTCTGCGCCAGTCGATTTGCTGGTGCAAGTTGCGTTGCTCCAAGTAGGGCAGCAGCATTGCTGACCAAGCAAATTGTCGTTGCGTTGCAGGTGAACTAAACGCTCGCCATTCGATGCAACCAGGTGGAAGCGTTGCCAGTGAGTCATGATAGCTATGTAGTGCAATTCCCTGCTGACGAAGATTGTTCTTGCACGAGGCCTTTCGAGCGGCTTCTCGCGCCGCTTGCACGGCCGGCAGTAGTAATCCAACAAGAATGCCAATAATCGCGATCGTCACCAGCAACTCAACGAGCGTGAATCCCTCTTTTGCAGAACGCGATGATAGCGACCCCAGCCTTGACCTAGCTCGCGATACAATCTGCTCTTTAGTTGATTCATCCATCAAAGACCAAGCCGCGATCTCCGAACGATCCCTGCCGCAGCCGATGCAAACATCGGCCGATGACAAGTGGCATGTTCGAATGCAAGGCGATCCGACTTTTTGAAGTGTGAGTTGATCGTTCATTTCTATCCCCTAAACGCCTGTGTTGGTCCAAGTGCTGCTGGATTGGATGATGTTCGCCATGCTTGATGGAGAAACAGGACCGACGATTGCGACAGGTCGCACGATGACTCGTGTCAACAATGTGCAGTGCATAGCAACCTCACCTACTGCGCGTATCTCAAGCCTTTCAAGTGCCACTGGCCGCAATTGGCTAGGAGCGCGTGAATAGGGAGCTGTTGAGTTTGCGGAGTAAAACGTGGCTTAACGGAACTCACAGAAGGTTGGCACGCGATAAGACGCAGATGGTCTGCGGGTGGCAATCAACTGCAACGGTTGCCCCAATCCAAGAGGGCACGAAATCGTCTAGCTCGAGGTAGGTCTTCTGACTTACTACCGTATCGTTTGCTCACAGCCTTCTCATCCGTTGATCCTGATTTTCGCAGGCAGACAATGGCTCAATCCTAAGATAGGAGCAACGATTGCGATCCTTTGGAATCGCAGGCAGCATACAGCGGCTGGACCGTCCCGGAATTACACCGGAGTTCCCTGTTCACCTCGTTGGATACCAACAAGGTCACCTCGAACAGCCCCAATTTACCCCAGTCGCCTTAAAAGTCAATTGCCGCTTAAATTGATCTGTTTCTTCTTTGAACGATTGATCTGTTTCGCTGAACCAACCTGTCTCGCGATCTCTGGCTGCACTGGCGATCACTGGCTTCCCCTCGCCCTGTACTCAGGGAGAGGGGACCGAGGGGTGAGGGATGGTATACTCACAACTGTGTGGACGTTTTGTACTTTTGAGTCGTCACTCGATCACCTGGCCGTTTGTGTCGGTGAGAAATTCGCATGTTCATTTACACATACCACTGCGACGCATGCGATTTTCGGGTGTCTGCTTACGCAGGCCGGTTTGTGTATTACTTCTTTGCAGACGGCGAACGTATGCCTGCATCAACCTCGCCTGCCTGGTGTCGCCACTGCAACACGAAATACCCCGGTCCTGTTCTTGACCGCTCGCGACGGCCTGAACGAGCGAGTTGCTGGTCTGGATGCCGGGGCCGATGACTATCTAACCAAGCCGTTCGCATTCGAAGAGCTTGTCGCACGCGTTCGCGCGCTGCTTCGGCGAAAGAATCAGACGGACTCAACCGGCGTAATCCAGGTCGAATTCTATAGCGAGAGTGCGAAAGGCACATATTCTGTTCAAAAAAGCGAATTGCGATTACAACAGTCGCTTGAATGTTAGAATATAATCGCGAAAGCGCCGCCTGAGAAATTCTGAAAAACTTTGATAAGTGGATGGATCGTAAAATGAAATCATTTTTGTTCATCGTAACGCTGACGTTTGCTGTGACCATAAAAGTTCTTGCAGCTGCCGAAATTGCAACGATATCATGTGCCGATGCCGAGCGTTTAATCGCCAATCCAGACGCATCGCAACGCCCAATCGTGATCGATACGAGAGGCGGCTACAAAGACTATTTTCGTGGACACCTTCCAACGGCCC
>JANODD010000067.1:0-5458 GCA_031412515.1 Planctomycetia bacterium | reverse complement strand
ACGCAACAATCCGAAACGTCTCTAACTCCGCAAAAAACACTGCGAAGAGCTGGGCAATTGTCCGAACACTAAATCAAAATCCGCCAATTTGAAAAAATGAACCCGTTGGCTTTGGCTCAATTTATACCGTTGGTCACAGATACAAGTCCGAGTCCCAGTGGTTGCGGGAGGAGGACTGGATTTGTTGAACTGGAACGAAGATTCGTTTTGAATCCAGCGATTGCGTTCATGCCTAGTCCAAAAGTGACTGCTGGATTGGAAGTCTTGTGAACCCATGCGATATTGGGAACAGGAAAAAAGCCGTTCTCGGATTTAGTACTGCCACTAAACGGACCAACGGATGAAGAAAGAGTTTGGTTGGAATAAAGCAGATCCATCCCCATCTCCAATCCCGAATTTTGCAAACCGCTGATCGTGGCTGGGTTCCAATACATGGCGCCAAGTGGATCGATGGGCGCAGCGGTTGATGCGCCACCCATGCTTCGGTTTACTGGACCTGCCGCAGAAATGTAGATACCTTGTGCGCTGGAGAAAGAGCAGAATAACAGCGCACTTGCGATTAGCGTTAGTCCAGTGATTATGAGCTTACATTTGCGAACGATTGCCATAGACGTAATCCTAATAACACCGCAACTTCCACTGAGTTGTTAGGAGTTTCGGCCGACTTTACGCCAAGCGAGTAAATGTTTTTTTAACTCTAAAGAAGTGCCACATTAATTTTTTTATGGCCCGAATGCTTGCAATGGCTTTTCCAGAAAATCCTAGGATAAAGCTTGAAGTGAACAGCGTAATGCCACTGACTTCAGAACTAATCTGGACGGAGCACTAGTGACTCTAGCAAATACTTCGCTTCAACAAGATCAGGCAAGTCGAACCCTTCCTCGAACCAGCCGTAGATATCGTTGAGCGCGGCGTGGGCTTCACTGGTGCGTTTCTGTGATTGCCATAGTCGACAGAGACTCATGGTCGTTCGCAACTCCCATGACTTAGCGTGTTGGGAGCGAGCGATTTCCAGCGATTGTTCGAAAGCGGCTTCAGCGTCATGAGGTTGATTCCTTGTGAGAAAAATCTCACCACGCAACCGATAACTCTCTGCAAGGAAGACGACATTTCCGTTTGCGGCTGCGGTTTCGAGGGCGTCATCGATGTGGCGCAGCGCCTCGTCTGCATTTCCTCTGATCAAGTGTGCTTGAGCGAACTTAGAATAGAAGTGAGAAAGTGAGAGCTTTGCCCCCGTCATGTTAAATACATCTAGCCCCGTTTTTAGCATCGCTAGAGATTCGTCTATGTGATTGTCGAGCTGCAGGGCAAATCCCTGATGCAGTAGACCTTCCGCTTGCCAGAATGCAAACCCTTGTTCTTTGCCAATTGTAATAGTTGCGTCGGCCGATCGCCTCACTTCGGCGCTAAGGCGGCAGTTGTCATACAGCCAACCAGCGTGGCCCAACGCATAGGCGAGGCTAAACGGATGTTTGATCGCGCGGCCCAACGCAATGGCTTGTTCAATGCGATTCATGGCTTGCTCGGGATAGCCTAAATGCCAGAGAGACAAAGCCCAATAACACTGCAGCGTGACACCGACATTTTGACCAGTATGTTGCGAAAACCGTTTGGCAGTGGCCTCGTCATACAGAGCGAAGCCTTGTTCACAACATTTCAGGGAGTTCGTGAAGTCTCCAAGATAAAATGAAGTCAACGCGGGAATGAATAAGGCCTCCATCTGTAGCCCGGCGACGCCAAGCGGTTCGACAAGATTGATTGCCTCACTCCCCATTTTATTGCACAACTGCAACTCTTCTCGTACCACTCGCCACGCCCAGATACCCCAATGCACAAAGAACTGCTCGGCCGGTCCGGCCAATAGTTTGCCGAGTTCGCTGGCGCGTTCGAAGACCGGTCCAACTTCGGGTGCCGCGTAACCTTTGGCGGTCAACAGCGCCACTCCAAGTGGAATTTGAAACTTGAATTCGAGACCATCTCGTTCCGAAGAAGGCTCGAGCGAAGCGACAAGCTCTAAGCCCTTGGTAAAATGATGAATGGCTTCATGCATCGCGGACCGCTCTTGGGCCTTTATTCCAGCCTGCTCCCAATATCTAATCGCCCGCACCGTTTCGCCAGCTTCAGTGCAATGGTGCGCCATCAGGGGCGCGTCGCTCTCTGCGATATCGGGAAACTTCGAAACCAGCGCATCTGCGATCTTTGCATGCCATTGCTGCCGCGTGGTGCGTAGCAGCGAAGCGTATGCAGCGTCCTGGACAAGCGCATGTTTAAATGTAAATTTTGCACGAGGATAGAAGCCGCGTTGGTGCACAAGTTCCGCATTGACGAGACTGGTTAAGTGAGCTTGCAGTGTTTGTTCGTCCAGTGGTGCGATGGCAGAGAGAAGTTGAAATGTAAACTCGCGGCCAACCACCGACGCTAACTGGGCGATATCTTTGGCAGGCCCCAGCTTATCCAATCGCGCCATCAACGAATCCTGGAGCGTGCTTGGAATATTGATGGAATTGAGCGGTCTAGTAAGAACAAAGCTGTCTCCCGACTCTTTGAGAACGTCCGACTCAAGAATCAGTTTCGTTAATTCTTCCGTAAAGAGAGGAACGCCACCGGTCTTAGCAACAATATGATCGATGACTTCAGTTGGCAGCCTTCGTCCATCTGCAATCCTACTAACTATGCCAGCGGTGTCTTGGGGAGTTAAACTCCCGATCATCATTTGTGTGACAGCCCGACGTGCGGACCAAGGGGCTGCAAAACCGGGCCGGTAGGTCAACAGCAACATCACCGGAGCCGCAGGTATCTGTTCGATTAGGACGGTAAGAAACTCCAGAGTTGTAGGGTCGAGCCAGTGCAAGTCCTCAATCGTGAACAACAGAGTGTCTTTCTCAGAGGCAGCCAGAACCAGTTCGATCATGGCTTCGATCGACTTTTGTTTTCGGCGCTCTGGCGTTCCTTCGAAGACTGGATAGCGTGGGCCTAACGGAATGGAAACTAAATCAGCAAACAAAGGAACGACAAGTTCGAGCGGCAGGTCATGCTGTTTTAACAAGCCCTCTAGTTTTTCCAGCTTTGCTTCATCGGAATCTTCGGAACTCAACTGAGCCATTCGTTTAACAAGCTCAATGATGGGATAGAACGCGCTGTTTTGATAAAACGTCGAGCAACGTGCTCCGAAGGTCTGTAAACCTGCTTCCCCAAGTTTCGCCTTGAAAGCAGACAGCAATCGAGTCTTGCCCACCCCTGGCTCAGCACAAGCCAGTACGATTTGGCCAAGTCCGCTGGATGATTTCGCCCAGCACTGTTTGAGGACGTTCATTTCATGATCGCGACCGATCAGCGGCGTTTGGTATTCGACCTCTCCGCGATCAGTTTCCGCATCGTTGATGCCAATCACAGAGAATACCTCGACGTTTTTTCCAATAACTTTTCCGGTGTGAACACCAAGTGAACGATAGATAAAAGCATCACCTGCAATCTGCTTTGTAGTTCCGCTGATAACCAGTGAACTCGGCTCTGTCAATGCGATTAAACCTGCGGCGACTCGGGGAACATTGCCCACGATAGAATGTCGTTCGCTGGAAACACCCCCTTCTAACTCTTCTGTAACGACAGTGCCGGTATGTATGCCGATACGAAACTGAATGGCTGCTGCATGCGATGTTTTCGCTCTCTCCTGCAGTTGCACAATGGCGGAAGAAATCTCAAGGCCAGAAAAAATCGCGCGTCGGGCTGAGTCTTCCAAGGCTGTGGGATAGCCGAAATAAATTTGAATCGATTCACTGGTGCTCGGCGCGATATGCCCACCAAATCGCACCAATATTCTTGTCGTCAACTCGCGAATGCGCTGCATCATTGCGTGGAGTACCTCGGGGTCGAGATCATCCGCGTCAACTTCGGAGCTATCCAGCTCAAGGTGAAGCGTTGTAATCTGACGGCGTTCGGCCTCATGCATCCGACTTCCCGAGACCGGAGAAGACACTTTCGGCACTGGCTCGACTGGCGCTTGATAACTCTCGGTTCGATCAACATGGTCCCCCCGTGCGGGTCGACCAGTCCTGCGCAGCGCGTCGGCCATATCAGATGCTGTTGTGTACCGACCCTTGACACTCTTGGACATCGATTTGAGACAGACGCGTTCCAATTCAAGCGGGATGTCTTTGTCGATTTGACGTAGAGGTTGTGGTTCGTCCTCGCGAATTTGCCGAATCAGTTCAAGCCGATTGCTAGAGGTAAAGGGCGGCTTGCGACCGAGCAGGTAATACAGCATGACACCTAAACTATAAATGTCAGTGCGGCCATCGATTCGATGCGCCTTCCCCACTACTTGCTCGGGCGACATGTAACTTAGAGTTCCAGCAATGATCCCCGGAGTTTCTCGCTCGCCCTGAGAGTCGCTAATCGCTAGTCCAAAGTCGATCAGGACCGGTTGCGCATCGTTTAGCATCATGACGTTGGAAGGCTTGATATCGCGATGGACTGTGCCGTGCGAGTGCGCATGAGCGAGCGCATCAGCAAGCTGTGCTGTGATATGCGCCGCTTCGCGCCAGCCATACGACTTGGTGTTCATCCAGTCTGAAAGGCTCAGGCCCGACAAGTAGTCGGAAACGATGTAGCAGCGCCCATCGAATTCGCCAATGTCAAACACAGTCACAATCCCTGGATGACGCAGTTGTGCAAGTCGCTGCGCTTCTTCAAGAAACTTATCGAGCTCTATACCCGAGAGCACCCGATTCGGCACCTTGATGGCAACTTTCCGCTTCAACCGATCGTCGTATCCCAGGTAGACTTTTCCAAAACCTCCCGTACCCAGGACCCCATTGATCTTAAAGCGACCCAAAGTCGTTGGCATATCTCCCGCATGCATCAGCGGCTTCGATTCGAGTTTCCCCGACAAAAGGGTATCGGAAAATGAAAATGTGTTTTCATCGGAATGTTCAGCTGACAGATCCTTCGTCGGACTGGATTGCAAGTGAGGTTCGTCAACAACCGTCTTCTGGCCAGGCAAACCAACAGGCTCGTTCTTGTTTGTTGCCATAAATCGGGTCCAGACCTGATCTCTATGAATAGTGTTGATCAGTAAGAAATGCGTTTTGCCAAAAGTTCACACTCTACCACATTCTATTTTCGCGTGCTTTGAGCACTGCTGGAACTCGACGAGATCATGCTCGCATCACCAGCTTCCGCTTTATCGATCGCCAATTGTGCAAGATAATTGCGCAAGACAAACTTTGGATTCACTCGATGCATGCGTTCTCGGCGCTCAGTGTCGCTGAGCCCGTCTTCGCTCAAGCGACTAACGTAACTGCGGAACCAATTTGAAGTTCGCACGCGTGCCTCTTCTGGTAACGGCTCCGCCGAATAGTACGCTGCATCGACACAATGCTCGCTTGGGTTTTGCAACTCTAAGTTAGCCAACTGCCGGAAGAAAATCGTCATGTCGGTTTCAACTAGCTGCAAGACG
>JANODD010000066.1:0-5128 GCA_031412515.1 Planctomycetia bacterium | reverse complement strand
CGGTCTCGGTCGAACGGCTGTGTTTACAAGCGATACCGGCAAGCGTTGGGCTGGAGAGTGGGCCGCTTGGCCAGGCTACGATCAGTTCTTCACGCAAGTCGTTCGTTGGGCAATGCGACCTACGAAAAGCGATGCGAAGTTCACTGTGGCAACGAAAGTCGGCGAAGGTAAAGTCGAAGTCGTCGTCAACGCACTTGATCAACAAGATGAGTTTCTGAATTTCTTGGATATGCAAGCTGTTGCGGTCGGCCCGGATCTCAAGGTGATGCCAGTCATTATGCGTCAAGCGGCTCCTGGGCGTTATGTAGGTTCGTTTGAAGCGGACAGCGCTGGCAGTTATTTAGTGAATGTCATTCCGGGACCTGCGATGGCGCCGCTGACCACAGGTGCGAGCGTTCCGTTTTCAGATGAGTATCGAGTGCGCCAGACCAACATGAGTATGCTGTCGCAGTTGGCTAAACTGGAACCGACCGGGGGAAGTTCGGCTGGGTTGATTACTGAGCCGCTGGATCAGCAAACGTTTGAAGACATCGTCAAGAACACTGATACGTATCGTGGTGGCTTGCCTCGAGCTCGCAGTATGCAGGACATATGGCCGTGGTGTTTGCTGCTCGCGTCAGTGTGTTTGTTTGCGGATATTTTTGTACGTCGCGTTTCTCTCGATTATGCTTATCCAGCCAAGTGGGTCATGAAGAAACTGCGCCCTGGCGCTACATTGCAAGATGCCGCCCGTCAGCAGAGCTTGAACCAACTTCGCAGCAAGAAAGCTCAGGTCTCCGAAGCGATGGAGCAGCAAAAAGCCACCACGCGCTTCGAAGCCACTGGTCCAACCGAAACTGCGACGCTTGAGGAAGCTGCATCGGGCAAGTCAGCTCTGACTTCAGAAGCTCCGCGAAATGCCGCCTCGAACATGGCCTCCAAGGACGAAGAAGGCGGTTATACTTCTCGGTTGCTTGCGGCTAAGAAAGCTGCGCAAAAGAAGACTGGCAACAACGAATAACGTTGCCAGTTCAACGTGCTCTAACTTTTTCCAAACTCGTCTTTTCAACTTAGTCTCCCAATATAGAGTCATCCATGAGTAATGTCGCCGAGCAGATGCAGCAACAGACCGACGCGTTTCGTGAACGATACAAAAATGTTAAGGATGAGATAGGAAAGACAATTGTTGGGCATGAAGAAATCGTCCATGGTGTTTTAACCAGCATGTTTGTCGGCGGCCACTGCTTGCTCGAAGGCGTTCCTGGACTTGGTAAGACAATGCTTGTCCGGACGCTCGCCGAAGCGCTCAGTTTGAACTTCAGTCGTATCCAGTTCACTCCAGACTTGATGCCCGCTGATATTCTGGGCACCAACATGGTGGTCGAAGATGACAAAGGTCACCGCTCGTTTCAGTTTCAGAAAGGGCCGATCTTCACGCAGATCTGTTTGGCTGACGAAATCAACCGGGCAACTCCTAAAACCCAGTCGGCGATGCTCGAGACGATGCAGGAAGGAACGGTTACGGTTGCGGGGCATCGATATGAACTCGACAAACCGTTTTTCGTTTTAGCTACGCAGAATCCGATCGAGCAGGAAGGTACCTACCCGTTGCCTGAAGCCCAGTTGGACCGGTTCTTATTCAAGCTGGTCGTCGGTTATAGCTCACGTGAAGAGTTGAATGTGATCGTTGATCGCACGACGCGTGGCACGAAGATCATTACCGACAAAATCATGGACGGCGAAGAAATTCGGCGCGGTCAAGCTTTGGTGCGCAACGTGATTCTCGCCAAGCACGTACAGGACTACATTGTGCGACTGGTTCTGGCCACACATCCGCAAGGACCACTGGCACAGAATATTACCAATCAATATGTCCGCTGGGGTAGCAGCCCGCGTGGAGCCCAGACGTTGGCACTTGCCGCAAAGGTTCGCGCGCTGCTCGATGGACGCTTCAACGTTAGCTTTGAAGACATTCGTCGGGTATTTCTACCGAGTTTGCGACATCGTGTGCTACTGAACTTTGAAGCTCAAGCTGAAAATATTGATGTTGACCAAATCTTGCTTGAAATCCTCGAAAAAGTTCCCGAGAAGTCGGACGTGTCGCTGGCGACGGTAGGTTAAAATAACAAGTAATATACTTTGAAAAAACTTGGATCAAGCCATGTCAAAGACAGTTCATGCAGTGTACGAAAACGGCGTTTTCAGGCCAACGGAAGCATTGGACTTGCCCGATCACTGCCAGGTCGAATTTGAGTTTCGAATTGTGACCGAATCCACGAATGATGCTCAAGCTCTGGATGACGTTTATGCTGTACTTTCTGAGAGCTTTGAGGGAGGAGAATTCGATGATGCGGCTAGGCATAATGAGCATCTTCCGTGAGCGCGGTATTTCTCGATACAGTCGGCTTAGTGGCAATTTGGAATCGTGCTGATCAATGGCACTCGATTGCTACAACGGTGTTTCGGCAAATCATGAAAGAGCGCCGCTCAGTAACAACGACAAGTTTTGTGCTGCTCGAGTGCGGAAACACGGCCGCGCGTCGAAGCTATCGTATCCAACCCAACACCCTGCGATCTAAACTTTCGCAGGTGGGTGGTTTGATTTTTCCAACGGATGATGATTGGGAAAATGCTTGGTCAGCTTACCAATCCGGAGATGCTGCGCAGGCCGGAATTGTCGATCAAGTGTCGTTTCAAGTCATGCGTCGTCTTGGTATCAAAGAAGCGTTTTCAAACGACAAGCATTTTGAAGCGGCTGGTTTCAAAGTGTTGTTTTAGAGAATAGTTTTTTGTGAGATTTGGGGGGTGGGTTTGCAAATTTCGTATTTGACAGCTGGTGCAGCTGGAATGTTCTGCGGAAGTTGTTTGCATGACAACGCGCTGGCTAAGTCTTTAATGCGGCTGGGGCATGATGTTATCCTGCTTCCTACCTATACGCCTATTCTGACTGATGAGGCTAGCGTCAGTAGTGATCGCTTGTTCTTCGGTGGGCTCAACGTCTATTTGCAGCAGATTTCGCCGATTTTTCGATGGATTCCTAAATGGATGGATCAATTCCTCAGTTCGCCGCGTCTGGTCAACTGGGTTGCAACACGAGCCATGGGGACGTCAGCAAAACAGCTCGGCGCGCTAACCGTTTCGATGCTGCAAGGCAGCGACGGTCGGCAGCGAAAAGAGGTCAGTCGGCTGTGCGATTGGTTGGTGACTCAAAAACCGGATGTCGCAATCTTTTCGAATTTGTTAATCGCGGGTTGCATTCGTGAAGTCAAGTCACGGATTGGTTGCCCAGTGGTCGTGATGCTGCAAGGCGATGATATTTTCTATGAAGGGCTGATCGAACCGTATCGCGGTGAAGCCTTGCAGTTGTTAAAGCAATTGGCCCGCGAGGTGGATTTGTTCATCGTTCACTCAGAGTTTTACGGTCAGAGGATGCAGCAATTGCTTGAGTTCCCACGGGAGCGTTGGCAAGTGAATCCGCTGGCGATTGAACCGGCTGATTTTCTCCAGCGTCCTTCGACGAAGCCAGCCGGTGATCGTCCGCCCACGGTTGGTTACCTCGCGAGGTTGGCACCTGAAAAAGGTCTGCATCAATTGGTCGATGCGTTTATCGAACTGCGCGCGCGAATGCCAACAGCTCGACTGGCAATTGCCGGTTGGCTGGGCAAGCAGCATGAGAGCTACTGGCAAGAGCAGCAAAAGAAATTATTGTCAGCGGGACTTGCCGACGCTTACGTTTACCATGGTTCAGTGGATCGAAACGGTAAGTTAGATTTTCTGGATTCGATTGATTTGCTTTGTGTTCCTACCACTTATCAAGAACCCAAGGGGCTCTTTGTGCTCGAGTCGCTGGCCGCAGGAGTGCCCGTGGTGCAACCTGATCACGGCGCGTTTCCTGAGTTGATCGCCAGGCTCGGTGGCGGGCACCTCTATACTGCCGGCGATCGAACCGATCTCGTGGATCGATTGCAAGCAGTCTTAAGTGACTTGCCAGCCGCACAGCAGCTAGGACGAACGGGTCACGCTGCGGTACTCGAACACGCAACGACCGATCGAGCTGCCGCGAGCTTAGTTGAATTGTTGAATCCGCTTATCGCTAGAAAGTAGGTGACGTCAAATGGAACACTTACTTGAAGGCAGATCGTTGGTTTGGATAAGCGTCGATGAGCTGGGTGTGTTCACCGCTGCGACCCGCAAAATGCTGACGGATCACTATGCGAATCAAGCAGTTAAAGTGCAGCTTATTCGAGCCGAAAATTCAGATGACCTTCCTCAGATTGTACAACGCCAGGTAACCGGTCTGGTAACGCTGGTGATACCTCAGGCAAGCGAAGTCCCCGCAGCATGCAAATCCCTCTGGCGTGTACGTGGGCGATTGGATCAACCGATTTGCGTGTGCTTGATCACGCCGGAGATGGTTGAACACGTTCCCTTGCTACTTGAATCAGGAGCGCAGATCGTTGTAAGCCAGTTGGATGCATGGCAACGCGCGATTACTCGGCTTCTTGGTCGAGTTTCTCTTTCAAAGCAAGGCTTTCATCCTCTGACCGCAGGCTTGGTCGATCGTTTGCCCTGGAGTACCTCGTAGCCTAGGCATCCTGCCTGGGTGTCAGTTTTAATTCCGGATGTCAGTTTCAATACCCAGGCAGGATGCCTAGGCTACGACGTCCAGCTCTTCAGCCGGCCAGCGTTTCACAAGGCTCCCGTTCTGCTCAGTAGCGCTCCGAGGTTTTTGATAAGCACGCCGGTGCTGCATGGTTCGCGCCAAATCAACATGAGAATTCAGCATCAAGCGACTCTCGCCCATCTGCCATGGCAACACGTAAGCTCCTGCTAGCGCGTCGACACGGCGGAAGTACTCGCGACACCCCTCAGCGTCCAATTCACGGCGAACAAGCCGTGTAATCTTTCCTTGAATAGGATCCCACTGGTCAGCTGACGGATGCTCACTCGGAGGACCTTTGAAAACCTCTCGCAAACGAACGAGTTCGTCATCGCCACGGAAATCTTGAGGCAACGAAGCCACCATCGCCTGAATCACGGCAGGAAACGGTGCAATCGCGGTCGCAATGTTGCGAGCGATCGCTTGATGCGGGCAACGAATCTCAACGACGCGTGGCTTGGTCGGTGAACTGCACCCGTCGTGATGGTA
>JANODD010000065.1:0-3608 GCA_031412515.1 Planctomycetia bacterium | reverse complement strand
AATTGTCGAGCGTTTTCAAATAATCGGCGATATCAATTTGCTGAGACCCTGGCAACGATGTTGCTGCTCTCAGATTCAAGACCGCGATGTCTTGGGTTTCGAGCTCGTCCGACGACATTGCCGATAGGTCGTCGAAGGTGGAAAAGTGGGCACTCGAACTACGGCGTTGCACTCTTTCAGCGAGGCTGTGTTTGACAGTATACGAATTTGAAACGTTCCAAAGAGCAACGACCCCGGCGAAAACGAACACTGCTAGAAAAAGCCAAATCGTCAACCGCAAAGATTGTGGTTTTGGATTTTCAATGTGCGATCCCTTGGTGGCCGTCAATCGGTTTGGTGCTAATCGATTGGATTTCATCGATCCGCCTTTGGGGATGAACTAGACTCCACAGAAGCTGCTTGGTTTGTACAGGTTCAGACGCAATACGTCAATTTTTTCTGCTTATGATCCGGCGCTGTTTAAGAGGCTGGTCTCGACTAGAAAGCGATGTCGAGACGCATTCGCTTACAACATCGCGTCATCAACTGGGCTCGCGGTCGTCACTGACCCTCAATTAGCCCATTACACCCCTTAGCCAACCGCATGCCATAGCAACCAACTGCGTGGAAACTATTTTTCCGATTCCGAAGGGGGCGACTCAGTTGCTATTCTTTTCAAGAAAAGATCACAACTGATTTGCAATCAAAGAAATTCCTCCATGATTAATAAAAAGCGAATGCTTCTCAATTGAGCCATCGTCCAGTTCTCGATCAAACTCTACCCAAGGAAAACCATCCTTATCAACTCGCGATACGGTCAAAACCATGCCGCACTTAACTAGAAATTCATATGTGGAAAGTGTATCGGAATCTATATAGAAATCCGGGTCAAAAAATTCCAGTGGAACTGATTCTATTTGAAATTTCGAGCCGAGTTTCAGTATTTTCCAATCACTCATTTTATCCCTTGGCTCCTTGGGTAAACTGCGCATACGTGTTTACACGTGTTTGCACCGATCAATTCGGTCGTGTGATGCAGGTAGTGTGTCCACAATTGCAGCTAAATGGAGTTAAGCCTGGGGTATGGCATCCGGCAGCTACGCATTGCGCCTCAGCACCGGCTTTCGTAAGTTCATAGTCATCCCCTTCAGCGATAAATCTCTCCTGGCAATGTTCAGGGCAATGTCCTCTCGGTTTTGTAGTGCACCTGTATTTTTTGCGTTTTTGTTCTGGTGGACCTGAATCTGTTGGCCAAATCCAGTAACAAATTTTCGTCAATTGTGGCTGCAAACTGGTCTGCGTACCAATGTATGGGCAGTAGTAGATTCCAGTTCCTACTATTGCTCCGCCGCCAACCGCAACCCCAACCGTAGCGGTGGTACCGATAGTCAGAACAGTTCCGCCGCTCGTTGCAATAGTACCACTAGTTGCAATAGTACCAGTACCACCAAGTGTTCCGACGCCCGTAAACGTCGAACTCGTGGCTCCTGCGGCCGCTGCGCACGTAAGTGGATCCGCAAGCCCCGCTGGATCGCTATAGTTTAGCGGCGCATCATTAACATACCGGTACGCATTAAACTTGCTTCCCTCGAACCCGATTGGGTCTCTGGACGCGAAGCGTCCGATATACGGATCATACATAGCCGAGGCACACGATCCCCAACTAAGTACGCAGACAACAGAGAGCGTTGCGTTGACAATAGTTTGTTTAAGAATCATGGTTATTGCCTTGAGCAAAAACAAAGACCGCCAGCGGCTTGAAATGGTGTCGCACGAACGCATCTCGTCTAGTTGACTGCGTGGTAACTATTTTTCCGTTTCAACAGAGTCCGTCTCAGTTGCTATTCTTTTCAAGGTTTTTTGCAGCTTTCTTTTTTCTGGAAGCGCCGCAATTGCACGGCGAGCCCAATCGCGAATGTCGGTATCCTCATCGTCGAAGTGCTCTATAAGTATTGTCTCGCTGCTAGAATCACCACGAATTGACGTGATATTAGCTAACTGCACCCTGTCCCAAACGGAAATCGCCGCTTGTTGATCAAGAAATTCTAAAAGGACATCCAACGGCGCAGTCTCTGGCCATCTGTTCATGAAATTAATTACGTCGGTCCTAGCGTATTCCGAACTTAGTCCCTGTCGTATTCCATCGCCAATCGGTCCGGTGCGAGTATGCAAGTCGTCAATGTTGACTGCTGTATAAGTAAGTGTCTGTGGGCTAGCAATGGTAAATTCACGCGTCACATGATTAAACCAAAATGCGATGCTTCTATCTTCGAGGTCTATCCGATGCTGCTTTAAGGTATCAATTATCTCCGTCTCTACTTTTGCATTTCGCTCGCCGTTCCTCTCGAAAACTCTCAATAGGTTACAGTCAGCAGGTAATTCGAAATCCACATGATAGCCAATTAAAAAACATCGTAAGGACTTACCATCAAAAAACCATTGGCGCGCTGGATGCAATTCGGCAAATGTAGATATTATTTTGTCACCCGCATTTATTCCAGCGTCCTGCACGACGTGATAGTACATAACAGAACCATCCGAAGGGAAAGTTTCAATTACTTTTCCAACGCTGCAACCAATTGGTAGGTTTTTGCGCGACAAACAAATTGCGTATAAGACTGGGCCATCTGCACTTGCGATCGCATCCGAGTATCGAACGCAGCAATAATTGGTTGCGACCGAACATTTTTGGGTGGGCTTTATCGGTTCAAGTGTGGTTGCGAGCGCTAAGTTCGCCAATTGAGCCAAAGCAACTATAATTAAGAGACGTGCGATTTTGCGGATCTGCATTTTATTTTTACCTTACACAATTCCGGAAAAAGTCGCTTTCAAGAACTTTTGCGTCTGGGCGACCACAACTGTCAGTTTTCGATGTGCTATCATCGACGTGCGGACCAACCAGTAGATGTAGAGCCTCGTGAACGATTATACGGGCGAGCGACTCGCGGTTCTTAGAGATGCTGCACCAGTTGGGATTCATATCTCCCTCAGTTGGTAGTGCACTGCTCCCGGAACATATAGTTATGGGGTTTTTGTCCAGGAGCTCTGGAGGACATAAATCACAATTGCAGGTATAGTCTGGGCAAGGCTTTGCTGCATCTCTACCCTTTTTCTTTGCAATCAGGCACGGGCCATGGGAGTAACCGCGTAAACTACCATCACAACGCCCTCCGTTGCTGCACGTAATTTTCAACTTGCTCAACAAATCATCTAAATTATCGTGCAACTTCTCTCTGCAATCTATCTCATCCTTGGGAACACGTCCGCGCAATACTCGTCCAAAACAGTTATTCCCAGCCATTTTTTGGGTTTGTAGGATCCTTCGAATTTCAGTTCGAACGCTTTCAATACAAGCCTTTTGTTTGTCACCGCAGCCGTCTAAATCTTTTACCTCTGGCTCTTCGGCCTGATTTCCGAGCGGATCAACGTATCGAAGGGGGGATGATAGTACAAATTGTAGCAGCTCAACGGTCAGTCTACTTTGTATGGGATCTCTGGACGAAGACACCAATCGAATGCAAGTGAGAGGGCTGTCGCCGCCTATGCTGCATGAATCCCTGTATGCAGTTTGATTATTGCTGCTGTTGATTGGTCGACGACTCTGCCCGCGCGCGTGATGTGCGACGAAA
>JANODD010000064.1:0-11360 GCA_031412515.1 Planctomycetia bacterium | reverse complement strand
GGGACCTGGAAGGTGGTGTGGCGAAAAGTCGGTAGCGGAATGCGTCAAGCATTTCGTGCATGCAACTTTGGCCCGCAATATCAACTCCCGAAAGCCTTGACGGCTTCCGCTACTGCGTTTGTTCACGACTTTCCGACAGCCTAGCTTCCAGCTAGCCGATTTACTGCTTGAAACAGTAGCCTACAACTCGTAATGGCGAGGTGTCAACACTCTGAAGTTGTGCTAACGTATCGATTGGTCAAGGCAGTTTTGCAAGCAATAGTTTAAAATTTACTTGAGTTGAACAACATTGAACAAGCTCAGTTTTCTATTTTGGAATTCACGACACTTAGAAGATCATGAGATACTTGTCGAACTTGCAATCAAACACTCTCTCGACGTGATATGTCTTGCAGAGAGTGGCTTTGACCCAGTTTCAACCACTGATGCGCTTTCGATGCGGACCGGAAAACAATTCAGCATGTGTCCTGTAACGGGCAAAAAACTTCAGCTTTTTGCGTGCCCAAACGTTGGTTTAAAAGAGGTTTATGGCGCGGTAGATAACGGTCGAATATCCGTTCAGGAGTTCACATTTTCAAACGAAAAGCACTTGTTGGGAATTGTGCACTTCCCAAGCAAGGTGAATTGGTCGAACAGTGCTGCGGATCTTTGGCCGAGCGATCTCGTACCTCAGGAACTAGTCACCCCTTTTGAAATTATGTCGGCGCAAGCTACTGCACTTAACTCACGCATGAAAGGGTTAGTATCCGCAGAGGTAAAGTCACTTGCGGTAGATGACAACGCCGACCCCAGGTTATTGTTGCGATTTGAGATTTTTTCCATTCCGCAAACACGCAGGGTGAAACTGTTTGAGGCAGCACATCGATTAGACTTTTCGTACCCTGTCGTTCTTCACGACACCATAGGATCGATAGTTTGATTATTGAAGGCCTACTAACAACCACTACAGCCAAAGGCGAACCGCATGTAGCGCCGATGGGGCCGCTGGTAAATGTTGATCTAACCGAGTGGACTCTGCGGCCGTTCGAATCATCAACTACCTTCAAGCTACTTCGTGAACGGCCAACGGCTGTGTTTCATGTTGTTGACGATGTGCTACCGGTCGTCCAATCGGTGCTTAGGCTGCCTGTGGAAGTTGAATTTGAGCAACTCGCATCGGGAAGTTGGGTCATCGCCGACTGTTGTCATTGGTTTCAGTTGCAAATTGTCGAATGGGACGTTTCTTCGGCACGAAGTGTAGCGAAGGCAAAAGTGGTTGACCGAGGCGTCAAGCGACCGTTTTGGGGATGGAACCGAGCAAAACATGCGGTCTTAGAAGCGACGATTCTGGCCACACGGCTCCACCTTGCAGATCGCCACGCAATCGCGGATGATCTGGCAACTCTGAAAAAGGCCGTCGAAAAAACTGCTGGCGAGCGAGAATGGGCGGCCTGGAATTTGGTCGAGGAGTTCATCGATCGATCGGCTTGAGGAATCTGAATTGTTAGAAGTAGTAACTGGAAGCCGCCTGCATTTTGGACTGCTTGAACTGGCGCCTGGCCAGCCGATGCGGTTCGGTGGCTTGGGCCTTATGCTTGACGAGCCCGGTTGGGTGCTTCGATTTAGAAATGATCGCAGCAAACAGAGTAATCCCAATGCTGATGAGATCTCGGTTGAGATTGCGGCTCGAATCGAAACAGTTCGCGAGCTGATGCGGCAACAGACCGGACACGACTTAAAAACTCAGGTCGATGTACTTCGAGCACTTCCGATGCACACTGGGCTTGGGGCTGGGACACAGTTGGCAACCGCTGTGGCGCTAGGGCTCTCACTGACTTCACGATTGACGACCGAGCCGAAGATTGATGACTTGGTGCAGAATAGTGGGCGTGGAAAACGATCTGGAATCGGTCTGTATGGTTTTTTGCATGGCGGATTGATACTGGATCAGGGCCACCCTCAGGAAGCGTTCCGGGCGATACGTGCGATTTCGGTGAAGTTGCACCGTGACTGGCGAGTTGTATTGATTACGCCGGATCAAGTTGATGCTGTGACGGGCGGATACGAAGCGAACCTCATCGAGCGACTGGGGCAAACCCCCAATTCCAGTCGTGGTCGAATGTTTGAGTTGGCGAACCGCGCTCTGGAACTGGCAAGCCATGAAAGCGGGTTTGATGATTTTACAGGCGTGCTTCAAGAATATGTCGACGCAGCGGGGGAGTTGTTCTCGCCTGGTCAAGGCGGAATGTACAACGGCGAATCGGTCGGGCGTGCCGTTGAGCTGGCAAAAGAAGCTGGCTTGAGGGCGGTTGGACAGAGCAGTTGGGGGCCGACGGTTTTTGGGTTTGCAAAGAGTCAAATGGATGCCGAGCAGATCGCGGCTAAGTTGGCTGAATTGCGTCCCAACGAGCGGTGGCAGATTCGAATCTGCACTCCCGCGCGTCAGGGAGCGAGTTGGCGGTGGGTCGAAGAATAACCCATCGCTCTACTTCTTCTTAGCTGTTTTCTTTGCGGCAGCCTTCTTCACAGGAGCCTTGGTTGTCGTCGCAGCTTTCTTTGCAGGAGCTTTTTTAACAGCCGCTTTGGGAGCAACTTTCTTAGTGGTCGCCTTAGCCGCCGTTACTTTACCGGTCGACGTTTTCTTCTCGGCGGTTTTAGTCGAGGAGGTTGCCTTCTTTGGCTTCGCGCCGCCAAATGCAGCTTCCCAACCCGATGCGTATTGTGAGTTCGAACCTACGCGTGTGATCGTCATGTCGTTTCCTTTCGAATATAGATCTAAAAAAGCTGTCTGTGAGAATCTTCGCAGTACAGCCTAAAACAAGTGCGATTGGAGTCAGGGATTAGATTTTGACTGAGGCAGTGGTTGCAGCTGACGCAGCTTGCGTCAGCCCCGGATGCTGGCAGCATCCGCCACAAAGCCTCACCCTCGCGTGCTGATAGTATTTGCACGAACTGAGAGTTTACGAAAAATCTACATTTTGTATAGCGTTAGAGTCGGCAGTTGCCGATCGCTGTCTCAAGAATTGCTGAAGCGCCAAGCGCCTCGAGTCGTTCCATAATGTCGATCGCATTCTTGCGCTTCACCATCGCGCGAACCGCACACCAATCACTGTCTTCGAGCGCGTTGACGGTGGGCGATTTGAACCCAGGTGTGATGGCTTCAGCAGCGGCCAACTGAGTTCGCGGAATGTTGTATTCCAGCAACGAATAATCGCGTGCGATCACAACTCCTTCAAGCCGCCGGACAACTCGATCGGCGACTTCAGTGTTGTAACGCTCTCGATTTTGAATCAGCACGGTCTCATAATTGCCAATGTCGGTCAGTATCCGCAATTTGTTAGCAGCCAGCGTGCTACCGGTCTCAACCAAATCCACAATCGCATCTGCAACTCCAAGCGCGATCATGATTTCAACTGAGCCAGAAAGTTCGACGAGATGAACTTCGGCTTGGTGATCGCGCAGAAAGCGTTCGGTCAGTTTTGGGAAACTCGTTGCAATACGCTTGCCGTTCAGTTGCTTGCAGTCGGCAATCGGCGAACTGTCGGGCAAGCACAGACTCAATCGACAGTGGCCTACGCCGAGCGGCATGCGAACGTCGACTTCAGCTCCGCTTTCGAGTAGCAGATCGCTGCCCGTGATGCCGAGGTCAATCGCGCCTTCAGCGCACAGGACTGGGATATCATCGGTTCGCAAGAAGATGATGTCGATCGGCAACTGCTTGACTAAGGCAAAAAGGGTTCGCTCTTGTCGACGAAACTGCAAACCGGCTTGATTTAGAAGTTCGGTGGCCAGTTCGCTCAGACGACCCTTGCTGGGGATACCAATGCGGAGGTTTCGGTTCATGTTGTTCGTTATGCGTTGGGCTTGGGTGGGCGATTTTGCTTTTCGGTCAGTCCAGAAACACCTTCGCGACGAGCTAATTCGTGGCGAAGGTCATCGACTGTGATGCCTCGACTGCCTAGAAGGACCCACAGATGGTAGATCAAGTCGCACGACTCGTAGATCAAATGCTTGTTGTCAGGCGAGGTCGAATTCGCGGCCGCTTCGACGACTTCAGCAGCTTCTTCAGTGATTTTTGCCCCCATTTTCGCGACACCACCCTCGATCAAGCGAGTAGTGTAGGATCCGGGTGGCATTTCGCGCACGCGGGTATGAATTTGCTGCATCAAGCGATCGAGGGTTTCGGAGATCGGCGTTTCGTTTGGAGGGGTCACGCGGTTATCAGTTGTCAGAGGTTCGTAAATGAGGTTGCCGAATTGTAGAACATTTGTCCCAAATGTTCATGGGCCCGAACCACAAGTTTATCTAGCGCTGCATTCAAATTCGTAGCGATGACCAGTTTTTTTGCCGCTGTTCGTTCAACGCTGACCGGCAGTGAGCGGTGACGCTGCGAGACCATAAACATTTGCGGACAAATGTTCTACAATCGGGGTGGGTTACCAATTCCTGGTCGCCACATCATAATTCGGAATAGCTGAATCACAAATCCCGTGGCAGCAAGATGACACCGGAGCCACTGTTAACACAAACTTTATGAACTTCGACCCGACGACCTTCGCCGCAGAATGGACCAAGCCCCCGCTCTTGGGCTGCTACTATTTGACTGGTCCCACATGCAGCGGCAAAACTCCGCTGGCGATTGAACTGGCTAAACGGCTAGATGCGGAGATTCTTTCGCTCGATTCCATGGCCGTTTATCGAGGGATGGATATCGGGACGGCCAAGCCATCGGTTGCTCAGCAGCAGATGGTCAAACACCATTTGATCGACATCGCTGATCCGACAGACTCATTTAGCGTTTCTTGCTATGTTGAAGCAGCTCACGCGTGCGCCGAAGATATTCGACGACGCGGCAAGAAAGTCCTGGTCGCTGGCGGAACTCCGCTGTATTTGAAGTGTCTTTTGCGAGGCCTATTTATTGGTCCGCCGGCGGACTGGGAATTTCGAAACTCGATCAACGAAGACTTAAAAGTCTATGGGCCCGAGGCGCTGAAGGCTCGGTTGGCCCAAGTCGATCCGCTGCTTGCCCATCGCTTGCACTTGCATGATTCACGACGCATGATTCGCGGTTTGGAAGTCGCACGTGTGACTGGTCGACCGCTTAGTCATTGGCAGGAACAGTTTGATAATCCAGCGCCCCGCAAGTTCGCACCGGTGGCTGTCCTGCGGCTTGATCGAGCCTGGTTGCATGAGCGAATCAACATTCGGGTCGAGCAGATGTTGGCCCAAGGATTGCTGGCAGAAGTCGAGCAGTTGCTGGCTCAGTACGGCGACCTTGGCCATACGGCGGCGCAAGCGGTCGGCTATCGCGAAATGCTTCAGCAGATCCGAGGCGAATTGCTTGCCACGGAAACGATGGACAAAATCAAAGCTCATACGCGCCAGTTCGCGCGCCGCCAGGAGATATGGTTCCGTGGGCTGAAAGAGCTTGAGCCGCTGGTGGTAACGGCCGAAAGCCAAGTTGACGATATGGCTCAGCACCTAGCCAGTTGGTACACAGAACAGATGGAAACACCGCGTCCAGAGTAAATTCGCTTTAGGAATTGTCTTGATGGAATTCAATACCAGCCTGATTTGCGCCGCGGTTTGGCTGTGCATCTTGATCATGGGGACGGTCATCTACGCTCTGCTGGTAGCCCGATCGAGCGATTACGATTTTTGGGAGTCGGCGCTTTACTTGCCAACGTATCTGATGGGCAGATTGCTGTGGCGGGTTCACTTTACGAATCAAGCACCGCCTGAACTTAAAGCGGGCGCGGTGTTAGTCGCTAATCATCGCAGCAGCGTGGACCCATTTTTCGTACAGCTTGCCGCGCGGCGGCGAGTGCACTGGATGGTGGCCCGCGAATACTGCGAACATAGTGTGTTTGGGGTGATCTTGCGTTGGGCGCAAGCCATTCCAACCAATCGCAGTGGCATGGACACTGCCGCAACCAAAGCAGCTATTCGCATAACCAAAGAAGGGCGACTTGTCGGCATGTTCCCGGAAGGTCGACTGAATCACACTCGCGCTCCGATGGTTTCGATTCGCAGCGGCGCGGCCATGGTGGCTGAGCGGGCCGGAGTTCCAATTGTGCCGCTTTACATTGCAGGCAGTCCGTATCGTCGCGAAGTCTGGAGTCCGTTGATTATGCCCGCGCATGTCGCGATCACGTTTGGCCAGCCGATTTTTCCAAACAAAGTGGTCGCTGATTCGGCAAGTGATAGTGAGCCTGACGCTGCAGTAGAGCCCGGTGAAGCTGCGTCGAGCGACAACGGCGAGGATCGGATGACTTCGGCTGAGGCCCTCATCTTGCAATGGGGGCAACAAGTTGTCACGCTATCGGGCCATCCGGAATTCAAAGTTGAATTAGCCTCAAAACGAAAGAGACGCACCCGCGCGAAATCATGAGTGACAAAGATACGCTGCTGAACCTGTCAGAATCCCTGTTGAAGAGCATCGTGCAAGGCGACTGGGCTGCGTACAAAGAACTGTGCGATCCGAGCTTGACCTGCTTTGAGCCCGAAGCACTCGGACAACTCGTTGAAGGGATGGACTTTCATCGCTTTTACTTCGAGCTAGAAAAGTCACCTGGAAGAAAAGTTCAAACGACGCTCGCCAGCCCGCATGTGCGGATCATGGGGGATGCAGCGATCGTATGCTATGTGCGGCTAACGCAAGCCACCGATGCTAGTGGAGTTCCGTCGACGCGTGCGGTCGAAGAGACTCGTGTTTGGCACAAGCAGGATGGCAAGTGGAAACACGTGCATTTCCATCGTTCGCCGGTTGGGTAATGTATTAGTAGTCTAGCACCCTGATTCGTAGCCTAGGCATCCTGCCTGGGAAATAGATCTCCTCCCATAGGTCCCCAGGCAGGATGCCTAGGCTACGATAAATTCTTCGAATTTGCCCTTTTGAATTTGGAGATTTCCGGTAGACTTTAAGTAGCCGATGAGGTTCGAGGTCTGTCTGAATGGTGATTGCTTGGCTGGTTTGCCCAATTTCTTCGGAAAATCTCTACACATTGGAAGGCCGAGTTTGCACGACTCGGTCCGCGGTTGACCGGAAAAACGAAGTGTTTTTCCAATTTCCGACCGCGAATGGGCAAGCACAAATGAGTGCTGAAGGGCTGCTAAGAGCGGCTCGATCGTCTTGCTTAAACGATGGCGCTGGTGGCTATTTGATTAGTCGTCGGCGGGATCGTCGAACTAAATCGCCAACCTAGTTGGGCCTGAGAAAGTTCGTCGATTTGCACAAGTTGTTTTTGTGAGAGTTCGTCAACGTTTCCGATTCATTCGGCTGCGACGAAATAGCTTGCCTGGTTGAATAAAGCTGATTTCATAGAAGCCATCTGTAACTGTATGACGAACATGACCGTGGAAAAACCGATCGAGATTGCTGAAGATACTACCGCTGAATTTCAATTTCTAGACCTCGAGCTGAGCCGTGATGTGCAGCAAGCGATCATGATGTCGGGCTACACAACGCCGACGCCGATCCAAGCTGAGATTATTCCGTTTATGCTGGCAGGCCGGGACGTGATTGGCCAAGCTCAAACGGGAACCGGCAAGACAGCCGCCTTCGCGCTGCCGATTCTTTCTCGCCTGGATGCGAATTCTGATGGGCCGCAAGTTCTGGTACTTGCACCGACCCGCGAACTAGCGACGCAAGTGGCAAAATCATTTGACACTTATGCTGTTTGCATGCCTGACTTTCGCGTTGCTGCGATCTTCGGGGGACAGGATTATGACATTCAGTTTAAAGCCCTTCGACGTGGCGTGCATGTCGTCGTTGGAACACCTGGCCGAGTGATCGACCATATCAAGCGCGGCACGCTGAAGCTCGATTCGCTGAAGTGCTTGGTGCTCGACGAAGCCGACGAGATGCTCAACATGGGCTTCCAAGAAGATGTTGAATTCATCTTGGACAAATGCCCGGAAGAAAAGCAAGTTGCCCTGTTCTCGGCTACGATGCCCGACCCGATTCGTCGCATCGCTGAAAAGCATCTTCAAGATCCAGCACACGTTACCATTCGCCGCGAAACCAACTCGGCTGAAGGCATTCAGCAACGCTGTGTGTTTGTGACCGAGCGTGAGAAGATGGAGTTGCTGGCTCGGATGCTCGAAGCGGAAACGACTGACGGTGTCATCGTCTTTACCAAGACGAAAGACTCGACGGTTGTCGTCGCTGAACACCTAAGCACCCTGGGCTTTGCAGCGGCTGCGCTCAATGGCGACTTGCCTCAGAAGCAACGTCAACGGACCGTCGATCAACTGAAGTCAGGTCAACTGAACATCATCGTGGCTACCGACGTCGCCGCTCGTGGACTGGACGTGCAACGCATTAGTCACGTTTTCAATTACGATCTGCCTCACGATAGCGAATCGTACATTCACCGAATTGGTCGAACCGGACGAGCTGGTCGTAAGGGTGTCGCGATCATCTTCTTGACTCCACCGCAACGTGGAAAATTGCGTTTGATTGAACGAGCTACTCGGCAGACCATTGAACTCGTCAATCGTCCTTCGGTTAAAGAAATCAATGCCAGCCGCATGGAGCGATTCAAAGAGCAAGTGAAAGCAACGATTGAATCTGCAGATCTTAGTTTCTTTCAAAAGATGGTAAATGAAGTTGCTACCGAGACTGGTAAGCCGCTCGATATGGTTGCTGCGGCAGTCGCGCAGATCGGTCAAGGGAATCGTCCGTTCTTTCTGAAAGATGAACCTAAACGCGAACCGGAACGTTTTGACCGCGATGATCGTCGTGAGCGCCGCGATTCAAGCGACCGTCGCGGGCCGGGACGTCAACGCTTTGAAGAAGAGCGCGCGGGCAGCCGTCCTGGAGGTGGAGGACGTGAACGTCGGGCTGGCGGACCACCACGACCAGGCATGTTGCGATATCGAATCGAAGTTGGTCATGCGGACGGCGTACGACCTGGAAACATCGTCGGCGCTATCGCTAACGAAGGCGGTATCAGCGGTTCCGAAATTGGGCCGATTGAAATCCGCGATTCCTACAGCACGATTGATCTCCCGGACACGATGAACGCTTCAGCCATTCAAACGCTGCGTCGTACTTGGGTCTCTGGAAAGCAACTGCGTTTGCGTCCGCTTGGCAGCGAGGATCGCCCCAACACGGTTCGAGCTAGTGGCCCGCGAAAGCCAAAGCAGGCTGTAAAGCGATAGCCCGGTCCTAGAAACAAGGTAGCTGTTTTTGTAAAAAAACGGACACACGAACGGAGCTGTGGCGCAAACGTCACGGTCCCGTTTTTTACAAAACGAGCTACGGCACAAGTACCAAACGACCTACTTTGTGTTTATTAACTTCCTTCTCCTCCCCTGAGTCTACTGATGACGAACTTTGCGGTGCGTAGTGTTGCGATCGGCGGCGATCATGCTGGCTTTTCGATGAAGACCATGTTGATCGACTACTTGCGCACTCAAGGATTGGAAGTGACGGACTGTGGAACGTGCGACGAAAGTCCAGCCGACTTTCCGGACTTTGCTGAGAAAGTTGCTGTCGAGTTACTATCGGGCCGAGTCGAACGCGGAATCTTAGTTTGTGGTAGCGGCGTCGGCGTTAGCGTCGCTGCGAATAAAATCCCAGGCATCTTTGCAAGTTTATGCCACGACAACTACTCTGCTCATCAGGGTGTTGAGCATGACGACATGAATGTGCTGTGTATCGGTGCCAGAGTAATTGGGCCTGAGATTGCCGTTGAAGTTGTCCGATCGTTCCTCGGTGCCAAATACACGCCGCAACCGCGACATGCCAAACGGGTCGAAAAAATTCTGGACCTTCAAAAACGCGCCGCTGCAGGTGAGTTTGATAGTTACAAATAGCATTGTCCTTATTTGAGAGTTTATAAGAATGCCTTTCGTTCAAGATGCGGCGCCGACTACGGCACTCACACCAGCTACCGAAGTTCCACAGGCCGCCATTGCAACAACGGAGGCTGCGGCAACAACTGCTGCAGGTTCTGGTGAGTCAACAACCGCCGCGCCACAGGCAACTCCTAGCGTCGCACCATCTACAGAAGTTGTGTCTGAAGCGAAGCCTAGCGTCGCGGCCGAGCCTAAGTCAGATAGCAGTACTGCTGTTAAGCCCGAAGTTAAAGCGGAAGCGGCGGCTCCGATTGTGACGGTTACCAAAGTGGGCACTACAACAACGACTCCGTTAGCACCGAAAGCTCCGAGCGACGCGATCTGGATTTTCACTTGGCTACCGTTAGTGGTCATGATGGGTTTGTGGCTCTACTTGCGAGGGCGAAACCAAGCGGCCCAGCGAGCTCGGGCTGACGCATTGCTTGCAGCTTCATCTAAAAAAGCCAAGAAGGCCGCACGCGTAGATGTTGGCGCTGATGACGCCTCAGGAACTGTCTCGCAGTTTGCAGGTGAGCGAATTGGCAAGGGCAATTCTAAAAAGAACAAGAAGGACAAGCACCAACAAAAGAAGAAGCAGCAAGCCAGCGCGGATGCAGCCACTAGTAAAGCCAAGGCGATTGCTGCTTCCGCCTCAGCTGAGTCCGCAAAGCCAATTAGCGTGAAAGCTGCGGTGCGTTCGGCGCCAATTGCTGAGCCCACGACAGCTACACCGACAGCTACACCCACTGCTGCGGAACGTAAAGCAATTTCACCCGCTGTTCAACCGGCTAAGGCGATTTTCGAGCCACTTCGCAAAGTGACGACGACGCCACGAATAGAAAATGCTGATGAAGTTGAGGGCGATGAAAGTGACGAGCAAGAGTACGCTCCTGTGCGCAACCGTCGTCCAAGTCCACCGCCGCCTGTGATCACGACTCCATCCAAGGTCTCGAGCGGTCGTTTCGAAAAGCTCAACTTGCCACCAGCCAACGCTGGACTAGGTGCATCGTCTGCAAACCGCTGGCCCGCTGAAGCAGCTCGCCCAGTCGCGCCAGTTCGTGCTCCGCAGCAAAGCACTCAAAGAGCAGATTCAAATCCCGCTCAGGCTCGGAATCAAAGTGGGGATGCAGAGTCCTCCACACCAAGTGGCGCTAGAGGACTCGCCGCTTTCGTGAAACTTGCCAAGCCTGCGGCGACGGCTGATTCGACGACAATAGAATCCGTCGAATCACAAAACGAGTCGAGCGGTAACTAGTGGTTTGACCAAACTTTAATTTTGGGATCAACATCAGTGAGCCGACGGCACTAGCCGCGGGTGAACGAAGTGGTTTGTCGTGCAAGACTAAAAGTTCGTCGACCGTTAATCTGTCGACCCTAAATCGTCTGTCTTTAGATTGTTAATAAGTCACGTCGAGTCAAGTACTTCGTTCACCCGCGGCTAGCGCCGACGGCTCACATCTACGCCCCCCAAATTAAAGTTGGATGAAGCACTAGGGGTTGACCAGCTATTGATTGTGGGGATGAGTGTCGCACAATTG
>JANODD010000063.1:0-2225 GCA_031412515.1 Planctomycetia bacterium | reverse complement strand
GGCCATGAAAAGTTAGACACCACTCAAATCTACACTCGTGTCAGCTTGAAGAAGTTACTTGAGACGCATCAAAAGACTCATCCCGCCGAGCGACCAGCCCCGCCAATATCACCGAAGCCCAATCGCGACACAGAGTGAGTGAGAAACTCCGTAAAACCCTTGCGAAACGATAGCGAGTTGCTTCGGCGATCCACTACAATAGGGTGCATGGTAACCTTCGCTGATTCATCAACCTCCTTCGCTTTCGTCGCACGTCACGCGCGCGGGCAGAGTCGTCGATCAATCAACAGCAGCAATCATCAAACTGCACACAGGGATTCATGCGAATCAAGCAACGAATGCCATGCCACCTGGATTCGATTGGTGTCTTCGTCCAGAGACCCTATCGGGTATCACGATGGCGCGTCTCTTTACAGCGGTTACTTTGCGCCAAATAATCTCGACCCAAGTGGTCTGAGCTGGGGGTGGAACGACTTCTTCATTCATTATTACACCGGACACGGGAGCGCTGTAACCCTTTCAGAGATTGGCCTCGCAGATATTTTCGAGTCGTATTTCAAGTCACGAATTGATGGACATGTCACGAGGTCGCTATCGCGTGCGAAGGCGATTCCGACGCATTGTGATAATGGGCCTGGATCATATTCGAAAAGCCAAAACACCAAGCTCCCGCGTGAAGTGTGGAATGGATATTTTCATAAGCCACTAACGCCGCTTGGCAAAGTATCAATGTTCATAAATGCATTCGAAAGAAAACACTGGCGATGTGAACGATGCTGCACTCGCGTCGGCGATCAGCTGAAAGTAGTTTGGTGGCACGCAGAAACAGATGTATTCTTTTCAATGGCCGATGCATTCACCAATCCCTACGGCTCCGGAGGCAACCCATATGGTCCTGGTTGGATGCAGGGCGTTTGCATCAACAACTGCTGGAAAAAATTTGGCTCAAGGACAGGCGGTTATGTCCCATGCAAGAACGCGTGCATATTGAAGTACCCTACAAAAGGTGATGATGGCGTTCCATTTGGAATTTTTCATGGCTTCTCCCGAAACGCCTCTGACAGCGTTGAATCACCATGTGGAAGCGAATGGCCTTGAATTCATGACTTATGCAATTCTTACAAATCTAACACTTGTTTGTCTATATGTTTTCATATGTGCTAAATTGCCACCACGTTGGTTATTTCTGGTGCCCATGTTGCTAGGGCTCGTCGCTGTCTATTTTGCACATGTAGGGCTTACTGTCATTTACTGGGAGCTAAGACTCCAGTTTGCTACAACAATGGCTGAAGAGGACGTCGTAATTGCAAGCGATGGAGCAAACCTACTCTTGCACGCTATGGTATTGGGACCCCTAGTTTGTCTAATTTCCGGTGGACTAGGAATCATAGTGTTTTTGCGTAAGATATCGCTTGCACATGACAGCAGTCAGCTTTCAGGGATCCTTGAAATGCGAGGGGGGTTTGTAGGGCGCGCTGAAGCGACTAAAAAAGGGCTAACCATCAATCCGTATGAGCCGCCAAGATTCAACAACCTTGAAAAACCTAGAAAAACCTTTGACTGAGACGTCCCCTTCGGAATCAGAAAAGTAGTTTCCACGCAGTTGGTTGTTATGGCATGCGATTGGCTAAGGGGTTTAATGGGCTTTTTGAGGGTCAGTGACGACCGCGAGCCCAGTTGATGACGCGATTGTGTTCGCGACGTTGTTAGCGACGTTGTTAGCGATGCGTCTCGACATCGCTTTCTAGTCGAGACCAGCCTCTTAAACAGCGCCGGATCATAAGCAGAAAAAATTGACGTATTGCGTATAAACCTGTATAAACCATGCAGCTTCTTTGGAGTCTAGTTCATCCCCAAAGGCGGATCGATGAAATCCAAGCGATTAGCACCAAACCGATTGACGGCCACCAAGGGATCGCACGTTGAAAATCCAAAACCACAATCTTTGCGGTTGACGGTTTGGCTTTTTCTAGCAGTGTTCGTTTTCGCCGGGGTCGTTGCTCTTTGGAACGTTTCAAATTCGTATACTGTCAAACAGAGCCTCGCTGAAAGAGTGCAACGCCGTAGTTCGAGTGCCCACTTTCCCACCTTCGACGACCTATCGGCAATGTCGTCGGACGAGCTCGAAACCCAAGACATCGCGGTCTTGAATCTGAGAGCAGCAACATCGTTGCCAGGGTCTCAGCAAATTGATATCGCCGATTATTTGAAAACGCTCGACAATT
>JANODD010000062.1:0-29471 GCA_031412515.1 Planctomycetia bacterium | reverse complement strand
GCCTTGCTTGTAAATCTCCGAAGTTCTCGACGACTTTCGCTGCGGAAAGAACCCTAATTCTTAGCTGTAACAAAGCACTAGGGCATTTCACATCAGATGCTGTCGCAGCCAAATGCACTCTATTAGTTGCGATAGCTGATAGGTCGGTGGGGCCCCTCCATCCGCAAGGTCGTCACGATCCTGCTCGCTCAGATTATCAGTGATCAGCTTACACGCCTCGTCGATGGCTGCTTTATTTATTTTGAGTTTAATTTCTTGGGTTTCGAAATGCAGCGGAAGCGTCGCCTTGTCAAGCCGTAAGTACCGAGCGTTTACCAATGCAGTTGATTTTTTTCCACACGCCAATCGGTTTGTGAAATTCACGGATTGAAAGGACATGGTGTTAACAGTAAGTGCATTTTGCGATAAGTCCATCGTTTTGTTTGACGGAGCAGTGCATCGTATCGACTGGCAAGATGGGCTCGAAAGGCTTAGGTTTGTTGACCTGAATGACGGAAAACTCGCAGAGTCACCGTTCGGCGAAGTGTTTATCTTCAACTCCGACTCTATTCAGATGCCGACTCTTGGTGACGGTTTCCGCGCTATCGACGCGGAAACAGAAACACCAATGGCTGGCGACGAATTTTTTTATCAAGGGGTAGGGGAATGGACGCTTCGACCTTCTCCTGAATTTGCATTCGATAAAAGATTGAATTACCGTCGCAGAATCGATCAGTCACTGAACGAGGCGATTGAAAGTACTAAAGTTACTTCCTAACTCGCCTTTGCCGCCAAGCCTTCGTTTTGCTAGAATTGGACCGCAGTAAGCGGTTATCAACTCGAATGGAGGCAGAGATTTGGCAAAGAAAGCACGAGTAAAGATCGGACCCAAACAGCCACTTGCGGAGGTATTTGGTTTTCCAATTAGCAACCAGTCCGCCGAAGCAACCCGATATCGAGCAAACAAGCTTTGCCCTTACAATAATTCGGTCCCTAATTGCACCAAAGACAAAGCACTGACACCTCTAGGAGTTTGCAGTGTGAATTTTGGTGACTCGCCCGTAATTACTTGCCCAATTCGCTTTCGCGAACAGTGGATAATCGCTGAAGATGCTGCCGGCTTCTTCTTCGCGCCAAACACAAGCTGGACATCCATAACGGAAGTCCGGTTAAAAGATGCAGTTGGTAAATCAGCGGGAAATATTGATCTTGTGCTTGTGTCTTACAACGAAAAAGGCAAACTGGTTGATTTTGGAGCGCTCGAGGTACAAGCAGTTTATATATCGGGAAATGTCCGTGAACCGTTCGAACACTTCATGGAAAACCCCCAGGCAAACTCTGCGATGGATTGGTCAGGTGAATTATATTATCCACGTCCCGACTTCCTTTCGTCCTCACGTAAACGCCTAGCGCCACAACTGCTTTTCAAAGGAGGGATCATACACGCATGGGGAAAGAAGTCCGCAGTTGCGCTTGATCGAAAGTTTTTCAGTACATTGCCGAAACTAAAGGAAGTTGAGAAGTCCGAGGCGGAAATCGCTTGGTTCGTGTATGACATCATCCTTGATACAACGAACAATAAGTACGTGCTCTCTCAGATAGAAGCGATATACACCAAATTCAGTGAAGCACTGTTAGAAATCACAGTTTCTAAGCCGGGAAAAATTGGCGAATTCGTCAAAGTACTACAAAGCAAACTTGACCGCAAACACTTGACACCCCCGAGCAACAAGCGATTGGATCAAATGTTATGACCAAGTTGCCTAAGATCGTGAACGTCGCTTCTGTGCCGCAACGCAGTCCGTTTCGCTATCCAGGCGGAAAGACGTGGCTTGTTCCCTATGTACGAGCTTGGCTAGCAAGTAAAACGAAGTTCGACTTTTTTATTGAATCATTCGCCGGTGGTGGAATAGTTGGACTAACTGTAGGCTTCGAGGAACTAGCGACGTCAGTTGTAATGGTTGAACTCGATGAAGATGTAGCCGCTGTTTGGCACACAATTTTCGGCGATGATGCAAAATGGCTCGCCGAAAGAATAACTTCGTTTGATCTAACGATTGAAAACATTAACGCCGAGCTCGAAAAACGCACGCCAATACGCCAGAAAGCATTTAATACCATCCTACGCAATCGAACTTGCCACGGTGGCATCATGGCGCCAGGCGTTGGGCTGATTAAGTATGGCGAGAAAGGGAAGGGGATCAAATCCCGCTGGTACGCTGGTACGCTGGCGAATCGGATTCTCGACATAGCCGACATACGCAGTCGTTTTAAATTCCATGAAACTGATGGAATCGAATTTTCTGCCGAGCATGCAGCCGACAAGAAAGCGGCATTTTTTATTGATCCACCCTACACTGCAGGTGGCAAAGGTAAGCGAGCGGGCCGAAGACTGTACAAACATAATGAACTAGATCATGACAGACTATTTGAAGTCGCTAAGACGATCGCGGGCGACTTCCTGATGACATATGATAACGACGCAGAGGTAATATTGATGGCCAAGAAGGCTGGGTTTGATACCGCTCTAGTTCCCATGAAGAACACTCATCATACTGAAATGGTTGAGCTATTGATTGGCAAAGACTTGACTTGGGCAAGGGAAGCCATGAAAGAGAAACAGAAACCCAATCAAGCGTTGCTATTTTGAAGTAATAACTCGTTTAAGTCAGCCCGAGCCAGGTTCGAACGTAAGCGGCGATCAGCTCTAAGCGAAGATCGCAAATCGATTGGACATAAACGGCGTCCATATCACTACCCGGCGCTGAGTGGCCCATAACCACTCGCGCCGCAAGTGTGTCCTTCACTTCAAATGCAACAGTTCTAAATGTTCGCCGTAGTCCATAGACGTGTTCCGCGAATCTGCATCGCCCATTGGCCATTAGAGGAAGGATGAAGGGGGAAGTCGGGATATGGCTTTGGCGGTTTCTGTATGCTCATCCGACCCAAGTTAGCCACCCAAAGATTTGCAGTCAACCGGCTGCAAAGGTCGTAGCGAGGGTCGTAGGTTGTTCTTAACTTGACTCCGACTGGAAGAAAACCCTTGTTTTCGTTAAGTGAGGGCGGTGGGACTCGAACCCACGACCAACGGATTAAAAGTCCGTTGCTCTACCGACTGAGCTACGCCCTCAAAGGCAAAAAGTAAAAATACTTGCTAGTGACGACCGTTCATTTAGGAATGGACGTCAGTTAGCCTTGGCTGTTTAAGGACCAAGCTCGCTTTGATGGGCAATTCTAGCTACGAGTCAACTTCTTGCAACGTCAAATCGGCCGCTGACGCTCTCGCAACAAGAATCGAGCTGCCCACCCTAATCGGATTTGAATTCTGCAGGGTGGTGGGGCAAATGACAAGCGGAAACTGGGGCATCAGTTTTGGCTGCAAAGCTGCAGTTGAAGATACTCAACGAGCTTATTTGGGATCGCTGATTCGGTAAGCCAAGCGGTTGACACTCGGTTACCCATCGATTCGGTGGGACTTTTTGAAAAGCCAGTTTTGAAACTTGCTAGTCCGTAAGTGGACGGCGTTTCTTGGACGCAGTCGGATCGGTCTGCTGGCTGCGGTGATTCAAACATCTTGTTCAGCTGGGCCAAAGCTTCGACAGCTTTGCTCAAAAAAAACTCGGCGTTCTCCAAGCCCCCCCAATTCGCATTGCTTTTGGACTGCATGTACGGCTAAGCCGGCAGCGTCCAAGCGATCGCGTAGCTGAAGCTGCACTTCGGGTGCTAGGACTTTAATGAGCGTCCCAAGCGACACTTCGGTCGTGGTGGCTTGGGTACTTGAGTCCGAAATGGATTGCAGTTCGCCACGCACGATTCTAATCGCCTTCGGGGCTTCAACGCCGACACTGACTTTGTTTCCCTGAACACGAACAATCTCAATGCTAATGCCGAGATTCGGGAATAGGATCGATTGATCTTCTTTGCGCGATAAAACTAACATGCGAGTTTCCTTCCGTGAGAGTTCGAGATTGACGAGCTACCGCTTTTCCTTGCCAACTCTGGTAAGGAAATGCAACCGACCGAAATCTTTCCGGATGAATTCATGCGCCAGAGTCGAAATGCGAAATCGAGTCAAACTCGGCGGCACCCACGGGAGTCTTTCCCTGGATCTTCAAATGATAAATGTTCTGATTTTCGAATTCGAAGCAATACCAGTTTTTAAGAAAATGGATGCCAGCGATATTTCTTGATGGGACTGAGGGCGGTTTTTACTTACGGGTTGGCTTCGGATTCAGTTAAGTTGGCGAAGGAATAACTCGGGCTGCAAGCAGGTACCTTCGCCGCTGGAGAGTGCCGGCTTAATAGCAATTGCTCATGTGTCGCACAATTTATGCGAAATAGTTGACCGGTTTTTCGGAGCGCGGGCGTCCTAGCCCGCTACGGGACTCGCTGTCTCGCTACCGTGAGGGGTCGCTCTCGCTATGTAGACAAAGCCCTAATTCGTTAGTGTTGCCCAAGTCAACCGGCGGGTTCAGCGGGCGGGGACGCCCGCGCTCCTGAAAACCGGTCCACTTTTGTGCAATGTTAGCAGGCACCGGAGCCAAAGTTATTCCGTCAGCAGTCTCGGCCGTCAACTCAATTTTTATTAGAGAGTGAGTGACACGGGGCGAGCACGCCCGCGCTCCGAAAAAATGGTCATCCAGTTTGGCTAGCTTCTGAGAACTTTTGTGTGTTGCTATTAAGTCAACACTCACCGCTGGCTATGGGACAAACGAAAATAGCAAGCTAGTTCTCAGAAAACCGGGGAGGAAAACCCTCGGTGACGGAGTCAGGGCTCTCCTGGGTGGATTCAAGCCTTTGTTTTAGACAGCGTAGTAGCAAGCGGCATCGGATGTCGACATTCGATTCGGCTAATAGCTGCTGCTTGATTGCCAACGGTAAATTAATCGCATAGGCAATCATGTCCGTCAAAATTCCGAGCGGCATTTGCTCCCCCATCAGCTGCTTGAAGCTGGCTTGTGCAGAGAGTCCTTCAGGCACAAACTTAGCGAAAATCGACTGCAGAGCGGACGAGATACCACCGCGCTCGGCTTCGCTGTCTGGCGGATAGTAGTCCTCAAGTACCTCGACTTTCGCGCGTCGAAACGGTCGCGTGAACTCAAGTTCCTCGATTATGCGGCCACGTTTAATACCCACCAACAAGATATTGTGGCGACCATCGCTGGTAGGTGTGTGCGTTACAATTTTGCCAATGCACACGGTCGAAGCAACCGGTGGCCGCTGCTGAATTTGATTTTCCCAACCGGGCTGCAGGAGCGCCATGGCAATCAAGCGATCGTGTGCCAGCGAGTCGAGCAGCATTTCGCAATAGCGTGGTTCGAAAATGTGAAGTGGCTGGGGAACGTTGGGGAATAGCACCAAGTTAGGGAGCGGGAAAAGCCGTACGCTGCCACAAAAATCCGATGGCCAACCTGCTGCAGCTTGTAGATTGGCCATGAAAACCCTAGCAAATTATCAATGTTTCAGTTTGTCGACGCGGCCATTAATCGGAATCGGAGCGGCTGCCGTCGGCGGTTGGACGAGAGTGCGAGAGTGCGATAGTGCAAATGAAATTGGTTCGTCGAGCTCTCGTCTACATCATAGCGGAGCTGACTAGAGCCCGCGAGTCGACGGTCGTTAACCGTTGCTGCTCAGTTTCGCGGCTTCGTCCAGCGTTGCTCGTACGCGATCCACCAATTGTTTAGGGCTGAACGGCTTTCGCAACAGATTGCGCTTCGTGTCTGGGATGTCGCGCAAAATAACGTCGTCTGCGTAACCCGAAATAAATAACACTGGCAGTAATGGCAATTCTCGATAAACGGATTCGACTAGCTTCGGACCGTTCATGCGTGGCATGACCACATCCGTAATCAGTAAGTCAATTTTGCGCGTAGACGACTGCAACAACGCCTGAGCTTCTATCCCGTCCTGCGCTTTTAACACCGTATACCCACAGGCTTCTAGAATTCGGCAACATAAAACACGCACCGTCTCCTCGTCTTCAACAAGGAGCACTGTTTCTTTTCCTATAGTGGGACTCAAGCTTGTCGTGTCAAATTCGTCCGCCCTTGGCGAAGGGGCTAATTCCAACAGATCTGAGGATACACATGGCAAGTAAAGGCGAAAAGTGCTGCCATGTCCGCAAATGCTTGATACCTCGATATGGCCGCCGGACTGAGTCATAAATCCGTAAGTCATAGATAGACCAAGGCCAGTTCCTTTACCAATCTGCTTCGTCGTGAAAAACGGTTCAAAGATACGGGCCTGCGTAGATTCCGACATTCCAATTCCAGTATCGGAAAAGCTAATTCGAGCATAGCGATCAAACTTGAGATGCGGATGCACGACCACTTGATCAGGTGTCTGGATTCTAAAATCATCAACAACGATCGAAATACGGCCTCCGTGCGGCATGGCGTCGCGGGCGTTTGCAGCTAGATTAAGGATCGACTGTCGAAACTGTTCGAGATCCATCTTGACGTCTGCGACCTCCGCAGCGACATCGATCGACAATTCGATATTCTCTCCAACAATGGGCTGTAATAACGTTGTTAAGTCGTTGAGACTTTGTCGTATGTTGAAGGTCTTAGGGTGGAGCTCTTGCTTTCGACTGAAGGCCAACAACTGTCGCGTCAAGCCAGCAGCGCGCTGACCGGATTTGAAGATTTCGTTGACTTGATGCAGTTGGGGATCGCCCTCTGGCAATGACAGCTGCAGTAGCTCACTGTAACTGAGAATGACGGTCAAGAGGTTATTAAAGTCGTGCGCAATTCCACCGGCGAGTCTTCCAACAGCCTCCATCTTCTGAGAATGCCTAAGTGCATCCCCAAGCTGTTTCAATTCAGTAACGTCTCGTGATATACCAATCGTCCCGAGCTCTTCGCCTTCCGCATTTGAGTAGGAGAAGTATGTCGAAAGAAACGTACAATGTTTGCCAGCGACAACTGCCTCTTGCTCGACCAACGGTGTCGTATTTGAACGCGAATGACTATGGCTACTTTGCAGCAAGATTCGCGCAGCCTGAGTAGCAGGCAATTCGCTGTCTCGACGACAAAGTACATCTTCCACGCGTAACCCAAAGAGATCCGCTCCGGCTGTGTTGATTAACAGATAGTGGCCGTCGAGATCTTTTGCATAAATCACATCGGAGCTGCCATTGACGATGGCAAGCATCAATTTGTAATTATCAGTCAGATCGCGTTGCGATTTTTGAAGCTCTGTAATATCGGTGGCACAGGAAGTTTTGTTTACATCAACGATTCGAGAACTGTCATCAACTAACATCAGCATGTCGGAGGCATGGTCGAGACGCATTTGCGTCTCTTGCAACGCAATCTCAGTCTGCTTCTTATCTGATATGTCCTGCAACAGTCCACAAACTTTTCCGATTCCCCCATCCGACTCAATCACACTAATCCGATCTTGGATCCAAACCGTTCGGCCATCGGCGGCAAGCATTCGATAGTCAAACCGATGGCTTTCGCGCGTGCTGAGCGCGTGCACATAGGACTGCAGAACCCGAGCGCGATCGTCAGGATGCAAGTGATTCGCCCAGAAATTATCTTCATACCATCGCGCGCGCGGGTAACCCAACAGCACACTGTCATTACCGGCGAGGAATGTGAAGTTCCGCGTTTCTGAGACCGCTTCGCAGTAGACTCCATCAAGCAAATCGAGCAACTGTGTGGGTAGTTGCTGATACTTGTAATCGTCTTGCGACTGATAAGGTTGCATCATTCACTCGTGAATTTAGATAAAATGCCTAAGTTTAACATCATAATGTACTGAAAAATCGCAGCTAGTCACGAGCCAGTTCAGGAGAACGCGTGGGCAAGTACTGCGCCACTTAAATTATTGGGTTCGTGTTCACAAGGCGATTCAAAGCACCCAGGTAAGTGATAGGGCCCTGGACTCGATTTTGTGCAAGCCAATTATCCGTGCCGACTTTAGCTGTGATAGAGCAAGCAACAAACGTCTAGCATTGGTAATATGCGCAGGCGCTACTGCGATTTCTCTTGGCGTTTTTCCGCAAAATGGCCAATACTCTGAATGTGCTAGGACGAATATTACGTTTGTTACGATTGTCGCTCTAGTACCAATCAGAGAACTAGTGCGGTATTAAAAAAATAAGCTGAATTCTCTGCGGCGGGATTAGTCCGATTCTTGCTGTCTCACGAACCAATCTGAACTCATCAAGTTGCAGATTGGGTCTCGGTTTGGAGTTGTCTGAGTACACCACTGTCTGGAGGTCGAGCCCCATGAGTTGGAAAAAGTTATTTCACCTGTCCCTTATGGCAGCTATTGGCATCTCTTACTCCGCAAGTTTCCAAATCGGCTTTGCAGACGATTGGTATAAGCCGCTTAAGGCGGTCGTCAAGCCGCTGAACGCGCTTCACCGTGAGAAGCCTGTAACGGGTAAAGATGACAGCATTGAGCATCTAGCACGGGAGATCGACTGGCTCGAACACCATATCGATAAATACGGCTCCATTGTTGCCAAGCATCCGGACATATGGGGTCAAAGTCGCTTGATGCGCCATCGATATGAGTACGAGAAACAGATGGCGGCACAAATTGAGCATTTCGAAGTTCGTATGAATGGAGCCCTGCGCCGTAGCGATCAGGCTTTTTTGGGAATGGCGTTCGCTCTCCAAGCTGCATCTGGATCGCGCACGACAAACGGAAATCCAACACCAACTCCAATTCCCACCGTAAGTCAAGCAACGACAGATCTGCAGATCGTAAATGGATTGATACCCAATCCAAACACCCCGGTCACCGGCGGCGAGGCTGCGATTATCAAGCGAACGGAACCTTTCTCTTCCACGGCAACAACCCCACTGCCAGGTTTCTCATTTTCTCAGAATCAACTGTCGTTGGAACCGGCAACCCAGCTAGACCAAATGTCGAGATATTTGAACCATTTGCATGAACTGCGGAGAATCAACGAAGGAGACGATATCGCCGATTCACCCGGTTACTCGCTAAACCTTGTGCGCATTCCAGTGTCCGTTCTGCCTGGAAAGCAAACTCAAAAAGGATACGGGGCCGAGATCACAATCACCGCTGAGCCATACATCAGCGACGAGTTGCTTCCAACAACGATTCGAAACATGGTGATAAACGATGCAGTCGACTTTCTAGCTCCAGTGTTAACGGCGGTGGTAAATGACGAGAACATACGCAGAACATTTGGCAAAGGTAATCCTCGAGCACAGGTTAGCATTTATCTGGAGAGTAGTGCGGACAGCTCACAACCTGCCGCAATTCAGAAATCGGAAGATCTCAAACGACTGACGTTGGAGGCAATGGAGACTGCGTTGAACGTTCATACGATGTCTGATACTACAAGTCTTTACGCGCCGTCTGCGAAGATGCGACGAGCACGAATGCCGCTGCCTGGATCACAAGTGCCTAGCGTGATCGGAAGTGAGCAACTATCAACCATTGCTTACGAGATCTTTTTACGTTTCCAATCAATTCCAACAAGCATGCCGACCATTGAATATGTTGACGTGCGAGCCTATCTGCACGAAGAACTCGAAGCCGCCTATGATTTCCTTTCTTCTGAGAACCTACAATCGCTATGGACATTTTGCGATCATAACTTAGCCGTTGGAGTTCGAGAACGACGGATTCGTTCCATCCAAAATGTCCGCGCCACTTTTTTCAATGCAATGGGACGGGATGACGGAAACGGTATTCCAACGAGCACGATGAGCGAGGACATGACTTCGGCATCGTCTCCCAAGACTACTTTGGTAAGTTCAAGACAGTCGGCCTCAGATAACAAGCCATCGGTAACGGAGATTAGAGACACGACTACTGCCGCGCTGGCTTGGGCCGTTATTGTGGAGTCTTCGCTACTGAACGAGCGACTGACAGAAGACATGCGGGAAGCAGCGATTTCTAAAGGCTGTCAGTGTGTACCGGATCAGTGCGGACCGTTTATTGGCCCATCCCCCAGTCCTGAAGCGAGGCAGGCGTTCAATGCATACGTACGCTGCCGGTGGCCGGTGCGAGTTTTCGCCCTTGACCCTGTAACGAATGACCAGAACATCGCCGACGCCTATGCTCGACGACGAGAAATGCAAGTTGCGGTGGCACTCGCATTTGCAAGCGGCCAAATAAATGCACAGTCGATGTTGCGTTACACTCGGCGCCTGGAATGGGACATGGCTACGATTAATATCAATCATACTTCGGTCGGTTTCTCACATGGCAATGACACATTTGGATGGCGGTTTCATCCTCGATTTCAATCACCGCCGGTCAAAGGCACCATTGCGACCTTTGGTGAAACACTTTTCGGTGGCCCGACCAGTGACAGTGATATGCGTAGCCGCCAACTAGAGTCGGGCATGCGAGAATGCACTGCCATCGTTGTCATGCCCTCGTTCGTCCCCTACATGACCTTCGACATTCGCACCAATTGGTTCAAGTTGACCAACCCCAAATGCACTGAGGTAAGCATGGAGGAGACGATGAAACTGAGCCGCTCGATTCAAGCCATGAAACAGAGCGCCGCAGCATGCGCACCTTGTGCTCATCTCTACCGCGATGGCGAAGTTCACCGCTTGCTGAAACGTGTCGACCAACTGGACCAAGAGCTACCACTACAAACGATGCAGGCTCAGATACCTTACGAGAACACTTCAGGCGGTTTCGAACTCTTCAACACAGGCATCACTGACCTAGCTCCCGAATTGACTGGCTGGTACGGCTCGCCCGGCATCAATCCGAATGCCACGACGACGCTCTACTTGATTGGTAAAGGATTTAGTGTTCATAGCACTCAGTTAATTGCCGGTGGGCGCAATGTACCCTTTAACCTGATCAGCCGACAAGTGATGTCTGTCGAGATACCGACCGGTGTTCAAGTACTTAAGAAATCTCAAGATGCTGAAAGCGACACTCGCTTTGATGAAGTAGTCGACATTCACCTCGCCACGCCTTACGGAGTGAGCAGCCATTTATTGGTACCCGTTGCGAAAGCCGGAGCAAGCCTACAGTCCTCAGGCGGGCAGTTGTCCTGGAGAACAGGTGCCTTACTGAATATGTTTGCAACCGTTCCCAAGCCCACGTCGGGTGATCCGGTCGCGAACATCAGTACATTTTTCAAATCCAGCTCACCCGCCCTGTTGATTGATGTGCCGCCGACATCACCACTTCCAAGCACCTTGACTCTAGTCTTTGAGGTTCGCGCAGCCGACGGCACGTTCTTGGGCGCACTGCCATTGACAACAGCAGCCTTTGATCCACGCGAAAACACCATTTTCATTTCCGCAGATGCACTTAAAAATCTCGTCGGCACCGATGCGGGTGGATTAGGCGGTAAGATTAAGCCGTATTTGGAATGGCAATTGAACAAGAATAGTACGAAACTGCCGACCATGACCCTATCAGTCATTGCGAGCTTAGATCCAGGAAATAGCCGACCGCTGATTCCAATCGCGCAGGGTTTTCAAGTCCAAGTCGATACAACGTACAAATAACCGTTGTCAATGCAATTAACAATTGTTTGTCGACATGCGATAATCTGATTGAATTCCTAAATAGCATTTGCTTCTTCGAATTCTTGCCTTCCAATCGCTTGTCAACTAACCTGAAACGCCAGGCCATTATTACTGGCTTGGCGTTTCTTTTATGGAGAGACTCAGCAATGAGACTGAAAACTAGCTTTACGATCTGCGTTGGATCCTTTTTGCTGTTTGCCGGTTCATCATTACAGGCAGATGACGACAAGCTGAGCGTGCGCAAAATCATCTTCACCGACTCTGAGTGTCAAGTTACTCACAAAGGCGTGCCGAGCGCAACATCGTTTTCAGTTCGCGTCAATGCCAATTCGAACGACGTAGATTTCCGTGCAAACGTCAGTAGCCTTGGTTGTAAGGTGATCGACGAAACGCTTCCATTGCCGGCATACGTCAATGATGCTGCACCCAGGTTTTATCCTTTGACCTCAAAATTCGGTGGCACAAGTTCAGATTTCTCTCGCGAAGAGCTCCTTAAATTTGCGCTTGGCAAACTCGTTAAAGTAACACGGCTAGCGAAGGCTCAAACGACTGAAGCGCCATCCAGTGGAGCTGATAGCAGTGACAAAGGGTCAAGTAAAAACACACCTGTGTCTGTAGAAGCGATAGAGGGGCGAGTGATCGGATTTACGCCGCCTGGTGGCAATCCGTTAACCTATACGCTCAAGCTGGTGCGCAACGAGGCAGAAATCGTTCAGCTTGATTCAAAAGACATTTTAGGCATTTCCCTTCTGGAGGTGCTAGATGCAGAGCTTAATGGCATTTTAAATCGCTTGAACGAGTATGACGCTGGAATACTCAACTTAAAGTGCGATGCCGAGTTAGCGAACGTTCATGTTACCTATACCCAGAAACTCGATGCGAACCATAAGCCGCTGGTGAAAATCAGATCGACCTTGTCCAGCAATGTCGTGACCAATCTGGAAGGGTGGACTCAGATTTGGAATGACACTTTCTATGACTGGAAAGACGTGACCGTAATTCTTAAACAGGACGCAGATACGTACTTTGAAGTGGGAAATGTTAACCTTCGCTTTGGCGAGCAAGGGGTGTTTAAACTGACGTCTCCCTTACCAGGCGATCTTGCGGCGACCAGTGGCGTAATATTGACGCTAGCTGCCGACAACAAATCAGCTGACGCTCAGGCAACTTTAACACTCAAGAATAACGATCCAACGAATGCAATTCCAAAAGCTACGTGGACGTTCATCGATGAGAAGGAGAACGTCTTTGCCAAAGATGTCTCAGCACCATCGGGTATTGCCGCCGCAAAGATTTTAACTTTGGCGGTACCAAGCGAACCACCGAAAGTTGTGGCCAAGCCAAGTCCTGGTGCAAGCGTCAAGATTGAAATCGACGGTGATCGTGTCATTGCGACAAAGGGAACGCGGGTCCAGTTTAATTTCACGGGTCTCAAGCTGAACTTTAGAGCTGTGATAGATTCAGATGACGTTGACTTTCGCAGGTTGGGATTCGAAGCCATCACCGACAAAGACGAGCCTTTCTTGATTGTTCTTAAACCTAATCTCACAAACAGTCGTTTCGACCAAGCAATCGCGTCCGACCGTACAATTGACCTGGTAGTCCAGGACAGCCCAGTTCAACGCATCGAAGAGAGTGTGTTTCAAACAACAACGCGACAGTTGAGTGTATGGCAAGATTACGATGCGAATCCTGTTGAGAAACTTGCAGAAATTGCTTCAAAGAAGGATGCCATTGATTCAGCTTACGAAAATCTCGCGACCTTGCAGAATGAAAAAAAGAACTTACTCGGGCAACAACGCATTGGTGAACCTACCTCTTATCGCGGCGCGATGCAGCGTGACCTTGTGAATCGCCTACAGAAAAAAGATGCCGAGATACTTGAGAGGCGGAATGAGATTGGGAAACTTGAATTTCAACTGACGCAGTTCGCTGAATCGCTTGGCTCTCCAGTAGAAGCTATTCGGAAACTCGGTGGGGAAGTTACGGTAGATAGCAAGAACAGGCTCGTCTCAGTCTTCTTTAGCCCCGGCAGCAGTGTGAGGGACGCCGAACTTTTATCAGCCATTGATGGTGCCACGGGCACACTGAGCAAGCTTGTAGTATCTGGATGTCGAAAAATAGAGGGGAAAGGGCTGTGCGCTAAACTCCAAAACACCAACCTTCAATGGCTAGACCTTAGTGACACGAGTGTCGATGGCAATGAACTAGAGGCTTTGAGCACGATCAGTAGATTGCGATCGCTCGATTTAGCTGGAACGAATACAAGCACTTTGGCTGATGCGATTGGAAAGCTAGTGGAACTTCAACACCTAAACGTAGCTGGCACAGAGTTCGACGATTGTTTAATTCTGCACCTCTGCTCTCTGAAGAAATTGCAGTCGTTGAATGTTCGAGGCACGCGTGTGACGGGAGAGGGAATAAAGAAATTGATGGCGAAACTCCCGAAACTTGAAGTAATGTCGTCAGAGGATCCAATAATCCTTGACGCACCTGGGACGATCATTATGCCTGCACCCAACAACTAAACCGAGCTGCGCCTAGTGCTTTGTCCAACTTTAATTTTGGGATTCACTAAATCATCGCAGTTGCTTGCGTGCTTCGGGTAGTTGTATCAGTGAGCCGTCGGCGCTAGCCGCGGGTGAACGAAGTAGCTGTCGTTCATGACGAGTAGTTGATCTAGTTTCAATTCTCTTGATCTATATTGCCGGGCATTGGAAGGCCTTCATTGGTCTAAGTCATCCGCTTCGTTAACCCGCGGCATCTTAAGTGATGAATATGCGAATTTTGGACTGATAGTGTAGCACTTGTCATCCCGCAATGCTTGAAAAAGCGCTCTTTCCTACTCCTACTCCTGCTCCTGCTCGGCGTCTCCGCTAAACCGCCAACGACATGAATTTAGGCTTTTTAATTTGTGCAGAGAGCGTTTCGAGTCAGGTAACAAAGAAAATGGGCTAGCAACCGCGCCCCGGCTAGACGATACTTTGAACTTTTTATCGATCACCCATTCGGAACAGCCGCAGAGGCTTTTAGAGAACATGAAGCCGCAAAAATGAGTTCGGAAACAAGAAAACAGGGGCGGATCTTTCCGCTTCACATTGCTCCAATCGACTGGTATTTCTTGTGTGACGATAGTGCCGAATATCCTATGGTCTTCTATCTCCAGTTGGACTTTACCGGGGCGATTAACAGAGACTTTTTCGATTGCGCGCTTGAGGAAGCGCTTAAGCGGCACCCGCTGCTATATGCCGTAATTCAACCGGCAAAGCAGAACAAACCTTGCTGGGTTTTGGCGCCCGAACTGATGACTCGGATTGAGTGGACAGAGCAAGATGCACCCAATTGCCTAAGCGGTGGCGAACAACTGGATATCTACTCAACTCCAGGCCTACGCATTTGGGCTCGCCAGTCCGATGAGCAAACTCGGATGACGCTGCAGTTTCATCATGCAGCCTGCGATGGGACCGGAGCCTACCGTTTCGTCGGCGACTTGCTTGCATGCTACATGAGTCGTTTGGCATCTTGTGCAAGTCAAGTCGAGTTGGGTGAATTCGATCTGGCGCAACTCAAAGCACGACCGACGAAAATGCGCAGCCTACAAGCCAGTGACGGCTTTCTTCAAAAAACACTCAGTGCTTATGCTGAGGTTTGGCGAACTTTTGGAAATCGCATTGCAGTCCTTAGTCAACCTAAAACTAAAGCCCAAGCTGTCAATCTGCCGGGAATGGTCAACCAAGAACTTTCCGGCCAGCAGCACGCCAGCTTGCGTCAATTGGCAACTTCAAAAGGAGCAACCTTTAATGATCTCTTGCTTTGCAAAATGTTTCAAGTTGTTTTGAAGTGGAACGAGCGAGCGGAGCGAAGTAGGAAATACCGGATCCTTGTTCCGTCGGACATGCGCGATGGCCAGGACTTTGAAATTCCAGCTTGCAATATGACCGCGTATACGTTTATCAATCGGCTGGCCGCTGAAATTGGCGATGAAGAGAAACTGCTCGCGCTGATCCGCGACGACACTTTGCTAATCAAGAACGGTTCGCGACAGAAATCGTTCATGAATGGATTAACATCGGCAATGGCGACCCCCTTTGTGCTGCAGTATCTGGTGCGCCGCAACGTTTGCCTCGCTACCTCTGTCTTGTCAAATGCAGGCGATCCGTCGCGACGTTTTACTTGCCGACTCCCAAAGAGTCTAGGCAAAATCAGCTGCGACGAATTTACGCTCGACGGCATAACTGGAGTGCCCCCACTTCGGCGAATGACTCGTTGCACCATGTCAAGCAGCATTTACGGACGCAAGTTAACTTTTTCGATGCGCTGTGATCCGCATTCTTTCTCGCAAGAAGACACCGCGAAGTTGCTCGACCTGTTCTGTACGACGTTAATGGCCGATGCGAACTAAATCGCAATCGCATTGATCATACTTCGTACTTCTACTCCTACTCGACAAAATCGCGGCGACAGAGTCAATCTCCGCGTGCGTAATTATTTTGCCCTCAAAAATCCCAAACAGATTTGCTCTGAAGCTTGCGGGGCTCCACGAAGTGCTTGCTGTTTGCGATGCAATGGGTGTAAAATCGAAGCGACTCGATACTCAGACAGTCGAGCGGAACGGTAGGATTACGAGAAAATACTAAGATGAATGATTGCAGGTACGGTAAGTTATCTCGAACCATGAGCGTTTAATACAAATTCTATTTTTCCCACGCGGAAGGCCCTCAGCCATGCAAACACCGCGAACCCGAACTCAGTTAGGTTCTTCTTGCCAAGTAAAGCTTGGCGGTTTCACGCTTGTCGAATTGTTAGTTGTCATTGCGATTATCGGAATCCTAGTGGGTCTGCTGCTTCCAGCGGTCCAAGCGGCGCGAGAAGCGGCTCGGCGAATTCAGTGCTCCAACAACTTGAAGCAGGTTGGCTTGGCACTGGCAAACTACGAAAGTGCTTTTAAGCGATTGCCTGCGATGCGGAGCGGAACGGCCGGGTTCGCATCGAAATTTGCCGGAAACCACGAGCGACGAAGCGGATTTGTTGCATTGCTGCCGATGCTCGAACAAGGTCCACTTTACCAACGGATCGAAGGCCCTTTCAGTACGAACCTCGGAGCAATTCCTCCCGGAGGTCCATTCCCCAACGAAACCGCCAACGGCGAGTACACTCCCTGGATTTTTCAAGTTCCACAGTTGCTCTGTCCAAGTGAAACTTTTGCAAAAGGGGCAAAAGACATCGGAGTCACAACTTACGGATTTTGCGTCGGCGACAACGTTTTAGATATAGCCAATGGCGCCACACGCGGCATGTTTGAGCGAATGAATTGGAAACGCTTCGCAAGCGTCACCGATGGTACCTCGAATTCCATTGCACTCGCTGAGATCAAGATCGGCGGCATTCAAGAGTGGTTTCCTGATGACGTAATTTCAGTGCCATGCAAACACTCAAAATTCAATCCCTGCCCGCCTACGCCCGTTGGTGGAACACCCACTCCACCCCCAGCTCCTTACGGCCGCGGCCTACGCTGGATCGACGGATCACCTATTTACACATCAATCAATACAATCTTAGGTCCCAATGATAACAACGCCTCACAACGTCAATCGATCGACTTGGTGCCGGGTTTGTTTAGCGCCGGCTCTTACCATCGCGGAATTGTAGGTGTCCTGTTTGTCGACGGCTCAGTCCACTACCTGGCCGAGAACATTGACACGGGCGACCTAACCACGGTGGCACCCAAAGGAACTTCGAGCGAACCGAGTCCGTATGGAGTGTGGGGAAGCCTTGGAACCGTTTCCAGTGGTGAACCAACTAGTTTGCCGTAGTAGTTTCTATTGATCATTTGGTTGTCGGGTGCTTCCAGCGTTACATTTCGTGTGCCACTGGCTCAGCAGGTGAAACGAAGTAGGTGAGCCATGCACCGAGCCGTCTGTCAAGCGTTACAAACTTAGACGCAATACAATCAAAGTGAAACTCGTCACAGAGGCAAGTTCTGTAACGACTCCTAAAGAATGTGTTGCCGATGGCAAGTCAGCCGTGCGATACCTGCGAGTGAATGCGGCACGCTTAGGCCTCGATCCGAACCGTATTGCAGCAGGTGGTGGTTCAGCTGGTGGTCATGTTGCCGCAGCCACTGGAACACTTCCCGGATTGGACGATCCGGCCGACGATACATCGGTGTCTTCACGCCCCAATGCACCAATGAGCGTGCCGTACAGCGATGACAAAAGTTGCGACGTCGAACACGATCAGTTAGATGGTAACATAAGCCCTCGTCGCCGTTCCAGCCGATTGCGGCGAGTAGCTTATGAGTTGTGCTTCCACCGGGACGAGCCCGGGATGGAAAGCTCAGACCACGGACGTAGGCAACCGATGAAGCCGTGTTCGTAAGTCGCTTCGCCCATTGGCACATATTCCCATCCAGTGCCAAGCAGCAGAATCGTATTGTGTGCTTCGCGGTATTCCATGGCACCTCGTTGTGTCCATTGATGTGAAAAGTGTATCTTCATGACTTCGAAGTGCGGCGTACGGGCGTCCAATGATCGCCAACCAACGTCAATAAGTGGCAACCAACACGAGCCCTCATGCCGTGCAAAAAATTGATTACCATCCGCGTTGAGTGCTCATCTATACAATACCTCAAGACTGGTGTGCGTGAAGCAATCATGCTCGTATGGTCGATGCTCCCGAGCGACTCCACTGCGTCAAATGGCGTTCCGCGATACTCCCAATACCCAATTGGATCGCCAGTACATCTTGCATTTTGCAAGTCGGCAGAGGAATGCTCCACTACATAAATCGCTTTAGGTTTCTTAGCTCCGCAGATGATTCTAGATACAATTGCGCCAAACTTGTTTGAATGGCCTGAACGCCAGATTCTCTGTGCATGCTGTGCAATGTAAGCGTTGGGCTGTGGCGTCATTGGCGTCGATCACCAAGGTGTTTTGTTGTAGTAGTTGTTTGCAAACGCGAATGTTATCAGCACGTACACGAGTCGATGTTATGCATTCTGTAGCGGCAATATTATCATCAATTACCATTTCATAAGTGGGCAGATCTGTGAAGGCAAGATCTCCGTAGACGTACTTGCGTTTTTTGTTCGTGCGTTACCTGAGAAGAGTATTACGATGTTGTTCGCGAAGATTTGCATTTTCAATAGCATCATCGTCGTAAGCGTCAGGCGAATACCGCAGGCTTGTACTGCGGGTTTTTCTGTTTCTTGCTACGTGCGCTGGGCAGATGGAACATTGGCCGAACGGTTGCGCAAGCACGCCACTGGTCTCTTGCTGAGGCCGCAATATCGTGAAGCTGCGCGTGAGCGGTTGCGACTCGGCAAAGATCGGCATGCTAACAGCATAAGCCCTCGTCGCTGGCCTTCGGTGATGAGCTACGTAGTAAGAAGCCGAAAAATCCGCAGGGTAAACCTGCGGGATTCGATTAGGACGCAGGAGTATGCAATCGGCAATTTAAAAACGAAAGCTGACGATATAACATCTCAACTTTGGCTGGACGATAGCCAGCGGCAACTGCGGCGCGGAGAGGGTTGCCGAAAATAGATTCGACTTCCATCGAGCGACCTTGACGGTAGTCGACTAACATGCTGCTGTCATAAGGGACCATGTTGCGAGTGTCTTCAAGCATCTTGGTAATGTGGCTCGTTTCAATCTCCTTGCCACAAGCGGCCGCGGCGTCGCGAACCTCATGCATCAGCTCCTCGACCAGTAAACTGGCTTGTGGATCGGACATGATTTTGTGCGTGTCGGCTTGCAAGACAACTGACAAACCGTTGTAGGGAATATTCCACATTAACTTTCGCCAACGCATGGCTTGCAGGTCTTTCGTCGGCTGCATGTTAATTTTGGCTTGCACGAAATCATCCGTGATATGCTGCATGCGATCGGTAGTCGAACCGCTGAGCGATTGGCTGTACTCGCCGAATGCGATGCGACCAAAATCCAGATGATGAATATGACCGGGCCCAATTTTGGTGCAACATAGAAAACAGCAACCGCCCAAGACACGATCTTCACCCACCACATCCGCAGCAACGCGTTCAACGTCCCATCCGTTTTGCAGAACCAGTACGATCGTATCAGGTCGACAAACATTCCGCAGGGCTTCGGCCAGGTGATCGTTCTGCGTCGTCTTCCAGCATACCAACACCACGTCAACTTTGGGTAATTCTGCAGCGGACGCAAAGACGCTCGGTTGGGCCAAGTGGAAATCGCCCAGCGGCGTGTCGACTCGCAATCCATGCTGACGAACAAAATCAAAATCGCTTCGCATCAGAAAATGGACGTCCAGTCCGCTGTTGGCAAGCAGGCCTCCATACAGCCCGCCAAGGGCCCCTGTCCCCAGCACTGCATAACTCATGCGATTACGGGTCATTCCGTTTAGCTCCCAATCAGGTTCTTTTCAGGTTCATTTGAAGCGAATGTTCAACTTGTACGTCTCATCGATTTGAAGCATGGCTTCAGCGTTACCGCGAACTTGCGCATCACGCTCGCAGGTTCATCAAAGGCCAACGTCTCTTCGCGTGTGAAGCCGGATACGGCTAACGCTTCAGGAACCCACCTTTCAGAAATAGGTTGCAATTGGCCGTAGAAAGTCCTGTCCAGTTTTGGCTCGACGACGATCGCTCCGAAACAGACCATGGAGTAATCGCCTGGGATCGGACCGTCGGCTTCGATATCAACCATGAAGTAGGTCATGAGTGCGTGTTTCTCCCTAACGCATTGGGGTTTGATTGTCGCACGATTGTCTCAATCGTAGCTGCAACAATTGGTACAGTAGCTGCAACAATTGGGACAATTGTGCGACACTCAAAATCCAAATTAAGTTCGGAGAGTGCACTCACCTACTTTTTTACGGGTCCGAGAATCTTGTTCCATTCGTCAACGCGCTCTTTAACTTGAGCGAGCAGCGGGGCGATCGAATCCTTGATTTCAATGCTCTCGATTTTGTCGCCTTGCTTGATGGCGTCGACGACGTCTTGGCCTTTAGTCACTTTGCCAAAAACAGTGTGCATGCCGTCCAAGTGCAGCGTTGGTCCATGCGTGATGAAAAACTGGCTGCCGTTGGTGCGGCCGGAATTCGAGTACGCCCGCTTGCCGCGATCGGAGTTGGCCATCGACAAAATGCCAGCGCTATCGTGTCGCAACGCTTCCGTTGTTTCGTCTTCAAATTTATATCCTGGGCCACCGCTGCCTGTGCCAGTAGGATCGCCACCTTGGATCATAAAGTCGGCGATGACACGATGAAAAGTAATTCCGTCGTAGTAACCGCGCTGAGCCAAGTTGAGAAAGTTGGCGGATGTGACAGGCACTTTCGACGCATACACGACCGCTTCGATGTTCCCTTTGCTCGTCTTGAACACAATGCTAACGTCGCTCATTTATCAGCTCCTCTAAAATGCAATTTGCAGTGGTTGTTTTTGGGGTGGCACGCTCTGAGGCCGTTAAAGCTTAGCTATTTTAACGTCATTGCAAGCATCGAGAATGGGTGGACCATCAGTTTGGTGTCGAAACCTTGGCAGCACTTGGTATCATGGTGTTCTTCGAATCCTCTACTGCTGTTTTGCATGTAATTACTAAAGGCAACCGCCATGCGCGTCGTGTGCTCCTTGGCTCAAACATTGTCTCTGACACTGACCGTTTTGATATTCTCAAGCGGACCAGTTCGATCTCAGAGTGCACTTACCGCATCAACATTGCGACCTAACATTCTTTGGATTACCTCGGAGGACAATGGTCCTCAACTGGGATGCTATGGTGACAGCTATGCGACAACGCCGAACATCGATCGATTGGCCGCGAAGGGAATGATGTATACGAACTGCTGGTCGAACGCGCCGGTTTGTGCACCCGCTCGGACGACGATCGTAAGTGGTATGTACCCGACTAGCCTCTCGGCGCAGCATATGCGCAGTCAAGTCGATCTGCCGCCGAGAGTAAAACTCTATCCGCAGCTGCTTCGTGAACTCGGATACTACTGCACGAATAACTCGAAAGAGGATTACAACCTCAACACAGGCAAAGATCTGTGGAACGATTCGAGCAACAAGGCGCATTGGAGAAAACGCAAAGCGGGTCAGCCATTCTTTGCGGTCTTTAACTTCACGATCAGCCATGAAAGCCAAATACGCAAGCGTCCACACACCCAGTCGCATGACCCTTCAAAAGTGACGGTGCCGCCTTACCATCCTGACACCCCCGAGGTTCGGCAGGACTGGGCTCAGTATTATGACAAGATCAGTGAGATGGACCAGCAAGTTGGACAAGTGCTCGAGCAGCTCAAGCAAGACGGACTTGAGGAGAGCACGATTGTGTTTTATTACGGCGATCATGGAAGCGGCATGCCGCGCAGCAAACGCTGGTTGTACCAGAGTGGACTGAGGGTACCGATGATCGTTCATGTGCCCGCTCGATTCCAAGAGTCCGCTGGAAAAGAATACGCCGCGAACTCAAAGAATGATCGCTTAATCAGCTTTGTCGACTTGGTTCCGACCGTGCTCAGCTTGGTAGGCGAACGCCCAGCTGAGAATCTGCAAGGCCACGCATTTCTGGGGAAATTCATAACCGAATCACCTAAGTACATTTATGGTTTTCGAGATCGCATGGACGAACGGATCGACATGTCTCGGGCGGTTCGCGATGATCGCTACATATACATCCGCAACTTCCACCCCGAACGGCCCCAAGGAGCTTATTTAGATTACATGTTCCAAACTCCGACGACTCGCGTTTGGAAAAAGATGTTTGATGAAGGTAAGTTGAATGCGGCGCAGTCAGTCTTCTGGAAGTCAAAAGCGCCTGAAGAGCTTTATGATTTGCAAGCCGATGCTTATCAGATTCATAACTTGGCGAATGAGTCGGATCAAAAGGAATCGCTTGAGCGAATGCGAGGGGCCCTCAAAGCTTGGATGATTGATATTTGTGATCTCGGTTTAATTCCCGAAGGTGAAGTTCTCGACCGAGCGGGTCGTGATGCACCCTACACGTTTGGGCATGATGCAAAACTGTTTCCTGTCAGTTCAGTTTATGAGGCGGCCGACATCGCAACCCGCGTCAGTGATGGCGACACGACGAAGTTGCTTGCCAACCGCGTAGCAGGTGACAGCGCGGCGCGTTACTGGACGGCTTGCGGAATGCTCTACCGTGCACAAGAAGGAATTCAGCGTGATGAAGTCGTCAAAGCAGCTCGCGGCATGACAACGGACCCATCACCCTACGTTCGCTGCGTTTCGAATGAAATTGCGGTTCGATTCGGCAGCGAAGCCGATCGAGCGGTTGCGATTCAAGCGCTGTTCAAACTCGCAAACGCCAAGGAAACCAACGCTTTCGTTGCCATGTCAGCTCTTAATAGTCTTCTGGCTTGTGAGCTGACGGCGGATGAACTCGGTGACAAAGCCAAAGCGTTACCGGAAAAGATTACCGGCTTGAAAGATCGCTACGATAGTTATCTTCCGCGATTGATCGAACGGCTGAGCGAGACGGCGAAGTGATTCAGTAAGACGGGCCTCCAGGCCCGTCTGTTTTTATCAAAATAGTTCTGTATGATTCAATTCTTGTATATTACATACTTGCGGAGATATTACGTACATACGGACGGGCCTGGAGGCCCATCCTACTAATCGGCTACTCGAATTCACTGGTGTTTATCATGACATCAAATGAGCTTTGGAATCTGGATGCGCCACCCGGTTTTCAAGGCTTGAGAGACGATATCCCGCTGCGGGTCTACACCCGCCATATGCCACGCTGGCGGCAGCTGGGTGCCACTTACTTTGTGACCTTTCGGCTGGCTGACTCGATTCCGCAATCACGGCTTTGCCAGTTAGAACAATTACGATCCGACTGGGAGAGACGCAATCCTGGCGTAAAGGACAAGCGAGCGCTTGAGAGTCTTGCGCGCATAGTCTTCGAGCGTATCGAACTTTGGTTGGATCAAGGCATGGGTAGCTGTGTATTAAGAGACGATTGCTTCTCGCTTCTTGTTGACGACTCGCTCCATCACTTTCACGCGCAGCGCTACGAACTAGGAGCAAGCGTGGTGATGCCCAATCATGTTCACTGCGTAATTAGGCCGTACCCGGCTGAGGAGATAGAGTTGGAGGGGATCATAGGTAGTTGGAAATCCTACACTGCCAGACGAATCAATGCGGCGATCGGACTGGAAGGTCAGCTTTGGCAAGATGAAAGCTATGATCGCATTGTCCGTGACGAACAACATCTTTGGCGATGTGTGCAATACATCGGTCGCAATCCTAAGAAGGTCAATCTGTCCGAGAAACAGTGCCGTTTATGGATCAATCCCAAGTGGGAGGAACTTGGTTGGCGGTTTGTCTCGTAGGACGGGCCTCCAGGCCCGTCTGTTGATATCTTAGGACGGGCCTCCAGGCCCGTCTGCTCGTATTTTTTTTTGGACGGGCCTGGAGGCCCATCCTACGATTCGATCACTTGTTACCCATTCGCTCTTGTCGCTCTTGCTCTTCTTGGTACGCAACGTCGATCAAATGCAAGACCGTATCCACATCAGCGGCTTCGGTCGGAAAGTCGAATTTGCCCGTTAGCTTCGTGTCAGAACGGATCTCACCCTTTTCATACAGCTCCCATATTTCTTCTGCGAAATGCGTGTCCGCCAACTGAGGTGCAAACTGAGAGTAGTATTGGGTAACGTTTCGGACGTCGCGTATGAGCATCGCCTTTGCGCTGTTGTTAGCCGCCGCGTTAACAACTTGCGGCAAGTCGATGATAACTGGGCCTTTCGAATCCTGAAGAACGTTGAATTCTGATAAATCGCCATGGACCAAACCGATCGACATCATACGCAGCACAAAGTCCATTACGGTCGCATGATCGCGTAGTGCTTGCTCCAAGGTCAAAGTGATATCGTTGAGGCGTGGCGCAACGTCTCCATCCGCTCCGGTTATCAGTTCCATCAACAGTACGCCACCAAACAGACCATAGGTTTTGGGGACTCGCACTCCGGCTGCCGCAAGGCGCAACAGCGCATCCGATTCCGCTTGCTGCCAGACAGCCTCTTGTTCATCTCGTCCAAATTTGGATCGGTTCTCCATGGCTCTTTGTCGGCGGCCGTTACGAAGTTGACGTCCTTCGTGATACTGAACTGCTTTCTTGAAGCTCCGGTCGACAACATCTTTGTAAACCTTAGCGCAGCAAACTTCCGAGCCACACCGAACAAGAAAAACTTGGGCTTCTTTCCCGCTCATCAACGAACCAAGGACTTCGTCAATAATGCCGTCGTCGATCAGCGGTTGAAGACTTTTGGGTACTTTCAAGACTTACTTCTTCTGGAAAATGGAAAACACAACCGGACTGAACAAGCCAACGCAGATTCGCAAGATAACCGCGTGATGCGTTGAACCTTTAGCGACGTTTAAAGCAAATCTTCAAAACGTCTACTCGGCCAACTTTTGGAGGGCGTCCGCGAAATTCGAATTGATCTTCGCCAAGCCATCCTGCAGCTTCTTTGTTCGCTTTCTGTCGCGACACGGAGTGATCAGCAATAGATCGCCATTGGTGCTGACCTCAAGCGGCGTGTCAGCCGAAATCTGGAGCAAATCGAGAATTGGCTTGTCAATAACGAGAGCCAGACTGTTCCCGTGTTTTATCAGCATCTTTTGCATCGGTATCGCACTTCTTTAATTGGTATTACAAAGTGTATACCAACAACCGCTCAATTTCAAGCTGCGTCCAATCACAAAATCGCGTTTCGGAGACGAACCTGCGTTTCGGAGATGAACCAATGAGCATTCCTCGTCAAAATGGATAACATGCTAGCTTCTTCACTTTTTGTCTGGAATTTTGCGTTTTCTGAGGAACCATGCGTCCGATAAGTAGGTCTAGGTAAGATTTTTGCGTCAAGTTTTGCACTCAGAAATCTTGGCAGCAATGTTACTTCGCTAGTGGACGTAAACGCTTGAAATCAGCTGACTTAATTCGAATGTTGGTCCTGTGTGGACTTTCTTATGCTGCTAATGCAACGTTATGTTCGGCGCAAGACATCGAAGCGTTGCAACGCCGACTCGAAACTGCGGAAGCCAACATTAAAGTGCTTGAACAGGCGGCAGAAAGTGCCAATGCAAGCAAAGAAAATGGCGACTCGAGTAGCAAGGACGTGGCCACAACGACCAAAGCAGCAGCTCAGCCGAAAGAGCGAACCGAGTCAGATCCCTCAGCAGATCCCTCAGCAGACCCCTCAGCAGGTAGTGATGCAAAAGAAAAGCCAGCAGAAGAAAAGCCAGCAGAAGAAAAGCCGTCGAAGCCAGCGTCGCCAAAGAAATGGTTTGAGAAGTACACGATTCGAGGCTATACCCAAGTTCGCTTCAATCAAGAGCTCGTTGAGTTTGATCCCTCAGCTCCAGCGCAGTCGGTAGGTGACCGGTCAGTAGGAGACAATCAGAGCTTTTCAATTCGCCGCGCGCGACTGATTCTGCAAGGCGACATTAACGATTATGCAGCGCTCTATTTTCAGCCCGACTTCGCCAGCACAGTAAAAGGCAGTACGGACCAGACCTACTACGCGCAAATCCGCGACGCATACGCCGACCTATATCTGGACACGACAAAAGTGCACCGCTTTCGCGTAGGCCAGTCGAAGGTCCCCTACGGCTGGGAGAATCTCCAATCGAGCGGCAACCGGATACCACTCGACCGCGCCGACAGTACCAACAGTTCTTTTCGGAACGAGCGCGACCTGGGTATTATTTATTACTATACGCCACAAGGTGCCCAAGAATTTTTTAAAGACACGATCGACGAAGGACTCAAGGGGTCAGGCAACTATGGCGTGTTCGGACTGGGAATAGTCAATGGACAGGGAGGCTCGCAAATTGAGCAGAACGATAACTTACACCTTGTCTCGCGATTGACTCTGCCATATACGAACCGTTGCGGGCAGCGCATGGAAGCCTCGATCCAAGGTTACGTTGGCGAGTTCGTCGTGCAATCCGCGGCGATTCGACCGCTGGGCGTCGGCCCTCAAACGTTTCGTCCATCAGGAGCTGGCGACACGGGGAACGCGAATGGGGCAAGCGATCGAAGACTGGCAACTACCTGGGTGTGGTATCCGCAGCCTATCGGATTTCAGACAGAGTGGAACGTCGGGCGCGGGCCGGCTCTGAATGCGAGCCAAACGAGCATTGAAGATCGAGCCCTCTACGGCGGTTATGCCATGACGATGATGAAGTTCGATACCGACTACGGTCTCGTCTATCCATTCGCTCGCTGGTCCTATTACCGCGGCGGGCTCAAGAACGAACGCAACGCGCCCTATGCAATGGTCGATGAATGGGATTTCGGACATGAATGGCAATTCCATTCAGCGGCCGAAATTGTCACTTCCTATACGATCACCGATCGTACAAACACAAACTCAAGCACGGATGTTAACGAAAGCCCTTATCAACAGTTCCGCGGACATCTACTGCGGCTGCAATTGCAATTCAACTACTAAAAGTCGCACGCGTCCCCGGCGGCTACCCAAGGTCACCTACTTCGACTGAAGGCACGATCCCAACGGCTTGATCCGACAGCAAGTCGAACCGCTGCACGCCGGCGCGATTCAAAGTGCTACCACACAATTTAACTTTGGGGTCAGCCAACATGACCTCAGCCTGTGCCTTGCGAATCAGTACAGCGCTAGCGATGAGTGTCGAGCAGTGCAGTTCCAAGTGAGCCGTCGGCGCTAGCCGCGGGTGAACGAAGTAGTTCGCTTTAGATTTTCGGTGTCTACCCAATGCCAAGCGTTTCGGTCGACCGGACTGCCGTTGGATGAATCGTGAGTGATGTATGACATCCGCTTCGTTTGCCCGCGGCTAGCGCCGTCGGCTCACAACCATCGTCGACGAACGTCGCAAACGCGATTCTCTAGCATTAGATGAGCAAAGTACTATATATCATATCAACCTCGTTCTCCCGCCCCTTGTCGGCCCGCGTCTCCAAACCCGTCTTATTCACAATTTATTTGAAATTCTATTTCCTAAACCAACGGGCCACGAGGCCCATCCTACTTTGGAAAAACACCGTAGAGTCGACAGCGAGTTATCTAATGCGTAGCAACACAACCTGCTAGGTAACACGAATACTCCGACAACTTTCATGTAGCGTGGGTTAGAGTTGGGACGAACCACCATAAGTAAGCTTACCTGCTCCGATACACTGGCTTTTTCCTAAGTGCATCCTGATTACCGGATGCACTTAGGAAAGCCAGTGGCACACTAAAACCGAACGAGTAAAGTTAGTACGACACACGACCAACCCAGAAGCTAAGTTGTGTTGAAGCACTAGCCGTCATTGACCGGAAGAGCAAAGTACGAATCAATTGGTGTTCATCCGACTGCCATCACATTGCCGCAAAAAGTCGACGTTGGCTTTAGGGTCCGTCACTGATAAAATGAGGCGGCAAGTTGTCTGAGACAACAACACTCAGAAGGAAGAGTACTAAACATGCCCATGCATGACTGGTCCCGCGTCCAATCCGGGGTTTGTCATAACTTTCACGTTCTCTGGCTGTCAGCGATCACCAATCGCCTGAATGCGGGATTGTTGCCAGAAGGGATGATCGCCATGGCCGTGCCTTTGTTTTTACACAACGACTTTTATATCAACGTTCCGCTCGAATCGACCTACATGGACACATGGACGGTGCTCCCGCATTTGCTTCAAGAGCTCGTTTTATAACTAGGACCAATGCGCGGCGAATCCGATCAAATCCCAACTCAAGCTTACTGAGTTAAAGAAAATGATGCCATGAAGTCATACTCTCTATCGACGTTGCTGCTGTTGACTGTCATTGTCGCATTGGTCCTGTCGCAGATTATCTTGACGCGGCAACTGGGTTTAGCACGGGCAGAAGTGACCGACGTACGACGTAAGTTTGGTTACATTAACGTAGTTGATAAGTCGAAAACGTATGTTGCCCAAATCGCGCAAAACGAGGCTGATGGTGATACCTATCGGCTTTGGATACCCAATGGAAGTCACTATTTGTTGCATGTGACCGATGCAACCTTCGAGTCAACGGATCGCCCCATTAAGTTGCTCCCAACAAAGTCAATCTCGCTCGATAATTGGAAACAGGGGGCTGATACGGTACTCTCATGCGTCATGTATTGGGAGAACAACGCCCCTCGGATTGTAGTCCATTCCAAAGCCGGGGAGATTTTGAACTATGTTCTCCAAGACTGGCAAGGCGCAAGTGGTCCGAGTGAGCTGACTTGGTTTCAGGGTGAACAGAGAGAATACAACTCGAATCAGAACATTGAACTGATGCTGTGGCGAAACAAGAGTGACAAACGCGGGATACTACTTTGGCTGGAACCATTTGCAAATTCTGAAAAGCGACGAGCCGAAGTGGAAAGTTCTACAGAAGCTAACAGCGATGAGTTGAATCCGGCTCGTTAACACAATTGATTGCCTGGACGATTTACCCGCGGGCCGCAACAAATGAAATTAGCTAGTAAAATCAAGCGGCGAATGTACGATCTCTCGATATGAACAGTGAAGAACAAGTCGGCCTTCGGTTATCGTAGTTGGCTATTTGAGCCTGAGGCGCTAGCCGATTTCTTGCCGTGTAATCGGCTAGCGCCTCAGGCTCAATCAGTACGTTTTAATCTGCGACCCGACTTGTAAGAAGTCGCCTTCCTACGTTACCAATACTACTGGAGCCGCAATCCGCGTCACCCTGCGAAGGCCATTAGTGCTTGACAACGATAACAAATCGATTTTCACGATTGGATTAATTCTGCTGATGTCCATCCTCGCCTTCGCCGCTTTACAATCATTTAACGCCCGCCTGAGAGCGAAACATGGGACTGCATTACAGCCTGTTAGGGTTCATCCGGAATTTGCGTACGTTGGGGTTGGTTTGTGTGCCACTGGTTTGCCAGTGCGAGCGAAGGCGTGTACTTTGAAAGTCGCTAAACTTGCCAATGGCACAACGGCATCGGGCGAAGGCGACGAAGTGTGAGTCGATACCAAGTGAATG
>JANODD010000061.1:0-6461 GCA_031412515.1 Planctomycetia bacterium | reverse complement strand
TCGCCGGATTGTTTGGGGCTGCATGTGTTGTACTCTTGCTACTAACATCACCGATGCTGTTCGAGCACTTGCCTATTGCTGCACTTGGAGCGGTCGTGGCTTGTGCTTGCTTTGGGCAAATAGAGGTAGCCGGAGTCATTAGGCTGTACCAGTTACGGCGAAGCGAATTTGCTTCCGCCCTAGTATGCTTCATTGGTGTTTTGCTGCTGGGAGTTATCGAAGGCATCTTTCTGGCTGTTGCAATCGCGTTAATCGCCTTCGTTTGGCGTGCATGGCGACCCTATGATGCGGTGTTGGGGCGAGTCGATGGTCTTAAGGGTTACCACGACATATCGCGGCATCCTGAAGCCAAGCAAATTCCGGGATTAGTTCTCTTCCGTTGGGATGCCCCGCTGTTTTTTGCGAATGCTTCCATTTTTCAAGAACATGTGCTCAACGCGATTCGCGTTGCTCCGACGGGCGCGAAATGGGTGGTGATTGCGGCTGAGCCTGTAACTGATATCGACATTACCGCCGCAGATATGCTCGAGGAACTCGACCGAGATATACAGGGGCTAGGAATGGCACTGTGTTTTGCGGAACTTAAAGGCCCAGCAAAAGACCGCCTGAAACGATATGGCCTATTTGACAAGCTCGGCGATGAACGATTCTTCCGAACGATCGGCCAAGCGGTCGATCGATACCTAGCTGCGCATCCAGTGGAGTGGAGGGACTGGGAAGACAATTCGAGGTAGCTGACGATATCCGAAACCCTTGGCTTTGATACATTGGGGGTGACGACAGTTTGCTGGTTTGCGCTGCGTTTATTCCGTTTCTCGTAACGACTTGACTAACAGACACCAAGTAGAATAAAGGAATACGACATGAAGGTTATTCTTGCAACCGATGGTTCGCAGCATGCTCAAGAGGCTGCTTGGCTTTTGGCTCATTTGCCCCACTTGGAGCGCCTTGAGTTAACTGTATTGTTTGTGAGTAACGTTCCCGATTTGTTTGGGGAAACCCCTACAAAGTTGATTGAGCAAATGAAAGCGGAAGACGCTGAGAAATCTGCCGCGACTTTCGCACATTTGAGAGAAATTTTTGACGGCGCGAACGCTGACCTTGAGCTTGTGGTTGCCCATGGACAGATCGGTACGACCATCGTGAACGAGGCGCAATCTCGGAGGAGTGACCTTGTTGTTCTGGGGGCTATCGGTCATGGGATGCTTGACCGTTTGTTCGGCAGCACAAGCGACTTTGTCGCGACGCATGCTTCATGCTCGGTTCTTGTCGTTCGCCCCACGGGTCTGAAGAATGCGAAACGTCCTATCGATGTTTGCTTTGCGTACGACACAAGCAGTTCTTCGTCGGCCGTGTTCGAACAGCTGTCACAGTTTGGATGGGGCGAGAACTCAAAAATTGCGGTAACGAACGTGGTCTCGATTCCGTTCATGTACAGTGAAATTCCCTATGAATTGGACATCGAAGAGATTAAAACTGCCACGTTGAGAGAACTGGAGTCTGCGGCGATTCGTCTTCGCAAGTATTCGCCGCACGTCAAGACGCATGTCCTTGAAGCGAACCACGTTGGTGATGGGCTTGTGCAGTTCACTAAGGAAAGCGGTAGCGACATCATCGTAATGGGAAACACCGGCAAAGGACTGCTCAATGCATTTTTCCTCGGCAGCACATCGAAATACGTCCTGAGACACGCAGCCTGTTCCGTCTGGATCGCACGAAAAATGCCCGAGTAAAAACGCCGCCGAGTACTTCTACAATACTGTTGGCTAAGGACTGCGATCACACACTTTCGAATTCAATAGGGAATTCGGAATTTCAGGAAGGCCGTTTTTAATGATATCGCCCATATGAAGTCGATCGCACTTGTACTGAGAATGCTCGCGAATCCATCGCGACGGCGATTTTTTTTTGCTTTAGCAAAGCTGCTCGTTGTCTTCATTCTCATGGTCTTCGTTTTTACGGTCATCTTCCATGGGCTCATGGAACGCCCACATAGTCTGGGGTTGCACAACTGAACTTGAGCCAAACATGCTACATGCGGAGGCTTGGAAGACCGCGCTGACTCACAGCGGCGCAGCTTGGTTGATGCGTAGACGATCTGGTGGAATCCACCACGCGACATTGGTTAGCGATGCGATTTCCGACGATCGGCCTTTCCTGCATAATCATTTCCCAACAGCCTGCCCGGGCGGCGTCGATCAAGGTGGCGAAGCTCGCTGCTGGCGGCGATTCTCGGACCGCTGCGAGGATATCGATCTCGAATCGCCTACGGATGTAACATCGTTCCTACCCAAGTGAAGTTGCTTCGGGCAGCCTGCACGGCTAGGTGTGGCTTGTCGCCCGATTTCTTGGTAAAGTCCTCGGCACTCGAATGCGACCACTATTCTGCCTCGAAGTTGAAAAGACTTGGCAGCCCTTAAAATCGTCTCTATCTGGTAAAGAAGGAATATGAAGCGTTTCAAAAACATCTCGCTAATCTACGAATGCGATCAACCGACTCTTGAGAGAGCTGCTTTGCTGGCCAAAGAGAACCACGCTAGATTGACCATCGTTCATGCCATCAAAGAGCTTCCTTCTTCTGGGCATCAGCTCTACGTCGACGATAAACCCGTGGACGTGAAGAAACTCGTCATGGAAGATCAGCAAGAACGATTGGATGAAATTGCGACTTCCGTTCATAGGCTAGGTGTGCACCCCAAAACACGCTTATTGGAGGGCGAACCTTTTATCGAAATCGTTCGCGATGTCATCGAGAACCAGCGCGATCTAGTCATCATGACGGTGGATAAGAAACCCGGCTGGAGAGAGTTCTTTTTTGGTAACACTGTGTCGGCAATGATGCGAAATTGTCCATGCCCCGTTCTCGCTCTAAGGCCAACGGACCATCCGGGTTTTAAGAAAATCCTAGTCGCGATCGACCCGGTGCTCGTTGGGGATTCACACGACACGCTGAACAGCGTCCTATTAGATGTTGCCTCCTCGCTTGCAAAACTCGAAGTTGCTGAATTACATATTGTGCATGTGTGGAGGCTGATGGGTGAAAGCATGATGCGAGGCAGATCTTTGGTTCCTGCCGCAGACGTTGACCGTGCTGTTCAGTTGGAGTTTGAAAAGCATCGCAGTCTATTGGAAGATGTGCTGAAAACGCATTCGATCTCGCCAGACGCAGTACATCTTCCAAAGGGCGATGCATTTCACGCGATAACTGAACTGGTGAAAGAGCTGGGTGTCGATCTGCTGGTGATGGGTACTGTTTGCCGAACGGGAATCCCGGGGTTCATTATGGGTAATACGGCTGAACAAGTATTGGGAGCAGTCGAATGTTCCACTTTGACAGTGAAGCCCGAGGGCTTTGTCTCACCCGTCACACCGCGGGTTTCCTGACAGTTGTTGGGAGGTGAAGCTGTTCTCTGCGCGGTCCTTTTATACTAAATTGTCGGTAAGATCAGCTCAAGGCCCGAAAGGTGCTTGACCAGAGAATCTGAAGTGCCCATGAATCTCGTGCCGACAATGAAAGCGAAGTATAACCCTCCCCCCCTTGGCAGCAGGTCTGACGACGATATGACCACAACCAAGATATTTTCATTTAGCACTCTACATCGCGACCTGATTGCGGGCATTGTGGTGTTTTTGGTAGCCCTGCCGCTGTGTCTGGGAATTGCGTTGGCGTCCAATGCACCATTATTTTCAGGATTACTAGCTGGCATTGTCGGTGGCATTATAGTAGGCGTCTTTAGTCGCTCGCACACAAGCGTCAGTGGCCCCGCTGCCGGTTTAACTGCCATTGTGGCCGCCCAAATCGTTGCTCTCGGCTCGTTTGAGACTTTTCTGCTTGCATTGATGGTTGGGGGCGTGATCCAAATTGGACTAGGATTGGTTCAAGCAGGGTTTCTTTCCGCATACTTCCCCACTAGCGTTATCAAGGGGCTGCTCGCGGCGATTGGCGTCATCTTGATCCTGAAACAAATTCCGCATGTGCTGGGACACGATACCGACCCCGAAGGTGAGATGGAGTTCTGGCAACAAGATCAGGAAAATACGCTGACCGAGCTCGCACGCATCCTGGGGGACTTCCATCCAGGCGCAGCTTTTATCGGTCTGTTATCGCTCGCACTCTTGGTGCTCTGGGACAAGATACCTAAGCTAAAACAATCCATCTTTCCTTCTCATTTAGCGGTGGTGCTTTTGGGAGTAGGCTTGGGGTCACTCTTCCAGCACTTTGGCGAGGGGTGGATGATTGAGAAAAGCCATTTGGTCCAGGTGCCAATCTCAAAAAATATTCAGGACGTCGTTGGGTTTTTGCGTTTTCCAGACTTTACTCAATGGACTAATCCGGCCGTTTACATCACAGGATTCACAATTGCCATCGTAGCGTCGTTAGAAACACTATTGAATCTAAAGGCGGTCGACAAAATTGACCCGAGGCAACGCATATCGCCTCCGAGTCGCGAGTTGCTGGCGCAAGGAATCGGTAATGTGCTGCTTGGCTGCATCGGTGGTATTCCGGTGACATCCGTCATTGTGCGAAGTTCGGTTAATATCACCGCTGGTGGTGAGACAAAACTTGCGACGATCATTCATGGCATTTTGCTTTGGGTGTGTGTCATGTTCCTGCCCGCTTGGTTAAATTTGATTCCGTTGTCCTGTCTAGCCGCAATCCTACTTGCCACAGGCATGAAGTTAGCGAGTCCCTCTCTGGTGCGGCAGATGTGGAGAGAAGGGCGTTATCAGTTCACACCATTCGCAATAACCGTACTTTCCATCGTCCTAACAGATTTGCTGATCGGAATCGGAATTGGGATGGCGGTCAGTCTAGCATTCATCCTTAGAAGCAATGTCCGCAGGCCTCAGCGGTGCATCGTGGAAAAACACCTGGGAGGCGAGGTCTTGCACGTAGAACTTGCCAATCAACTGAGTTTCTTGAACCAGCCAGCGCTGGAGCAAGTTTTCAACTCAATTCCGAGAAACGGCCACCTACTATTGGATGCGGAAAATACGGTTTACATTGATCCAGACATTCTTAGCATGATTCGTGATTTCAAAGATAATACGGCGCCGATTCGTGGTGTACGAGTTAGTCTGCGCGGTTTTCGAGACAAATTTAGCCTTCGGGACGAGATTCAATACGTTGACTATTCGACCCGCGAATTGCAGGAACAACTCACGCCGTCGCAAGTGCTAGAAATTCTCCGTGAGGGCAATGAACGCTTTCGCTCTGGGAAGCGACTAACGCGAGATTTAAGTCGACAACTGCAAGCGACCGCATCGGGACAACATCCGCTCGCCGTGATTCTGAGCTGCATCGACTCCCGGACGCCGACCGAGTTGGTCTTCGATCTCGGACTGGGAGACATTTTCAGCATTCGAATTGCAGGCAATATCACCAGTCCAAAGGTGCTCGGCAGTATGGAATACGGTTGTGCCGTCGCTGGAGCAAAGTTAATTGTCGTCATCGGTCACACTCAGTGTGGAGCAGTCACCGCAGCCGTCAACTTTGCTGGAATGGAGTCGAATTCCGAACAAGCGACCGGTTGCCAGCATCTGGATCCAATCCTTAAGGAAATTCAACATGCGATCGCTCCGCAAACTCGAGCTGAATTTGAGGGATTGGACTCCAAGAAGCAGTCAGACTTCATCACCGAGGTGGCGAGAAGGAATGTCATGCATAGCGTCCAACGCATCTTGGAGCAGAGTCGAACGATTAAGCAAGTGGTCGAAGAGGGGCGAGTCGAAGTGTTCGGTGCGATGTATGACATCGAAACGGGGCGGATCGACTTTTTCCGTAATGAAACACTGGGTCAATATCCTCGTTTGTAAAAAAGGGAGCAACTTTTTATGACGCTGACCCTCGCCGCCGACCAGCTTCGAAAAATGGACGCTTATTGGCGAGCCACGAATTATTTGTCTGTCGGGCAGATTTATTTGTTGGACAATCCGTTGTTACGGGAGCCGCTCAAACTAGAACATGTGAAACCGCGACTTCTGGGTCATTGGGGTACGACGCCGGGATTGAATTTTATCTACGTCCATTTGAATCGCATCATTCGGGAACATGAACTTAACATGCTTTATATCGCAGGCCCTGGTCATGGTGGACCGGGGCTCGTGGCGAACACGTATCTCGAGGGCAGTTACACCGAGATTTATCACCACATCACGCAAGATGAAGCAGGCATGCAGCGGCTGTTCAAGCAGTTTTCGTTTCCTGGTGGCATTCCCAGTCATGTCGCGCCGGAAACGCCGGGTTCGATCCACGAAGGGGGCGAACTGGGTTATGCCCTGTCGCATGCTTTCGGCGCGGCGTTCGACAACCCTGATCTTTTCGTCGCCTGCGTGGTCGGTGACGGTGAGGCCGAAACTGGACCGCTCGCAACCAGTTGGCACTCGAACAAGTTTCTCAATCCGGTGCATGATGGCGCGGTGCTGCCAATCTTGCATTTGAACGGCTACAAAATTGCCGG
>JANODD010000060.1:0-13104 GCA_031412515.1 Planctomycetia bacterium | reverse complement strand
CACCCTGGGTCGTTCGTGAATTTGAATCAGCGACGAGCGGTTCGGCGACCATTTGCTTTCGCGCAACCGAGTCGCAACTTCATTGATGTTGCGACATCGAATGAGATCAGTTTGATGGTGTGTCAATTGCTCGTCGCATTCGTTGTAATCGGGTTTTGGATGCTCATCATCGCGTCGGCTTGAATAAGTTTCGATAGAAGTTGGTTCAAGCGATTGACCGTGGCGGCATGCGGATTTCCGATGGGCAATTTTCTGATGACCTCCCCGCGTATGAGTTCGATCGGCTCATCTTCTCTAAATATCCCAAGCTCAATCATCTCGTGATATTGTTTGACAGTAAAAAGATGACGTTACACGGCGAGTGACGAAGCACCTGCCGGAGGCGTAGGTGAATTAGTTTGTGAATCGACCGACGACATGGACGTGCTATAACCCCGCATTGGAATTGCATTTTTACTTTTGGTTTGCGCGAATCAGCTCGATGATTCGCTTTGGATTCGGCAAACGTTGGGCAACTACTTCCAGATCGTCCTGGCCGGAACTGGAGATGCTCACGTCGCCGATTCCCAGCAGTCGATCTCCAAATGACTGATGCAGTTGAATATTGCGAACGTCGTTGTGTTGGACTTCAGAAGTTTCGCGAGAAAAGAATCCTTTTCGAAATATCGTTCGGTTGTCGGTCACCGTCAACGTCGTAAACTGGCTGAGCAACGTCCAATATCCGACAATGCCCACGCACAATAAAAGTGTTAGCCCGCAAGCCCAAGTCAACAACGATGCAGGCCCCAGTGTCATTGTTTCATTAAGCGAATATCCTGCGACCGACATACCAGCGACCGACATGACCATTGCGGCGGCGGCAACAAGAAACATCAGTCCCAAAAACATTGTCGCGACGGGACGAGCGCGAAATACGACTGGATGTACCCATGCCAACGTACGTTCCTCTGGCTCAGTGGCCATTCGCCGCGTGTTTGCGTTACTCTCGTCAACTTCATGGATCGAGGTCACGACAGCCGTCGGCATCTTGATCTCGAACGGTTTTTTGCAGTTAGGACAAACTACCGGTCCGGTGAGGTGGTCAATCGTGCTATCGACATCGTGCTTGCAGTAGGGACACTTGGTGGTGAGAACTTGCATAGTAGTTTGTTTCGAGAGTAAAGAGGACGAGGACTGGCAACGCACCCCAATCTAAATGCAGCACTTTGCATACCGAGCGACCCACTCAACGGTGTTCGATCGCGTAAAAAACGTCCGCGTAGTGAGAGTCCATGTGTCAAAAATCTGAGTTTTGCGTTGAGGCTGGCAGCTCTTGGGCGGCTTGGTCCGCCGATTTTTTCCTGATGAACGACTCAATTTCGGGCACGGTTATTGCTATAGTTAAAGGAGTAACAAGTCTCGCGTTACGATGGAGCGATCAAAAATGCTCGCTGAATGGATAAATCAGAATGACTACCGACGACTTAGTTCATCATGGCGAACGAAGTGACAGGATCGTTGTTGGCGTTGGCGCGTCCGCTGGTGGGTTAGCGGCGCTGAGAGTTTTTTTTAGCCGCATACCTCGGGAGTCGGGGCTTACATTTGTCGTTATGCTGCATCTTTCGCCCGACCATGAAAGCCCTCTAGCGGATGTATTGCAAGCGTATGTGCAAATGTCCGTTATTAAGGTGACCGAGACCGTTCCGCTTAAGACGAATCATGTGTACGTAATTCCGCCAGGCCATAATCTTACCGCCGTTGATACGCACTTGCGGCTGGATAAATTGGAGGACGAACGTCGTAAGCGAGCACCGATCGATCATTTCTTTCGAACACTTGGTAAAACGCATGACGGTCAATCGATCGGTGTAATTCTTACCGGAACCGGAAGCGATGGGACCTTAGGACTTAAGGAAATTAAGGCGCGCGACGGAGTGGTGATTGTCCAGGAACCGACTGAGGCGGAATACAGTGGAATGCCTCAAAGCGCAGTAGCAACTGGAATGGTCGACGCTGTCCTACCCCTGGACGAAATCCCAGGAAAGATTCTAGCTGTTGCAAATGCTAGCAAACGAGTTGCAGTGCTTCATGACTGTGGTGCATTAAACGACGAACAGCTAAATGTTTTGCATAAGATCTTTGCACAAATCCGTGCCGGCGTAGGTCGTGATTTTAGTCGTTACAAGCGATCGACGATTTTACGTCGCATTAGTCGACGAATGCAGTTGTGCCAAATTACTGACTTGAGCACCTACGTGAGTCGCCTGCGCGAGGAATCAAGCGAAGTACACGGCTGGCCGACGACTTACTAATCACGGTCACAAATTTTTTCAGGGATGCTGAAGTGTTCGAGCGGCTGGAAAACGCAATTGTCCCCTCGTTATTTGAAGGGAAGGGACCACAGGACGATATTCGCGTGAAATGGGGTACGATCGTCCGATTTTTGCACTTACGGCAAACGCCATGCAGGGCGACCGCGAACAGTGCGTTAATGCGGGCTGTAATGGCTATCTGACTAAACCCATCAATGCCGACGAATTGCTACATTTACTGTCTGAAGTTTTGGCTGGAACAAATGGTAAAAACGAGACCTTGCGAGCCGCAGAGAGACAGTCGACAGGTAATTTTTTAATGGACTAGTGCTTTGTCCAGATTTAATTTTAGGGTTCACGCACTTCAGTGTTGTGTGCCACTGGCTTGCTTTGCCCAATAGCGCTTCAGCTATTGGGCAAAGCAAGGCCAGTGAACCGAAGTTTTTGAGTTCGAACCAAACTAATCGAGCAATATATGGACGGTTTGGACAACGAAGGCCGAAGTAGTAAACTGCATCAACCGCCGCCCGTAACAATACCTATCGATTTTCAGGGAGTGGAACCAACGCTATGGATAGCACTTTCAGCAGTTAACAATATAACTCCGGTAACTTTCACGTCGCGTGAGTTACTGTTGGAACGCGTCACCTGACGTAAACTAACTTACTCCGTTTCACTGGCCTTTTCCCAATTGCATTCGGATTCCCGAATGCAATTGGGAAAGCCAGTGGCACACTAGAACCAAACCAAGCAATATTCAGTCACGCTCACCGCTAACCCCAAAATCTAATCTGGACAAAGCACTAGTCTTTCGTCGCGAGGAATCAGTCTTGCCCAAAGCTCCCACGGTTCGCTATGTTGCTAGCTGAAGCGAGGGCGGTAACATGAGACTCAATGCAATCAAACCTAAACAAATATTGATCTGTCGGCTGAGCGCGATCGGTGATTGTGTGCACACAATTCCGATGGCCGTCAAAGCCAAAGAACTTTGGCCAAACTGCAAATTGACGTGGATCGTTGACTGTGTAGCGGCTCAACTGCTGCAGTCACACCCAGCAGTGGATGAAGTCATCAAAATCGAACGTCACTGGGTCAAGAGTTTTCGCCTCTGGAAGTCACTGCGTCGTGACCTCCAAAAACGTAACTTTGACCTGACTCTTGACCCGCAAGGTCTTATCAAAAGCGGCATGCTTGCTTGGCTTAGTGGGGCACGAACACGGGTTGGCTTTGACTATTCACATGGTCGCGAACTAGCTCCACTGCTTGCCAATCGTCGCGTCAGTCGCACTCAGCGTCATATGGTCGATACCTACTTGGAACTGCTCAGCCCATGGTCGCAGACTCCAGCAGGTGAAGCGTCATTTAATATGCCCACGTATGCCGCGTCCAATAATGTGTCAGGAATATTGCAAGCCAGCGATTTAAAATCCCAAGAGCCCTTCGCATGCATGACGCCCGGCGCAGGCTGGGCAACAAAGTTATGGCCCGTTGATCGTTTCGCGGCAGTAGCTAGTTACTTAAAAAACAAGCACAACTTGAAGTCGTTAATCCTGTGGGCGGGTGACAGCGAAAAAGCGATGGCCGAAAAAATCGTCGCTACCAGTCACGGCGCCGCTGTAGTTGCACCGCGTACCAGCTTAACTGAGTTGGCAGAGATCGCCCGACGCGCGAAACTGTTCTTGGCCAGCGATACCGGTCCATTGCATATTGCGGCCGCCATCGGCACACCTTGTGTCGGGCTATTTGGTCCGACGTGGGGCGATGAAGCGGGGCCTTACGGATCGAAAAATGTCTCGGTACAAAGTCCTCAGCTCCCCGGTCCACGCAGTCGAATGCGCTCAGGCGACAACTCAGCCATGCTGGCTATTGAAGTCGACGAAGTAAACTTGGTATGCACCCGCGTTCTTAATTCTGATTTGCTGACCAACAGCTTTGCCGCCTAACAGTGAGCCGTCGGCGTTAGCCGCGAATGACCGAAGTAATCGTCGTTCATGGCCCATAGTTGAAAATAAGCCTACCGATCACTGGGGCACAACACACTTGGGAAGAGCGCTTTGGGAAGGTTGTGGATGTTCGAACCGCCCAACTTCGGTCACCCGCGGCTAACGCCGTCGGCTCACACCCAATGCTAGTGGTCGCTAGCAGCGTCCAGATGAAGCGATCGCTACGATTAAAGCGGCGGGTGGCAGCGCTTCGGCAGGTGTTGCAGATGTGACGATGAAATCGCTCGAGGAGTTGTCTTTATGTGCGATCCGGCGAGCGATTACATCAACGGATCAACCATTTCAATCGACGGCGGCGCTCTACTGCCTCACGAGCAGATGTTTCGTACTCAAGAACGGCCAGCCTAAGCGTACGTTCTAATAGATTGCTCTTGCTTTAAAAGGTTACCTAAAACGTTGGGCTAAAGTAGGTATTGTTCGTTGCAAAAACTTGCGGCACCATGTAGCCTGGAACGGCCTTGATTTTTGCGCCCCTCCGTCAAGCTACTCGTCTTATCCTAATCTCCAATGCCGATCGAGTTTAACTGCGATTCCTGCTCCAAGCTCCTTCGTGTTCCCGATGGTAGTGGTGGGAAGCAATGCCTTTGCCCTAGTTGCTCCAAGGTTCTGGATATCCCAGTACCTAAGGCATCCGCTTCGGGTCCCTCGCCGGCTAACTCCACGAGTGACGACACGGGTATTGCGCTTTGCATCCCATGTCCACGGTGCAAACATGAATTGATTTGCGATCCCAGTTTGGTTGGGACGAAAGGCCAGTGTCGCAGTTGCAAGCATATTTTTGTCATCAATGACTTACCAACCAGTGAAGCTGCCTCTGCCGAGCAAACGATTAACTGGGTATTCAGTTGTCCCAAATGCAATCAATTGTTCGAAGGTAGCGAAGCGATGGAGGGAAAGCGTGGCAAGTGCCACGCTTGCGGCGATGTGTTCCTGATTGAACTCCGAGTTGCCGATAAAATCCGAGTCGATTCTCCGGTCGACGAATCGAAGGCGCCGACGAATTCGTTTGACGGTTTCGATGGCGAGCTGACTTTGAATGCGCCTCCCAATGGAGCACATTCAACATCCGAACGGCCTTCAAAACCTAACAAGCAAACAACTTCGTCAGGAACGGTGGTGTCGCGAGTTTCACCCGGCGACCTGCGACCGATTCAGTTCAACTGCACAAGTTGTAAAGGACGAATGGAAGTCCCTGGTGAATCCGCGCGTCAGTTGACGCATTGCCCACACTGCAAACGCCAACAGACCATTCCCTCGGAAAGTGAACCGACGCGAGAGGCCCAGTCCGCTAGCGATCCATGGGCCAATCTCAGTCCGCTCGGTTCGGCGCCGGCTCCCATGCCTCAGGCGAGTCCCTTTGGCGATACGATGTACCCGCCTCCAATGCCAATGTCCTCGATGACATCATCGCGTGGCAGGCGAAGAAGCAGCGTTGGCAGTCAATTTATTGCTTGCGGCATCTTCACTGCATTGTTTGCGTCCATCGCTGTCGTCATTGAAATAATTTACATAGTCCTCTACACAATGATCCTAGTCGCTGCTCCAAATCGCGATCCCGCTGCATCCACTTATTTTGCCCTGACGCTCTTAATGTGGATTTGTCTCTTATTGCTCTCTATCGCTCAACTCGTCGGAGGCATTGCACTCGCACGTCGATCAGGTATCCAATCTGCACGCACTGGTGCCATCATCTGCTGTCTTCCATGTTTTTGCCTGTTTAACATTCCAATTGGAATTTGGGGATGCATTCTCGTATTTGGAAATGATGCGGAGCGCGAATTTCGCTAAGGAAGCGGTCTTAGCGAGCAGCAGATTGAAACGTACTGATTGAGCCTGAGGCGCTAGCCGATTAAGCCGCAAAAAATCGGCTAGGGTCTCAGGCTCAAGTGGCGTGCATTTGGTAAAACTAATCCACTGCTCGCCTAAGTTCTGTGGTTGGTTGCTACAATACGAAACGAGCCGTTTAAGTGTTAATAGTTCTCGAAGGTTCGCGTCATGCATTCAAACAACGAACGTAAACACATGGTAAAAGATTGCCTTGTCGCCTGTGCAATCGGTCTTACTTTTTTTGTTACAGTGTTCATCCACGTACCAAATGGGATCGCTGCTGACGTTCGCCCAAACATCGTTTTGATGTTAGTCGACGACATGGGGATGATGGATACTTCCCTGCCGTTTTTAACGGACGAAGCGGGGCAACCGAAACGCTATCCGCTGAATGATTTCTACCGCACCCCAAATATGGAACGCTTGGCCAGTAACGGCGTGCGGTTCAACAATTTCTACGCCATGAGCGTCTGCTCACCCACGCGTCTCTCGATTCAGACTGGCCAGTATTCAGCTCGTCATCGCACAACGAACTGGATTAACCCTGACCAGAACAACGCGGGGCCAAGTGGTCCCAAAGATTGGAATTGGAAGGGATTAAAAAAGGGAGACACCACGCTGGCGATGCTGTTGCAGCACAGCGGTTATCGAACCATTCATGTCGGCAAGGGACATTTTGGCCCGCGTGACAGCGAGGGTGCTGACCCGACGAATCTTGGATTCGACGTCAACGTTGGCGGGTGCTCGATCGGCCAACCGGGTAGCTATTATGCGAAACAGAACTTTGGATTGAACGGAAAAAAGGATAAACACGCCGTACCTAACTTGGAAAAGTACCACGGCTCCGAGTTATTCCTTACCGAGGCGTTGACGATCGAAGCCAAGGCACATGTTTCGGCAGCGGTCGACTCGGGTAAGCCTTTCTTTTTGTATTTTCCTCAGTATGCAGTGCATGCGCCGTTCAACTCGGACCCGCGTTTCGAAGCGCACTACAAGGATTCCGGCAAATCAACTCAAGCCCAAGCTTTTGCCACTCTGGTCGAAGGCATGGACAAGTCGCTTGGCGATGTGCTCGATCATCTCGAAACGATCGGCGCAGCAGAAAACACGCTCGTGATTTTTCTCGGTGACAACGGCAGCGACGCTCCGCTTGGAGATCAACACATCGTCGCCTGCGCAGCCCCGCTTCGCGGAAAGAAGGGTGCCCATTACGAAGGTGGCATGCGAGTTCCCTTTATCGCCTCTTGGGCAAAAGGTTCCGCGAACAACTCGTTGCAACAGAAATTGCCGATCAAAGCTGGAGCGATTCAGTCACAAGTTGCTTCGGTTTGCGATTTGTTTCCGACGCTGTTGTCGCTCACCGGAGTGCAGCCGCCAAGTGGTCACACGGTCGATGGCAAAACGCTTGCTCGATTGTTGAGGGGTGAGAAAGACCCGCAGCGCGACGAGACCTTCTTGATGCACTACCCGCACTCACCTCATCGCAGCGATTATTTTACGGTGTATCGAGAGGGCGATTGGAAGGTCATTTATCATTACATACCAACCGATGTCTCAGCCGGTTCGCATTACCAGTTGTTCAACCTCAAGCAAGATCCGTTTGAGCAAGTCGACTTGGCAAAGAAAGAGCCGAAGGATTTGCAGCGAATGATGGAGCGGCTCGCTGCAAGGCTGAAGGAAAGCCATGCTGTTTATCCTATAGATCCGCAGGGAAAATCGTTATTGCCGATTGTCCCTTGAAGCAACAGATCGACTCTACGACAGTCCGATCACTGGCTTCCCCTCGCCCTGTACTCGGGGAGAGGGGATCGAGGGGTGAGGGGTCGGGTTTTCGGATCTTGGATAAACTTAGATCTTAAATTCCAAATGCTCTCACTTTTACGATCGTTTACCATCCTCTGGGGATTGGAAAACGATCGTTGAGAAAAGTCAAGAAAAATTTAGGACACAAGTCATGAGTAGCGAGCGGGTCGCTATTAGAAGTCTAATGAAAATAACTCGGCGAGATTTCACGGAGCGCTTTGGCCGCTTGTTCGACGGCATAGAGCACCTGTTCTTCACTGTGAGTGCAATTGATGAAGAATCGCAAACGAGCAGCGGACTCTTCTACGGCTGGATAGAGGATCGGTTGCACGTTAATGCCTGCCTCAAACATCTTCCTCGACAGTAACAACGCATGCAGCGAGTTACCGGTAATGATAGGTACGACTGCCGTGCCGCCAGATTCACCAGTATTCAAGCCACGCTTTTTAGCTTCGGAAAGAAACAAAGCGGAACGCGCATGCAAAGTTGCAACGCGCTGCGGATTGGCCTTCAGTGTCCGTAACGAGGCGAGCGCTGCAGCGGTGTTCGTCGGCGAAAGTCCCACGCTGAACACGAAGCCAGGAGCCGTGTACTTCAGCAGTTCGACCAGTTCGCGACAACCGGCGATGTAGCCACCGCAGCTACCGAACGACTTGCTAAGCGTCCCCATCCAAATATCCACATCGCGACCGCTAGCACCAAAGTGCTCAGCGATACCACGACCGGTTTTGCCCATCGTGCCAATCGAGTGCGCTTCGTCAACCATCAACCACGACTGGTGGCGATTCTTGACTTCGATGAATTTCGGCAACTCAGGGAAATCGCCGTCCATGCTATAAACCCCTTCGACAACTACCAACACGCGTCGATAGCTTGAACGCACCTCCGAGAGAATTGTTTCCAACTCTTGCCAATCGTTATGAGGGAACGCGCGGCGACGAGCTCCTGACAGAATGGCTCCTTGGACAATGCTGTTGTGTGATAGGGCATCGTGCAAAATCAAGTCACCGGGGCCCACCAAGTGACCGATCGTGGTCTCATTGGTTGCATGGCCACCAACCATGACGATACAGTCTTCGGTCCCAACCCAATCGGCAATTTCGGTTTCGAGCTGACGGTGAAGATCTTTCTCACCGCTGACCAAACGCGATGCGCTCACGCTTGTTCCGTAACGATGCACGGCGTCAACAACGGCTTGATTGACGACTGGATCGCCAGACATGCCCAGGTAGTTGTACGATGCAAAACTGATCAGCTTGCGGCCGGCGATCATGGTAGTATCGCGAACCGTACCTTCGTGAACTGAGAAGTACGGATTGGGAACGCCAGTCAGTTCGAACTGGGCCATGGTTCGCTTCAGTCGGCGATACTCGGGCAGTTGATCGAACTGAAAATCTTCGGTCGCCGTTTGTCGCTTATCGACTGGCCGAATACCCGTTTCGGCAGGAACAAGATCACGTCGGATCCGTTTCTTACCCAAGTACCGATCGATGGCTTCAGCAACTTCGCGAATGGTCTCGATGTCTTGGATCACTTGCTCGGGAAAGCGACCGTCAAAAGTCTGTTCGAGCGTATGAGCGATCTGCATGCGTTCGAGACTATCCAGTCCCAAGTCGAGGACGATGTTCGTATCCAGGTCCAGTTGCTTGGCACGTTCTTGAGCCACCGCGCGGACAGCATCCATAACGATATCGACGATTTCATGGTCTGGCTGCAGCGAAGTTGGCGAAGCGGTTGTTGGCTCAGGTACAACTGCGTGTCCATTTCCATTGCGTTTAAAAGAGGAAGCCGCGATCATCGGTTCGCCATCTGGCAAATCGACGTCCCACGATTTCCATTCGGCAACCGTCTTAAGCGAGCCGCGTTGATACTCTTGCCGACAAGCGTGACGTTGCACCTTGCCGCTGGATGTGCGAGGCAGCGTACCGAAGCGAACCAGAACAACTGCGTCCGGTGGCAACTCATGTTGCTGAGTCACATCGCGACGAATCGCCATAATCACTTTGTCGAAATCGAATTCTTCGCGGCGTTGTACTTCTGCCGCAATAATCAGTCGCTCCCGATCGCCAGTGGTATCTGCGAAGGCTGCCACAAGACCGCTTTGCATGATCTCATGTGCTTGCTCAACGGTCAGCTCGATATCCTGTGGATAACGATTCACGCCGCGAACAATGATCATATCCTTCAAGCGACCCGCGACGTACAACTGGTTTTCGAACACAAAGCCCAGATCCCCAGTTCGGAGAAATGGCCCGTTGCCGTCCGAAGTAGTGGCTCCGAAAACTTCCATGTTTATTTCATCTTTCTCCCAGTAGCCTTTTCCGGTACTGGGACTGTCAATCCAAATTTCACCAATTTGAGTTTCATCGACGACATGTCGGGTCTGCGGATCCACAATCAATACTGTTTCGCCCGGCAGGATCTGTCCGCAGGCCACCAATTGCCGGGCGTGCGGATCGTCCGATGAACAAGGAACAACTCGGTTAGCTTCCAGCTCGCGAGTATCAAATGCGGTCGACGGAGCCGGCTCTGTTTGCGGACCTCCGGTAACAATCAGCGTTGTCTCGGCCATTCCATAGCATGGCAAGAACGACTCGCGTTTAAAGCCGTATTTTGAAAAGCGTTCGGTGAATTGTTGCAACGTGCTCGCGCGGACTGGTTCGGCGCCGTTAAATGCCGTACGCCAAGTTTTAAGATCGATCCCTTCAAGCTCTTCGTCGGTTATCTTGTCAACGCAAAGCTGATAGGCAAAATTCGGCGCACCGCTAACTGTCGCACCGTATTTTGAAATTGTTTTCAACCAGCGAATGGGTTGTTGAAGGAACGACATAGGGCTCATCAGTACCATTGGGCAACCGATGAACAGCGGCATTAAAATACCGCCGACTAATCCCATATCGTGATAAGTTGGTAACCAACTGACCCCGACGCTATCTTGGCCTGACTGAAATGCAGATGCGATTAGTTCCGTGTTGCGAACTAAGTTGCCATGAGTCAGCATGACGCCTTTGGGCTGACCAGTTGATCCTGAAGTGTATTGCAGCATCGCAAGGTCGCGGTCTTCAATCACCGGGGCTTTCCAATGCGCCGAATGATTTTGAGCGAGCGAATCGGATGCAATGATGGTTACCGATTCCCATTCAACCCAGTTCGCGTCCGCTTCGATGGCTTGGCGAACGAGTTCATTAGTAAGTGCAAACTGGGATTGGCAATCTTTCGCAATGCCGTGGATACGCTGACCTTTTCGATTTCGCCGTGGCGGGAAGGCAGGTACCGCTGTTGCACCTGCGTAAAGACAGCCAAAGAATCCAATGACGAAATCCATGACTGGCGGGTAAAGCAACAAAACTCGCTGGCCGTGCCCGCCCAACTTCTGGAGGTAACCGCCTAAATTGCGAGCCGCCTCATCGAGTTGCGCATACGTTATGCATAGGTCTTCATCCCCTTCCCGATCCGCAAAATAGAATGCAGGCGAATCGCCACGCACCTTTGCCCAGTGCTGTAAAACAGCTACCAAATTCGAACGTGGCGGCGGCTGGTTACCTAAAATGCGTTCAAGGCCCAACGGCCTATCTTCGGAGTACTGGGCAAGTGAGCTTGTCGTTTTTTGAATCATCAATCACCAACCTGAAGCCCGTGAGGGCCGGAGAAGTCAGTTCGCGTTCAGCCAATTTTTTGGACACTGGATTCGAGCAAACAATTTCAAAAGCCGCATAGGCTTACTTTCGCCGCATTCGGAACTGTTCGCAAGGCACAGTATCGCCCGAATTGCCGGAATAAGCATCCCATCTTAACAGATCTACTCTGGCGCATGTCGCCTCTTGCATTAGCTCTTATCGACACGCAGTCAGGTACCAAAAGTAGCCGCAATCTCCAGATTGCACTAGAAAGTTACCGCAAATTGCTAGCTTTCGTAACATTTCGACTCAACTGGATCGCGAAACTGCATCACTTTCAAGACTCGCGACTGAACGATTTCGCAAAGCGTAAAACTTCTTCCAAAGACTTCTAAAAATCCGCCAGTTATGCCTGACCCGCCCTTCCTGGGAAACCTGCCAAACTTTGTTGGTACTTACCTCGATCGCCGTTAACCATCCTCCCCCAAAGCAGCACGTATCAATGCAAGTTAAATGCCCGAAATAGCCAATTTCAAAGTTTGGCTGCGGGGTATGCCCTACAACTACATGCTTGCCAGAACAATGCCTTTGAGGGACTGATTTGCTCAAATGTTCCCAGAAAAGCATCTGTTCTGACTGTTCAGAGAGTGGCAAGCACGCATCATAGTTGGCATGGAGATAGATTTCCTTTTCAGTTTCATAGTAAGGGAGCAGACCGTACAGAAACTCCCAATGGCTTACTGGCACTCGCTCCAGTGCACCGCCGTAGCTCGTTAAGGTTTGCTGCCCGCCGAGTCCAAGCCAAGTTTCGGCAGGCAAACCGCCCAGAATGCTACGGAAAATGATTTCATGATTGCCCAGCAAGCAGATTGCTTCGCAGCTTTTTCGCAATTCCAACAAGCGATCGATAACTCCCTTACTGTCCGGTCCCCGATCAATGTAATCACCGAGGAAAATCAGACGGTCGTGCGATTCCGGTTTAATTTCTTGAATCAAACCGTCCAGTGCAGCTAAACAGCCATGGATGTCACCAATCGCAATCGTTCGCATGAAATGTGGTTCGCCGCTTAGTGGTCAATGGACGTGGGTACAGAGGTTTTAACTGGTTACACCACGAATAATGCATAGTCGTTTGATAGCAATGCGCTGAACTAATATTTTGCCATTTTGGTTGAGTTAATCAGTCACGCGGCTTGGGGAGGTAGGATAATCTAGGGAGTAAACTACAATGATTCGCCAGTGATTCGGAATGCCCGGTTTTCGACCTGATCCTTACCGAGTTCGGCTTGAAAATTCTCGATCGCGTTTGATCAAAACATCTGCCTAAAGAATATAAGATGATATGCCACCCCCTTTTGCAGCGATTTTTCAACTTTAACCTTCCTATTTTTGCGCTCTCTGCAACTTTTTTCAGCTCACTAGGTACCCCTCTAACGGGCCAGTCTCGCCGGGAGGAACTTGTTCCCAATCCAGTTGGGCAAACTGATTCGCAGGTTTCACCATCGGATTCAAAAACTGAATCGGCACTTGCTCCAGAATCTGATGAAAAACCGTCGTCCTCAA
>JANODD010000059.1:0-20935 GCA_031412515.1 Planctomycetia bacterium | reverse complement strand
TGTATTTGATCCCGCGACCGGCGTCTCGCCTAACGAATTGGCTTGCGTTTCTATCGCAGCGCCGACCGCCATGCAGGCGGACGCATGGTCCACGGCTTCGTTTGTTTTAGGGAGCAAACGCACTTCAGAACTGTTGCGTTCTTTGCCTGATCACGACGCCCTATTTGTCCTGAAAGACGGCCGCTCATTGGCTACGCCAGGTTTTCCGCTGATCGACGAAGGTGCCGCATTATGAAGACTACCATTATTCGGAAGCTGGTAACTGTCGTGTGTCTCGCGTGTCTTGCAGTTGTTGCGAGCGCTGCCGAAGTCGAGTTGCTTGACGGAAAGAAGCTCGAAGGGAAGGTGATTTCCAAAGATGACAAGACGCTGAAGCTCGAAGTTACCGTTGATGGCAAAGCCAGCATTCGCATCATAGCGCTAAGTGCGGTTCACGCGGTGACGATCAACGACAAACGTTATGTCGTCAATGAAAAGCAAGAAGTCCCTTCGAACGGCATTGCCGAGCAATCAGTGAAGCGGGCGCAAGCGGAAGTTTTAGCACTGATTGAGAAAGTTGGGCGAGAGCCTCCCGCTTGGTTCGACGAGACTCCGCTGAGTTATCCAAAAACACTTGACATGTCATGGCCGCAGCCGCCACCTGGACCATGGAATAATCAAAAAAACATAGGCCAATATATTTGGGACGTCATCAATCCTAACCCAAGCAAGTGGCGAGGAGGGGTAAAGCTACTACATCACCTCTTGGTGCTTCACAAGGATGACCCCGACAATCGCGAACGCGCTATGCTCGACTTGGGTTGGATGTATCACAATTTGCATCAAGATTACGCGCGGGCCGCTTACTGGTGGCAAAAGGCGGACGTGCCGAAAACTGGCGGCGCGAGATTATGTGTGCACTTAGCCGGTTGCTATTATCGCTTGGGTAACAAGCAGATGGCCATGGAGCTTCTCTCACAGCAGCGAGTCACAGTTGTAGGCAGCAAACTGCTGGCCGACATGGGCGATTTAGCAAAAGCTGTGCAATTGGTGGAGCAGTACCCAGCGACCGCGGACTCTGGTGCAATTGATGCTTATTTGCACATCGCTGACGGATACCGGCAAGCTGGTGAGCCCAAAGAAGCTATGAAGTGGTACGAAAAAGTCCTCGCGATTCCCAAACCGGAAAAAATCGAGGCCGGTCTTAGTCGTAGTCTCGACCAAGCACGGACGGGGATTGCGGCTGTCAAAGTCTTTGATCTGTTTGATCCTAAGCAGGTTCCCGACGGTACCTACGAGGACGAATCTCAAGGGTATGAAGCACCAATACGAGTCGCGGTGACCGTCAAATCGGGCCGCATTGAGCAGCTCCGCATCATGCAGCATCGCGAGAAACAGTTTTATTCTGCTCTTACCGACACGCCCCGCAAGATTATTGCCAAGCAAGGGGTCAAAGGAGTAGATGCTACCAGCAATGCAACCATCACCAGCAACGCAATTATTAACGCGTCCGCCAAGGCACTAGCTACCGGAAACAAGTAAAGCAATGCAATTGGATATTTTCCTTCCCTTCTTGCGAAAAGCCAGGAAGGGAAGTCCGTCGCCGCAGGATGGTCGTTGCCTGCGATTAGCAAAGCGAGTGCTGCCGGCGGCCTTGTTCGCTGATCGCGATACTGGCAAGCCAGGACTGATCCGCAAATGGTTAAAGCGTCTTGGTCCCACGTGGTTATCGGCGCCAGTTCGGCGCGTCTCACAAGCTGCGTTCTTCGCGCTATTTTTAGTGCTGTTCTTCTATGTGTGCTGGCCTTACACCGCAGTGCCTGCAGACGTCTGGCCGGGAATGCAACCGAACTCACCGGATCAAGCCAATCATATCGAAGTAACCTCGCTGAATGGACCTGTTCGGGGCGTGGAAGTCGGCGACGTATTGCACGCGAGCGACCCAGCGGCTGCTGACGCGGAGAGCGGCTACGTTGGCCCTTTTCAAGTGTTGTCGATCGATGAACACGGGCTCACGCTCTTACCCACCGATGAGTTCTCTGAAGCTCGGCTGGAAGAGTTGCGCTTCGCCGTGGGCGGACCATGGACACTGTCTGAAAAACATCCACAGGCTTGGCCCTCCCATTATGCCGATTCGCTCGCGTCGAAGGAGTTTCTCCCTTCCGAGAGTTTGTTAATAATCGATCCATTGGTGGCAATTTCGACAGCTCTGGCTGCCAAGACCTGGGTTTGGTCTTTAACTTTCGCTGCCGCCATCTTGGCCGTTGCCATGCTGGTGCCGCGCGGATTCTGCGGCTATATCTGCCCGCTGGGTACAATGATTGACCTGTTTGATTGGTCGGTAGGGAGACGCGTGACAAGTCTGCGTGTACCAAGCGACGGCTGGTGGGTACACATTAAGTATTATCTGTTGGCTGGAACGCTGCTGTGTTCCGTTTTTGGCGTACTGGTCAGTGGATACGTGGCTGCGATTCCAGTCATCACTCGGGGCATGCTCTTCCTGTTTGAGCCGATGCAAACGGCCGCTTCACGAGGTTGGCATAATGTGCCGCCGATGCATGCAGGTCATTGGTTGTCGATTGCTCTCTTCTTCGCAGTCCTAGGATTAGGCTTTCTAAGGCCTAGGTTATGGTGCAAGTATGTCTGTCCGAGCGGCGCAGTGTTCTCGATTGGAAATCTTTTTCGCATCAGTGAACGCAAAGTTGAATCAAGCTGCTTCCACTGCAACAAGTGCATACAGATTTGCCCCTTTGATGCCATCAAACTCGATTTCACCACTCGAATCACAGACTGCACATTGTGCCTTGGGACGCGCATGATGCCGTGCAAAAAAGCTTCTACTCGAATGTAGGATTGTTAGTAACAATCCCTTTCCATACCACCCTTGGCGGTTTCTGTCCAATCTTTTGCTTAAGCTGTTTTGACGCTGCACCTCTCTTATCGCTTTATCCGACAGCTTCTCTTGGCCGTTGCTTGTGATGTCAGCGATAATCATGCTTGTTGGCATCTCGCTTACATCCCAAGCCAAGACTCGTCGAGAAAAATTGTCAATGATTGCATGGATACATACTCGGCTTCCGTCGAGAAGTCGATCTGAGTAGTATCGATATGCCAGATCTCGTTCGGCTTAGCGGCTCGGATACTGACTTTGAGTTTGGCGGGGTAGAGCCGTAATCGTGGTCGTCCTCAGACATGGCGCTGTCCAGCTAAGCTACGGTTCATCGCGGCCATCGCACGGGATTCACTTGCTTGCGCTGCGAGCTTGTGTATGGAAAACGCTCAAAACCGTGTTTTGAGCGTTGGCACTGGCCTATTTCGTTTCACTTCCTAGCTGACACCACAGCGGATCCGTTTCGTTGGGCTGGTGCTAAGTCAAAGCGATCCAGGTTCATTACTTTGTTCCACACCGCAACGAAATCACTGACGAACTTCTGCTTCGAGTCTTCGCTTGCATAGACTTCTGCAAGAGCGCGAAGTTGTGAATTGGAGCCAAACACGAGATCGACCGATGTCGCACGCCATTTCACATCACCGGTCTTTCGATCACGACCTTCGAAGAAATGTTCGCAAATCGGTGATTTTTGCCACTGCGTATTCATGTCCAACAAATTCACAAAGAAATCGTTGGTCAACGCATCGGATCGTTTGGTAAGGACACCCAATTTCAAGTTATCAGCGTTAGCGTTCAGCACTCGCAAGCCGGCCACGAGAACGGTCATCTCGGGCGCCGTAAGGGTGAGCAGGTTTGCGCGATCGACGAGTAACTCTTCCGCGGGCCGGTCGAGCTTGTGACCGAAGTAGTTGCGGAAGCCATCAGCGGCAGGTTCCAGGAATGCGAATGCTTCAACGTCGGTCTCGGACTGCAACGCATCGGTGCGTCCGGGCGAAAAGGGAACCTTGACAACTTGTCCCGCGTTCTCTGCTGCTTTCTCGACTGCGGCGCATCCACCGAGGACGATCAGATCGGCGAGCGAGACTTTCTTGCCGACTGTTTGCGATCCGTTGAAACCTTTTTGAATGGTTTCCAGCGTCTGTAATACCTTAGCGAGTTCGGCAGGTTGGTTGACTTCCCAATCCTTCTGTGGCGCTAGACGAAGTCGAGCTCCGTTTGCGCCGCCACGCTTGTCGCTGCCTCGGAATGTGGAAGCAGATGCCCAAGCGGTTTCTACCAATTGAGAGACCGTGAGTCCTGAAGCGAGAATTTTCGTCTTGAGCGCAGCGATATCTCGCTCGCCGACCAATGCATGATCGACTGCTGGCACGGGATCTTGCCACAATTGTGGGGCGGCGACCAATGGGCCGAGGCAGCGCGAGACGGGGCCCATGTCACGATGAGTTAACTTGTACCAAGCCTTCGCAAATGCTTTCTCAAACTCTTTAGGGTTTTCCTGGAATCGCTTTGAAATCGGGCCATAGATCGGGTCCATCTTCAGCGCCAAGTCGGTGGTGAACATAATCGGCGGGTGTTTCTTAGCCGGATCGTGTGCATCCGGCACCAAGCTCTGTGCTGATTTGTCTTTGGGTATCCACTGACCTGCTCCGGCTGGACTTTTTGTTAACTCCCATTCGAATCGAAACAAATTATTGAAGTAGTCGTGTGACCAAGCGGCGGGTGTTGATGTCCAAGCGCCTTCAAGGCCGCTGGTGATCGTGTCGCCCGCGTTACCCTTGCCAAACGTGTTCTTCCAACCGAACCCTTGCTCTTCAAGGCTGGCGGCTTCGGGTGCAGGGCCGACGAACTTGCTTGGGTCTGCAGCACCGTGGGCTTTGCCCAATGTGTGGCCGCCCGCGATCAAGGCAACGGTCTCTTCATCATTCATCGCCATCCGTCCGAATGTTTCGCGGATGTCTTTGGCTGCGGAGAGCGGGTCGTGGTTAGCGTTAGGTCCTTCTGGGTTTACATAGATCAGCCCCATCTGCACGGCGGCGAGCGGGTTTTGGAGTTCACGATTGCCGGTGTAACGCTTGTCACCCAGCCACTCGCTTTCCGGTCCCCAATAAATGTCCTGCTGTGGCTCCCAAACGTCTTCGCGGCCACCGGCGTAACCAAATGTTTCAAAGCCCATGTTCTCGAGCGAACAGTTTCCGGCAAGCACCATCAAATCGGCCCATGAAATTTTTTGACCATACTTCTGCTTAATCGGCCAAAGCAGTCGTCGTGCTTTATCGAGGTTGCCGTTGTCAGGCCAACTGTTCAAAGGCGCGAAGCGTTGTGTGCCGTATCCAGCCCCGCCGCGACCATCCGCAACGCGATAAGTGCCCGCACTGTGCCAAGCCATACGAATGAAGAACGGCCCGTAGTTGCCATAGTCCGCTGGCCACCAATCTTGAGAAGTGGTCAACAACGCATTGATATCTTTCTTGAGCGCTGCGAGGTCAAGTGACTTAAACTGGTCCGCGTAATTGAACTCTTCACCCATCGGGTTGCTCTTTTGAGAATTCTGATGAAGGATCTGTAGGTTCAACTGGTGCGGCCACCAATCGCGATTAGAATACGCCCCAGCAGCGGCCATTCTGTCCGATGGATCCGGGACGACGCCCATGACCGGGCACTTAGCGGTAAGCTCCGCTTTCGCCTGGGCCGAAATCGCAGTCGATGTCTCCTGACCGAACGTGGAGGGGGTTACACACAGTACCAATATGCTCGCCATGTTTCTAGCGAGGTGGGTTGTTGACTTCATGCTCTATTCCTGGGAAGTGGCTAGGGCGGGAATTCGATTTCAAAATTGGAATCTGACCATCACAGTCATTACATTATGTCAGATTGTCCAGTCATCGAGATCGCGACGAGGACTCTACCAACTTAAAGCGCGTCTGGTACAACAACTCGAACTAATGTTGGGGTGGGTAATTTGCACGGTTGAATGCGGATAGAATCGAGTGATTTTGCGTCGATGGCGTTTTTTGAACGCGATTGACGCGGACTGATTTTTGATAATCTGGTCGATATTGCCGAAACACCTCAATTCGCCCGTTTCTATGTGATCGTCTGTTAAACGACTTTTCCGCGTTGCGGCCCACGATGAAGGACCGACCGCACCGGACTCGAACTCCGAAAGTCCCTGCAAAACAAGGGATTTCAATGAGAGAGTTCTCTTTTTTCTTCCCATAACAGGGTCAGCTCGGAGCGGTTGGTAGCGACCGACTGAATTCCACCACAAACGCGCGGACTTTGCGCACCCCTGCTCCCAGAGTTGAACTCTCGCCCACGACGCCCGGCACACGCCAACTCGCTTATGTTCACTTTGCGCAAACTCAATCCGGTGGGTGTATCGCGCGGATCGGATTGCTGAGTACAATCGTCAATGCCGACTGAATGTTGTTGCTGTAACCCGCGCGAGCCGTTCCGAGGAGAATTCTTGAATGATGACGTTTTTGTCAGATTGTAATAGATTTTCCAACAGGACTCGTATTGTTTGGGTGCTCCTAATACTTGCTTGCACTTTCGGACAAAGCTCGGGACAAGATGCAGCCTATTCTTTGATCTTGCGAGGCGGGAAAGTTGTGGATGGTACCGGCAATCCGTGGTTCTATGGTGACGTTGCTGTCAAAGGTGACCGCATCGTTGCTTTGGGCCACATTAGCGGATCTGCGGACACTGAAATTGATGCCAAAGGCTTGGTCGTTTCGCCTGGGTTCATTGACATGCATTCGCACTCGGATTGGTCACTCTTCGAGGATGGAAACGCTCAGAGTAAAATACGACAAGGTGTCACAACGGAAGTATTGGGTGAAGGCGCCTCGGGCGGTCCAAATAAAAAAGAGGTGCCCCCCAAAAAAATAACGGTCGACGGCCAAAGCAAGTCCATTGCTAGTTTGGCCGATTACTTTGTCGCTTTAGAAGCTTCGACGAGCTCCGTCAATGTCGCCACCTACGTTGGGATCAACAATCTTTGGCAGAGTGTGATGGGCAACTCATTCGATCGCCCTTCGCGACAGCAACTTGACGAAATGAAGTTGCTACTCGAGGAGGCCATGCAGGATGGCGCGTTTGGATTGTCCGCCCAGGTCATGACGCCTCCAGGATCGCTCGCAACCACGGACGACCTAGTAGAACTATGCGAGATTGTCAAAAAGTATCACGGAATCTACTCAACTCACATTCGCAACGAAGGAACGGGCGTTTTCGACTCCGTTTCGGAGGCAATAAGCGTGGGTGAACGAGCGGGCGTTCCAGTCGACGTAATCCACTTGAAGATTGCCGATGAACAATTTTGGGGAAAAATGCGAGGGGTCATCGAGTTGTTCGAAGCAGCCAGAGCGCGTGGAATCAACGTCCAAGCCAATGTCTATCCCTATACTCGAGGCAACAATAACCTCAGCAGCATCATTCCGCCTTGGGCACATGAAGGTGGCAATGCACGTTTGCTGGAGCGACTAAAGGACACTACCGTCAGGAAAAAGATGAAGCTTGAAATCGAAAATGGCATTCCTGGCTGGTATAACCACTACACTGCAGTTGGCAAAGATTGGAGCCGGATGCTCGTCAGCGCGGACGGTCCCTACAAGGGTATGACGATGGACGTCGTGATCAAAGAGAAAAGTAAAAACTCGAATCCGATGCCTGATCCATTGGACATTCTTTTCGACATTCTACACGAGCAAGGTGGATCGGTCAGTACCGTTTATGCTCACCATGAGGAACGCGATATGAACTTAGCGTTGCTCCAGCCCTGGTGTTCCATTGGTTCGGACGGTTCAGCGTTGGCGACCAGTGGAGCGCTTAGTCGTGGCAATCCGCATCCTCGCAACTTCGGAACATTTCCACGAGTCCTCGGTCGCTACGTCCGCGATCTTAAGATTCTTCGACTAGAAGATGCGATTCGAAAAATGACTTCTCTCAACGCTGCAAAAATAGGGATCCAAGATCGGGGACTCTTACGCCCTAGCTTCTATGCGGACATCAGTGTTTTCGATCCCCTCAGGATCAACGATCTCGCTACCTACACGGAACCACTTCAGTACAACGAAGGTATCAAGTACGTCGTCGTCAACGGAAAACTCGTACTTAACGCGGGTGAACATACGGGTGTTAAACCCGGTCGTGTGTTGCGCAAACCGTTGGGAAATTAGACCTGTTGCTGGCATTGACCGTATCGAGACAAACCTGGGCTGTCTTGGAACCGTTGTGACAAGTACAATTTTTTAGGCGAGGGACGGGTGTCAACCCGCTGTTTTGCCATTGCCTGCCTGCCTGCGTTATTCGTTCTATGTTCCCTTAAAACAGGGGACTGACGTCCCTCGTTCGCCTGCCAGAAGAGCCCGTGAAAGGAGAAAGTCCAAAGGCCGGAAGCCTATGCCACTAACTCTCGTCGAGGAACCAACATGATGCGTTTTTGGCTAAATCGTTGTTGCAAAACGTTGGGAATTGTCGTATTCCTTTGGGTCACTACGGCGGTCGATTTTACGAGGGCGCAGTCTCAAGATCGTATGGTTGCCGAATGGACCATTCTCAATGGTGGTTCCGTTCGTATTGAGGGACAAACTGAACCAACACGCGAGGTCAGTCAACTGCCGACGGGCGACTTCCTCGTTGACTTGGTTGATCTGGTTGGTACAAACATCTCACCGCCTGATCTGTTTCGATTGGCGGAATTAAAAGGCCTCCGCTTTCTGTACTTGCCAGGTCCGATGTGGAACCCAAGTGCAGGCGCACGAATCGACTATAGCAGTGATCTCAAGCATATCGCCAATATAGTGACGCTTGAAGATCTGTCGTTCAGCTACACCTATCTCGAAGGTATCAAATTCCAGGACGACGGTCTCGAGGCGATCAAGTCGCTTGGTCCAAGTCTCAAAAAATTGAGTTTAGAAAACACGGCCGTCAAAGGACGTCATCTGGCCGCGTTTACGAATCTGCGATCGCTCGATCTTGGCTACTGCCCTGTAGACGACAAGGGCATGCTTCAACTTGAAGGACTTACTTCGCTCCAAGAACTCTTGCTGCGTGACGCATTGATCAGTGATTTGGGAATTGCAAGTATCGCTAACCTTGAGAACCTCAAAACTCTCGACTTGAGCGGGACCAAATTAACAGACCTTGGAACAGTGCAGTTGGCAAAGCTAACGCAATTAAGAAAGTTGAACCTGCAGGGCACGGCGATATCCGATTCCTCGGTCCCGATTCTGGCGGCCATGAATAAGTTGGAGGAATTGAACCTCTACGCAACTAAAGTGACGAACGTCGGCGTGGAACAGCTGAAAGGATTGACGGAACTTAAAATGATTGATTTGCGTTACACGCGTGCTACGCGATCGGGGGCAGAATCTTTGCGGTCCGCTGTGCCGAATTGCGATGTAGAGTTTCTGGATTTGACTGTCCGCCCTAATATTTCAAACCAAGCCAACACAGTAGTAACGGGTCAAGGGGATAAGGCGGTTGCCGAATGGGTCAACGCCATCGGTGGACGGTCGGAATTAAATGAGGGAAATCTTACTTCGATCTCGCTCGCGTCAACTGCCGTTACGGACGAACTGCTTCGCAACTTAGTGGGTCTCGCGCACTTGCGGCAACTCGATCTTCAATCGACTGAGATTGGAGACTTGGGTTTGGCGCATTTGGAAAGTCTGGTCAGCCTCCAAGTGCTGGACTTGAGCGGCACATCCATCTCAGATGGGGGATTGAAACACCTACAACGGCTAAGCAAACTGCGCAAGCTTGGACTCAAGAGTCTGTCTTTGAAGGGGCCTGGAATCGAGTACCTCAGTCGATTACCACTCGAAGAATTGAGCCTTACCAACTCGCCCCTCGACGACAGCGGAGTCGAAAAATTGGCTGCCATTAAAAGCTTGCATAGTGTCGCTTTGGCGTACTCGGACTTGACTGACAAGGGATTGATCCATCTCAAATCTCTTCCAGCCTTGGTGAGATTGGATCTCGATGGAACAGATGTTGGTGACGCCGGGGCGGAACAGCTCGGAAAAATCTCGAGCTTAAAAGTTCTTTTGCTGAGCTACACAAAGGTCAGCGACAAAGGGCTTGGGCAGATTGAAGAGCTGAGTGAGCTACAAACACTTACGCTCATCCGAACGCGAATCACCAACGCGGGTTTGAGCTCTATTGGCAAGCTTTTAAAACTAGAGGAATTAGACTTTGACTACACCGATGTCAGTGACGAAGGGCTGAAGAAACTAGTTGGACTCGGAAGTCTTCGCAGTCTTAGTCTTGACAGTACCAATGCAACCGATGGGAGTTCTGAAAGTTTGGCAGGATTACCACGACTTCGGAAATTGAATGTTTACCACACGTTTTATTCGGCGAGTGGAGTTGAGCGAATCCGAGCCGCGCTGCCAGAATGTGAGATTATCTTTGATGCCACTTCGAGCGATCCGAAGCGCCGTCGCAGTTGATTCACAAGCTTTAGTACAACTCGGTGGAAGAGATTCGAATTTATGATGGTTCAACAAAAAGCATTTCTGCAATTGATGGCTCGATGTCTACTACTGGGCACTATCCCTTGGATTTCGGTATTTTGCCTCCCTCGCGCTGATGCTGAATCTCCGCCTGACTCGTTCGCCGACTCGGAAATATGGGTTCGATCGTTAGGAGGGCGAAGTGGTCGGGATGCGACGGGAGCGATCACCAGTGTGGACTTGCGCCACGCTTGGTTGACTGATTCCGATCTAAAGAAGCTTTCGAAACTTTCGGGGCTCCAATCCATCGACCTTGCGTACACGAAAGTCACCGACGAGGGTCTTGAACAACTGAAGCCGCTTGTTAATGTTCGGAATCTCAATTTGTACTACGCCGAGTATGTTACCGATACGGGCATCGCACATTTGAAACATTGGAAGCAACTAGCGCATCTCAATGTTCGCGGTACCAAAGTAACGAGTACACTCTTTGAGCATGTCGCGAATATAGCGTCGCTACAATCGCTCGACGTTGGCTTCAGTCGCGTGAATGATGACAGTTTTGAGAAGTTGAGCGAACTGCCAAACCTTGAGAAGCTTTCTTTTGGCGGCAATAAAATGAGCGGCACTGCATTGCCTCTTCTCAAGCTACTGCCTAAACTTCGCGAGCTGAGCGTCGGTGGCCAGCAACGCACGGACTCAGGTCTATGGAGTGTAAACGTCTCCGATTTCAACCTGGGCAACATTACAGACCTCAGCGGTTTAAAGGTGCTGGATTTATCCGGAACAGCCATCAGTGATCGAGGAGTGGCACAATTAGCGCGGCTTAGGAACCTAGAATCACTGGATTTAAGCCGGACGAAGACGACTAGCAAGGGGGTCGCTGCACTTTCAGGAATCCCTTCTTTGCGTCATTTGAAGCTTGGTCAGTCGGTAAATATTGACGATTCGGTTTTAGCGGCTTGTCAGAATTTAGAAAGCCTCGAGGTCTTGGAACTGCAGGAAGCGAAGATCACTTTTGAGGGATTGACGAAGTTTTCCCCAAAACCAAGTCTCAAGAAACTTTATATCGGCGGAGTTGCACTTACGCCCGAGCAGGTCAAAGCCATAAGGCTGAGGTTGACGGGTTGTTACCTGTCTTGGTGGCCAAAAACGGAAATCGTTGCTGCGGAAAAGGAGTGATGAAATGATCGGGGTAGGGAAGACCGATCAATGAAATTAAATTATTTGCGTTAATTTCTTTTCGCTGGTCGGGAATCGGCCGATTCGAACTCCCACGGCCTCTTCTGCTAGCGTCAGATAGAGATCGCCGATGGTGCCTGTCACGCGTGTGTGGAAGCCCGTTTTCATTCCGCCCGCATGGCCGGCTGCAATCATCGCAAGTCCAGCGTTTTTGTGAGCATTGCACTCGGCGTGCTCGTGAATAAAGAGCGCGCAAGTGTTATCTAGCAGTGTGCCTTTGCCCTCCGGAATCGACTTAAGTCTCGCCAACAAGTAGGCAAACTCCTCGACGTGCCATCGGCAAATATCACGCATGATTCGTTGACCCTCGGGAGTCTCCACGCGACCGTGCGTATACTCGTGGTGGCGTTCGTAGGTATATCCTAACCATGGAAAGCGAGAAAGTCCTTGGCATTTAGTCAGCATGTAGGAAGCAACCCGAGTCTGACGCGACGCAAGAGCATGTACGAGCAGATCTGTTTGCAGTTTGGCGATGCGAGGCCAGTCCTTTAAGTCTCCACCTTGAGAAGGTTGTTCGACAACGTTTGAATATTCAGGAGGCAAGCCAGCGACGGACCGCTCTAGACTTCGAACTGAACTCAGGTACTCGTCCAACCGATGCTGATCGTTGTATCCTAAATCTCGCTTGAGCGCAGTGGCATCGTCCGCGACGGCGTCGAGAATGCTTTTTTTGCGCTCGATCCAGTATTCTTCTTTGGTACCGAACAGTCGATCAAAGAGTCGGTGCGGGAGCATTTCTGGCGGCAAGGGTCGATCGCGTCCAGCCCAGCTCATATTGCGCTGTATGCTCTCGCCAAATGACTCCTGACAGACACCGATTTGCAGCGAACGAAAACGGCTCTCTTGTCCAATTTGGTTGGCAATCACTTGATCGATTGATGGCCCGCCAGCGCCGCGGCCTGAAAAACTTTCGCCAGCAACTAATCCGCTCATCGAATTGTGATGACCATTGCCTGCTCCTATACGGGCAGCCGGATTATCGACGCCACTAAGAATATGGATGTCTTCTCGAAATCTAGCCAGAGGTTGCAGACAGGGAGTCATCTCATACTGCTCTCCGTCCTGGCGCGGAATCCAATATTTTTCGACGATGCCGTTGCCATTGAACCAGAGGATAAACCGCGTCGGGATTGGCTGTGCAGCTTGCTCAGTGGTTGCGGCATAGGCCGTTCCGTTCGAATTGAACATGAAGTCAAAGGTAGGCAGCCCCACGTGAATGGCGGCGCCCGACAGCCCAGTACCCATTAAGAAGCGACGTCGCGAAACCTTGAACTTAGACACGACAATCTCCCACACAATCGAAGTGTTACTTTACAGTCCGGCTTGGTTGAAATTTCGTTGTAGGAACAACTTCGAAGTCACCAAAGCCATGATCAGTTCGCGAAACCGGAATCCTGAATTGCGAAACTTTTCGAACGCTTCATCTAGGATCTGCTGATCGGCAGATGATTCTTCACGTCCAAACGCATAGCGAAAGAATTGTTTGACAATGCATCGCTGGCAGGTTTCGTTACTTGCTAGTAGTTTACCAAGCTCTTTAGGGCGAGTGAACTCGGAATCTGGGATTCCCTGAACAAATGCTGTCGTATCGAGATCCAACTCCTTGGTAGACGGATTGTCCCGCCCTCCAAACCTCAAGCCCATTTTCGTTTTAAAACTTCCGATCGCGTCGTATTGTTCGAAACCGAAGCCGATTGGATCTATCAGGCGATGGCAACTAGCACAGGCTTCGCTATTCAAATGTACCGACAGCCGTTGTCGATTGGTTAACGGCTTGTCTTCCGTGACTTCTGGCAGGACCGCATTGACCCCTGGCGGCGGAGGCGCGATTTCCTGGGCAAGGAATTGGTTGCGAACGAACAGGCCACGGGACGTTGGCGATGTATCTGCTGGCTTGCTAGTCAAAACGAGAAACGATCCGTGACCAAGAACTCCCGCTCGTCCAGATTCTGAAGGATAATCGACACGAGAAAACTCCATAGCAGGCATCGGCAAACCGTAGATCTGTGCCAGACTTGTGCTTATGAAAGTGTAGTCCGCGGTGAAGAACTCCATAAAGTCTTTGTCGTTCCAAACAAGATGACGGAACAGTTGTCGCGTTTCTTCGGCCATCGCCGCGGCCACTTCACTATTGAATTCGCGATACTTTCGCCGATCACGGGTGGCATCAAGCACACGATCAAAGCGCATCCATTGGGCTAGAAATTCATCCAGTGCGATTGCGGCTCTAGGATCATCCAGCATCCGTCGAGCTTGCGCTTCAATTTGAGCCACACTCGAAAACTGACTCTTAGAAGCCGCTTGCAACATCTCCTCGTCCGGCATAGTATCCCATAGCAGGTACGACAACTGGCTGGCGATTTCAAATTGCTCATGGGACTGCTCTTCGCGTCGCTGAATGCGAAACAAAAAGTTTGGCGATTGCAGCATGGCCTCGACAACCAATTGAGCGCCCGAATGAAATTCGCCGGCCTTTGCAGATCCTTGCAAAAACAAGCGTACGTATTTGTCTGTCTCTTCGTTAGAAAGCGGCCGGCGAAACGCCTTTAAACCGAACTGACGCACGAAACTCTCCGCGGCACCCTGATCGGACGAAGATGATGGCTTCACTGGAACCAGGTTGCGAGGATCGCCGCCACGAAAGGCGCTGCGTGCCAATCGTTCGGCAGCTTCGCTATACGCTTCCGCTTGTAGCGGCGAAATGTTTTGGCCTTCTATCTGATTTTTAAAGCCGTGGATAAAGTCCTCTTTGGGAAAGATATTGGCTGGTTGACTTTGATCGCCTAACAGATCTCGGATCGTGTTACTGTACTGGCTGTGCGTCAATCGGCGAACCGTGAGCGGCTGAAGACTCCACTGGCTGGCTCGCTCGATGATTGCACTCGCTCGCATTTGCTCGACATCAGACAAATTCGCTAAGTAGTCGATCCAGGCTCGCAGAATCTGCTCTTGCTCGCTCCCGGGGATGATTCGCACTCCCCCTGTGTGTTCTTCGCGATTGGTGGGTTTTAGCAAAAGCTGAGATTTTTGCGGTTCATCGCGGTCGACGAATTCTCTGAGCCGGAATCCAAAAGCTAGGATCTGCTCTGAAGTCGCGGCTCGGTCTGGAAAATCGATACTGGTGGAAGACGCGACCCCATTGTCGTTATGACATAAATCGCATTGCGCGGACTTCATCACTGGATACAGCTTGTCAGCAAAAAATTCCTCATTCGCAACAAGCGGCGTCGCACCGGTTTGTGCTTCGACAAAGCAATTGTAGGTCGATGCAAGCAGCAAGAAAACGCAGATTCGAAAACTAGCGGTGGGCATGTCAAACTCAGTGGAAATGGAAGATTCCGGTAGGAGCGCCCTCGGTCGAGTACACTGCGAAGCGCGTTGGTCACATCACATTGTAACGGAGTTGTCCTTTTCGCAGCACTCCGAATTTAGAACTGTCTAGCACGCCGAAAGTACAAATACAGCGGCAATCCAGACGAGCAGTGAACGTCTCCTGGAAACGGAAAACTTACCTCAGCGTATCCGAACACAAATGCACAATTACGAAGTGGAAAGGCAAACTTACTATCAGCGTCGAAACGCAGCAGCGGCCGCGTCGCATCGAAAAAAAAGCCGCCAGAAACTGCAGCTCTGGGCATCAATCCCGACTCCATTAAATCCCTCATGGAAGTCATTCGGTTAGCACGATCCTGCGGACGTGTCCGCCGGCGTCCGGATGCTCCTCGTGCCTGCCGGTTCTTTCACCGTGGGGAGCCCGGAGTCCGAGGACGGCCATCGGGCTTGGGAACAGCAGCGCAAAGTCACTTTCGCCAGCGACTTCTATCTGGGGAAAACGCCGGTCACGCAGGCTCAGTTCGAAGCGGTCATAGGCACGAATCCGACGGTCCATGAGAAGTTTGGGGATGCGCCGGTTGATTCGGTGTGCTGGGACCAGGCCAAGGAGTACTGTCTGAAGCTCACCCAACGCGACCGCCAAGCCGGAGTGCTCGCTCACGACTGGGAATATCGGTTGCCGACGGAAGCGGAGTGGGAATACGCCTGCCGGGCGGGAAGCCTGGAGCCACGTCATGGCGAGCCGCTGGAAGTAGCGTGGTATCAGGACAATGCGGACGGAAAACCGCACGCCGTCGGTCAGAGGGCACCCAACGCGTGGGGGTTCCATGACATGCTCGGCAATGTCTGGGAATGGTGTGAGGACTGTTTCTTTGTGAGCTGTTGCCCTGTGGGCTGTCGGTCCGTGCGCGGCGGGAGCTGCCGCAGCAGTGCCCGCTTCTGCCGTGCGGCGCAGCGCTGGGGCTTTGGGCCGAACGGTCGCTCACGCTATTGCGGCTTCCGATTGCTCGCTGCCAAAACCGGCTCGCCATTCGAGTTGAGTCCGCCGGCTGGTTTTCCGGCGGAGGAACAAGCGCCCATCTACTATGCCTTCGACCCGAATGATTTCGATTTGGCCCTGCGAGTCATCACGTCCGATCCCGATGAGGTCGAGCCCGTGTATGTCGTCCCGCCGCCGCTTCACTGCTCGGTCTACGACGACAAACCGGAATGGGTGGAGTGGCTGCTGGACCACGGCGCCGACATTGAAGGTCGTGAACAGGACTACGGTTCGCCGCCGCTGACCGCCGCGGTCATCCATCGGCAGAAGCGGGCAATATCGGTTCTTATTCGTCGCGGCGCCAACACGAAAGGGCAGCTGCAGCGCGCCCGGAACGGACTGGCGGGCGCCTACGAGGAGTTCTTTGACCGCGAAGGATACCGGGAAATCGTAGAACTGCTACAGACGCTTGGTGTCGAGGAGTAATCAGACAGACTGAAGTCTCAACTGAGCCCTGGACTCCAGAAACCGGAAAGTGGCTCGGTTAGTCACTCCTTTGCCGCGAGTTTTCATGTCCGCGCGGCCGCCAATTCGTTCGGCGGGATGCCTCGGTCACATCGGCCTCGAAGTCTCGGGATCGTCTTACCGCCAGACGATTGCCCGTGTCGTTCACATCGACCGGAAAAGCGTAGTCATAAGCGACTGCTCGGAGGTCCGTGATCGCCTCAGGTGCGGCCACGCCATAAAATGGGTATATGCACCACTTTGGCCGACTGCCGGACTCCCAAGCAATTTTCCCGCTAGGAGTTGCACTCTATCGCCATGTCCCAGTGGGCCTGTTTCCAACCTGAGAATGGCCCCAGAAAAAGTTCAAACGACGTCTTTTCACCCCGATTAATGAAAGCAGCTCGCCATAATTATTTGTGCCGAGTTGTTTCTCTTTGGATAGCAGCCGGGTGCGGCGTCCTACCTGGTTTTTCCGTGGGTTCGAAACAGCGAAATCACTTTGCATCCTGCGAATGGAGCAACTCGACAATATCATGGTGCCCGACCTTCGTAGCCCATGCCAACGGTGTTGACCACGGCTCGGCATCCCTCCCTCTGATCGAAACCGACCCAGTGGCGCTCGTGTACGCAGAGGCCAGAACTTCGCGCAAGCGGAGTGCAAAGTCCGTGACATAAGATTAGGGCCATTCAACTGGCTTTAATCCGCAACTCGCTCCACAACCTAATCACCCACCCCCTACCGTTAAGTGACCGGATGGATGGGTAGATTGCTCTCATGCGGTGCGGGCCGAATGAGTTCAAGTTCGGGCAGTGAGACTTTCACTCCGCTAGGAGAGAACACCACAGGAACCACTTCTTTCGATACTGCCGCGTCGTAGACGAGCCCCAGGTACTTGTGAGCCGGTGTCGACAATCGCAAAATCCAGCTAAACGCAACCACAGCAATTTTTTTGTACCAGCGAAGCTGCTGATCGATAATGATGTCTTCCTCACCCACCTCGATAATCCAACGCTCTGCAACAACCGGCAGCAGGTTTTGCCGCTGCAGATCCTTTAGCGATTTGCGCACATCAGGCTGTTCCATGTAGCCGTAGCTTATGACCACTGAGTGGATATCGTTTCCAAGTTTCTTTACCGAGTGGCGCAAGCTTGGGTTGATCACCGCAGCGCTGATCTGGTTAACATGCATCAGCACGATCTGCGATGGCAGCACACCATACTTTTTCAGGAAGATCCGCAGAACAACCGGTACGCTGTCTTCGGTCGATGTAATTGGGCGTGAGCATAGAAACACAGCCGCCCGATCACTTTCAACAAGCTTTCTATTACCCTGGATTAACATCCTCGCGATAGGCAAGTTCTGCTCAATCGCCAACTCCAAATCGTCCACCTTATCTCGCAGCGCGACCAACCAATCGATCTGCTTTCCTTCACGAACGCCGAAGTCATAGAACGCTTTGCCTACTTGGCGACGTCCCCATTGCCAAACCATCATCACAGATACAAGCACGGCGGCAATGATGACTGGCACGTATCCACCATGGGTGATTTTAAGCAGATTAGCGATGAAAAAGAGAAGGTCGACAATGAACATCGGAATGCATACGGCCAATACAATTCCCAGATGCCAGCGCCATCGATAGTAGGCAACGTAGGCAAAAATGAAAGTCGTTATCCCCATAGTTCCAGTGACTGCAACACCGTATGCAGCCGCAAGGTTTCCAGCGGTTTGAAATGCGAGAGTGACCCATACGCAACCGAGAAAGAGCGCCCAGTTCACGGCCGGAATATAGACCTGTCCTTCACCATGGGTGTCAGTGTGGAACACTCGGAAGCGCGGCATAAATCCAAGCACCGTCGCCTGTTTCACGATTGAGAACATGCCCGTGATCAGAGCTTGAGAAGCGATGATAGCGGCCAGCGCCGCAATGATCATATCGCTAAAGCTAATCGCACTATCCAGCCAACCGATACCCGTTTGCGGGGTAATCGCATAAAACGTGTTTGCACGAGGCGGCACATCCCGTGCAAGCATATACGCCGACTGACCAGCGTAACACAGCAGCAAACAAGGAAACACAATCATGAACCAGGAGTACATCACTGGCTTGCGACCGGAGTTTGCGGGAAGTGCGCTTTGGCCTTCTTCGAGTGGTATTGCGCCTGAACGTGTAAAGTGCCCAAGATCAGCATACTTTGCTTCGCCACCAGTTACTGCCAAGACTGCGACACCAAGTACCACCAGAGCTCCAATGCCCGGAAAGCCCCATAGAAACTGAAGTGCGTAAACCGGATTGAAAGCGAGGAACACTTCGGGACTCGCAACAATCCACGGTAAGCCTTTAAGGGCAATCCATGGAAACCATACGCAGATCATGAACCAGCCAAACAGGCCGCCAACTTTACTAGTCCCACGCCACTGCATCTTGAACAGCAGCAGCAAACATACCAAGGTTGCGATCACGGACCACGTTGGTCCCATAGGCTCAAAGGCTCCGAGCATGCTAATCGGCGGCGTAATGATTCCGTCCGCTGCAAGGAGGGCCGCTGCGCAAATAACAAGAAAGCTGACCAGCGAGCCCACCACGATTTGACCTGTGTACCCTTTGAGCAGACTCCACAATGCAAAAGTTCCACCCTCTCCGCGATGGTCTGCCCGCATGATCATCAAGTCATATTTCACGGTCAGAAATAGCAGCGCCCAAATGATCAGACTTAAACCTCCAAGTATTTCACTCCTGGTAAGTAAGTCGCCTCCCGACTTTACAAGCTCACTCGCCGCATCATGTCCTAGATGATGATTCTTAATCAAGATCGTTTCGCGCGTAATTTCCATCACACAGTAAAGAACGGAAGTCCCGATGTCTCCGTAAACAGTCCCAGTCGCCTGCCGCATTCGATGCCAGAGCGACGCGATCGACTCTGCGACGCTCGCTTGTGGCTGGCTCTCTGAGCTCTCGCCCGTTGATTGGACATCAGTACGATGCTGAGTGGTATTGCTTGATTCGTCCGGGGAACTAAAGAACAGAAACGGAAACAGAAATTTCCCGAGGCTCATGGCCATATTCACAATCGATCTCCGAGTGGAGGATCACGGATACAGACTCCATCGCCCCATGCTGTAGCTCGTTCCGTCTCCCAGTACATCGCCAACTACGTAAGTCGCAAAGGTCGCGCAGCAAAGCGGACGCACGCGATTAGATGAATGCACGTGGGCAACACGCTCACAACAACAGGCTCACATACAAGCCGTATTCTGGTGACCCCTAAAGGATTTAGCGCCTACAGACTTTAGACATCTGTATCCCGTAAATGCAAATACGCTTTGCATCTGGCCGACGAGGTTAGCTGACGGGCTAGAGTTGGAAATCCTCCGGTATCACGATGATACCTAAGCCCCGGCTCTTCTCCTGTTCGCTCGTAAAGAGTCTAGAGGAAAGAAGAACAAAATGGTTCCCCCGTTCGCATTCGCGATTAGGCGACGCTACTTAAGGTTTAATGTTATGCACGGATCTCGAAAAAAACTAGATGTCTTTGAAATAAAGTTTCCCCAACAATCCGCACTCACTTCTTTACCAAAAACCAGCAGGCGGTGTTTGCCGCAATCGCAATCAGCTCGATATTGACATCGCTCAACAGTTAATTCTGGATTCCAGCGCAATGTTGTTGGAAACACAACTCGCAGGCAACTTGTCCGTAGTATTGAAAGAAATCTTTAGAGACTTGCATTCAGTGCGGCAGCACGAAAAGGTCTCCGAGCAATCGGAATGTTCTCAAGGAGAACTAGAGTCAATACGAAAAGAAAAAAGAAAGGTCTTTGAGCGGCTTCGACTGAGCTTATGCGAAAACGATGAAGTTAAGCGGCATCTTATCCAAATGATTCGATCGCGACTCGAGTCACAGAGCTACGACCAGTCATCGATTCCTTTTGAGTTGTTCCAAAATGCAGATGATGCGGTTGTTGAGTTGTCAACTCTTGCTTCTTCCGCAGAAGAGCTTGAGAGAATGAGAGCCGCCGCGTTGCGTGACCAATTCGTAATCGAATTTGATCGTATCGAAGGCAGATCAGTAGTCCGCTTCCTTCACGGGGGACGGGGGATTAATCAGTACCGTGGCATTTCAAAGGAAAATCCGGATTTCAGCAGAGATATGGAACGGATGCTAGTTCTGCAAGGTTCCGGCAAACATGGAGATGGCACGAAGAACCTGACTGGTGGGTTTGGCTTGGGATTTAAGAGCGTTCTGTTCGTTTGTGAGCAGCCTGTCGTGTTCAGCGGAGCGCGGAGTCGGTTTCGTGTACTCGCAGGTGTATACCCTTTGTCGCTTGCGGAGCTGCAAGACAATCGCGATGAGGAACGTCTTAAGAAACGTCTTGAAGAATTTGGTGATTACAACCACAAAGGAACGATCGTAGAACTACTTCTTGAAGATGGAATCGATGGCGGCAAATTGCTAAGTCGCTTTCGGGATTGTGCAGGATACCTCGTTGTATTTTCCCGTTCGATCCATAAGTGCGATGTTGGCGGCATTGATTCGAAACCC
>JANODD010000058.1:0-12818 GCA_031412515.1 Planctomycetia bacterium | reverse complement strand
CCTCTTCGACATGAATTGAGGCGTACCTGTCTCGGGAACATGATTGAACGCGTCCATCAAGCTATAGTAATCTTCTTGCGTGATCGGATCATACTTATGATCATGGCACTGGGCACAGGCCATCGTTAATCCCAACCAAGTTGTCGCGGTCGTATCGATGCGATCGAACAGGTTGTTGAAACGCTGTTCTTCCGCAATCGCGCCGCCTTCTCCGTTGAGCAAATGGTTGCGATTGAATCCGCTGGCGATTTTCTGCTCGTTGGTCGCGTTGGGTAGCAAGTCGCCTGCGAGTTGCCAAATCGTGAACTGGTCAAAGGGCATGTTTTCATTAAAGGCTTCTACAACCCAGTCGCGCCAAATCCACTGCCAAGTATCTCCGTCTTGTTGAAAGCCATTGCTGTCGGCATAGCGTGCCGCATCGAGCCAACTGAGCGCCATCCGCTCGCCGTAGTGCTCACTATTGAGCAGTTTATCGACGAGCTTTTCATAGGCCAGCGGATCGGTGTCGGCAACGAACGCATCCACTTGTTCTGGCGAAGGCGGCAGGCCAACTAAGTCCGAGTGCAAACGCTTGATCAATGTCACCTTGTCGGCTTCCGGCGATGGCGCAAGTTCAGCACCTTCAAGTTTCGCGAGCACAAAGCGATCAATGGTAGTTCGGACCCAATCCGATTGTTTGACAGCGGGCGGGGCTGGCCGCACCGGTGGATTGTAAGCCCAGTGGTTGGAGTACTTTGCGCCCTCGTCGATCCATCGCTCAAGCTGTTTAAGCTGCTCAGCAGAAACTTTGCGATTCGATTTTGGCGGCGGCATCTGCTCATCGGGATCACTTGAACGGATCCGGGCAATGAGTTCACTCTCCGCCGATTTTCCTGGAACGTACGCGCCCAATTCCAGGGCTTTATCTGCAATATCGAGCCGCAAATCGGCTTGACGTTTCGCACCATCTTGGCCGTGGCAGTAAAAGCAATTTTCCGAAAGGATCGGTCGAATATCCCGATTGAAATCGAGCGGTTCGTCCGCGATCGCCATGGCACCTACTGCAATCGCGAAATTTGTTGCAAGCCACGCTAACAAGTTGGGTCGAATAGCGGATTGGATTCGCATGAGCGATTCTGATAACGAGTTAGAATATCGGCGGGAACTGATCCAAAGACTGTCGATCAGCATCCTCTATTCTAACCTCCCATCGCTCGATATTCCATTAGTCGTTTTTAGGCGAGCAATTTTAGTTTTGCCAAACCAATTCAACTTGAGCCTGAGGCGCTAGCCGATTTCTTGGCCCTTACATGAGAAATCGCTATTAAGCGACACTCTCTGCTGACTAAGGGTCAAACGATATGCGGCGAATATTCACCGCTCGGTGCTAAGTCGCAACAGGCGCAAGCGCCGCTCGCAATGGACAATCTGACTTAATTGGGCTACCGAGTCGGTAGTTGTTTAGCAGTTGTTTTGAGCGCTGGGCCAACATGCGACGGACTTCTCTACGTTCGCCTTTAACTCGAGCAATCTGCATCGAATCGTAGCCGGTTGTTTGATGACGCATCCAGGCGATCACGGCCGCTTCCGCCCGCTGCTCAATTGGAATCCTTGTTGTTCGTGCGACAGTGCCGCTACCGACAGGGGTTGCGTGAACAGTGATCGCTTTCGCCATCTGCTTTGACACTTCTTCATGATCAGCGTGAAATGCCAGGTAGGCCAGCACCGCACCTTCGAAGTCCTCGACGTATTCAGCTTGAATTTTCTCACGACGATTTGCGTCTGTTGCCATACGCTTTGCATAGCTCTCGGTGCCTTTTGCTGCGTCGACGTCTTTTCGAATTTTCGCAATCGTCGCCGCGGCCGCCCACACGCCGCGCGAGAATAATTTGCGGCCACGTTTTTCTTGCATGATCCAGTGGTCACCAGCCGCCTTCACGCGCCGAGTTAACATAGCGTCGCCAGGCGGAAGCAGTTCCCAACCTGCAGGGACCGCTACTACTTCGCCATTGGCTTTTTTTACGGTATTGGGTGCAGAGCCCGGAAGAAAGACATTGTCGCTCATGGGCCATTCCCTTTAACTACACGGACGAACATTTATTGGACCGCGGACTATGGCGAGAACAGTTTATCGAATCGAGCTATTTTCGTTCGCCGGAAAGCCAAACGGCAACTCGCATAGGAGTATCGTTGCCGGTCGGTTGAAGCGTACTGAGTAGCCGTTTGATGGAAGACGCTTGTTGGATTGAGTTGCTAGAGGACAGGCTTTGACGAAGTCGATATTCAGCAACAACGCCCAGCGATTCCAGTTGACACGCAGCATTGTATCGCTCGGAGGATAACTCCGCATCCAACTGTTCTATCAACCGTTCGATCTCTTGGGTATCACTGTGATGCAGCGGGTTGTTCATGATGTCTTTTACGTCACTTATCGTGCGTGCGATCTGCAAACCGGGCTCCAATCGGGACAGGCACGGTTGCATGTAGTCGCTGAATGCATTTGGTTCTTCCATCGCCAAATGCCACAGTGAACGGGCTTTGAGATCGATTGCATTGCGTCCATCACCAAATTCAACTCGCAGGGAAACTGGTCCTTCGGCGGGTTGAAGATAGCTCAGTTTGTAACTCTCGACATCCCTTCTGACAGACTGGACGATCTCAACTTTCCGATCGGCTTTAAAACTCAGTTGAACGTCTTCATCTCCACCACTATCTCGAAATTGCAAGGTAGGCTTGCCGCGATAGGTCGAGATGGAAACGGATCTTGTACGTTCACGCCCATCGGCAAGTTTAGAGCGCTCGTGAGCGGCACCAATTAGAAAACTCTCTGACGAAAGTTGAAGTCGACCCAGGACAAGTTCAAAGCTGGCTAAGGCTGATGGGAAGAATCGTTGAGTCTCAACCGGTTGTGGGCCGGCCGCATTCAATGCCCTTCCAAAGCAAGCAGTTGCTAGCATCAGGGCCGCCACTTTTGTGTAAGTGTCGCATCGCAAGGCAAGCCTACTCACAATTTGACTAGCTATCGGCTTCATAAATCTATTCGCATCTTATGGATCGCATACGTTCGGAGAACTTGCCCGAGTGAATTTCGTTACCCAGCGTGCACCGTTACTCACATATCGACTTACACCACTTGTACTGTCAAACGAAAGTTCTGTTGTCGAACGAACTTAGCATGACGGCGAGAACAGGACCAATGCAAGCAATTAGCCGTCGGCGCTCGTTTCGATGTTGCGCATTTCAATTTCGTGTGCCCCTGGCTTTCCCAATTACATTCGGGAATCGGGATGCGATTGGGAAAGCCAGTGTACGGCAGCGTATTGGTCCGAATAAATCGGTTCATCCCGATGCTTGGGCGCTTTACACAGTGATGACCGAAGTAATCAACGTCGCACTTAGCGGTGCGTACGGAGTTAGGCGTTCAAATTACTCACTGTCCAGCCAATGCCAATGACCCTTTTTTGACGACTTAGACCAATGAAGGCTTTCCAATGCCCGGCAATATAGATCAAGAGAATTGAAACTAGATCAACTACTCGTCATGAACGACAGCTACTTCGTTCACCCGCGGCTAGCGCCGACGGCTCACTGATCCGGCAGTCACAGCATGACGTCATTTTGGCTAACCCCAAAGTTAAATTGTGTAGAAGCACTAGTAGTCGTGTGCGGCTATCCTTTCGAGACCCGCGGCTTGTGCCGACGGCTCACGTTTTGCGTAGCGATTCACTGATATTATCTGCCTACCCTGGTAAAAATTTTGAAGATTCTTATTAATCCCTAAAGTCAAGTTGCATTTTCGGCAAATATTAGACGTATGGTTGGGATAGCCGAAATCTCAAACGCGTGATTTGGCGCTTTCCAGCAGTCGCCCTTAGGGCCAGTAACTCAAAATCGATTGTTTTCATGAGCCCAGCCCCCTCTACAAAACATACCGAGAATGCCCCAGTCGCTGCCAGTTCAAGCGAACGCAACTCGCTCGTTTGGTCACCTGGCGTGCACTGCCCACAATTGGATGGGGTTCGCGGCATCGCAATCTTGATGGTGACCCTGTACCGCTTCATTAAACAGGTCGATCCAGAGTCGCATCCGCTTTTGTCTGTCGCGCGTCGATGCGCGCCCATCGGTGAACGGGGCGTAGATTTGTTTTTTGTGCTTTCCGGGTTTTTGATTACCGGAATTCTGTTGCAATCTAAGTTTAAGAGCGGCTACTTCCGCAATTTTTTTGTCCGGCGATCACTTAGGATATTCCCGCTTTACTTTACAGCATTGGCTATCTGCCTCTGGCTTATTCCAAGCCTATTCTCGATTACAGCTTTCGATTTGCCGCGAGCTGAGCAGGGATATTTATGGACGTACATGACCAACGTTCGCATGTCATGGATTAATGAATGGTGCTTCGGTCCGCTCGATCATTTCTGGTCCCTCGCGGTTGAAGAACACTTTTACTTGGTCTGGCCATTTGTAGTCTTCCTTCTAACCCCGAAATCGTTGCTGAGACTTTCCGTTGCATTGATTCTTATTGTCGGCATCGCGCGAACCATTGCCGCAACCGTTCCATCCCTGGACGTTGCTGTTAGCGTATTAACGCTATTTCGCTTAGATGGCTTATGCTTTGGCGCCGCTCTAGCCGTAATCATGCAACAGGGCGTTTCATCGCGCCGGATCGAGTATGTCGCCCAGTGGTGGCTGCCCATCTTGATCGCACTTGCATTTGCAGTCGCTGCCATTGGTAAGCGATTGCTTGGCTTGCCCAATTCACTCTGTCCAGCGATTTGGGCATTGCTTCTGGGACTGCTTTTAACTCGGCCCGTTGAACACTGGATGAGCCGAATTGCAGACCTTGGTTTTCTGCGTTGGCTCGGCAAGTACAGTTACGGAATGTACGTCGTTCAGCTGCCTCTATTAAGTATCCTTACCCCAAGCTTGATGATGGATGGCCTTTCAACCTTCACCGACAATCGACTGTTGATCAACATAATTTTCGTGCCGATCATGTTTGCAGTGACGATGCTGCTTGGATTCCTAACCTACCACTTGCTCGAGAAGCACTTTCTTAAACTCAAGCGTAATTGGGTATAAAACGGCACGTTTTGTTAGTAGCTGGTTTCGTGAGAAACCGGATGCATCGGATAAGCCCTCTGGTGCGCACCGGTTTCTCACGAAACCAGCCACATTTGCTTTCTAGAAATGTCACAGCCCCCAAGGGCTCCTAATTCTAATTCGACACAATAGCTTGCAACTGCATTAAGAGCAAACAAAACCGCGAGTAAACCGCCTCTTCACCTTGCGCTGCGGGTGCAACTTTACAGCCATTCTCCGCGATGAATCTCGCAAATCCCAGCACACCATCGCCGTTGACTTTGGGATCATATTTCTTTCCGGCAAATTTCAGGAACTTCGGCGATCCTTCAAGCTCCAGTCGATTGACGATCCCTTTAATTCTGGTTCGATAGTCCTTGCCTAAATTCCAAAGACGGTAGTCCTTTTGCCCGCGCTGACCGTTCTCACTGGCTGTACCAAGAACTCGGTCACACTCGGTGTCCAGCTTCTGCACCGCTTGACCAAGCTCGATCGTTTTGATGTAAAATTCTGCCCCTTGTACCATATCTGCCAACTGTTCAATTCGAGTTTCAATGTCGCGAACCAGCGGTGTCAGTTTGGGATGATTCAAAACGAATGGAACACGTCCCATATCGATAGTTGCTTTGTCAGCAGTGAATATAACGGGAGGACCTTCGGCTTCAATTTGCAACTGGATCTTAGCGATATCCTCTGGACGCATCGTCAAGGCTTTGATCTCCTTGCTGAAAGTTGCCGTTGCGCCGACGCCATAACTGTATTCCAAAAGCGACGGCTTTATCGAGTCTAAGAGGATGTTGATCATCTGGCCTGATTTAGCTGTTGAGCCGTTGACCGACTGACTTTTAATTTTCGCTAGCACATATTCTAATTGCTCTTTGCGCATCTTAAGACGCACTCGGTTTTTTTCGCTCTGATACTCAAGCTGATCTTTTAGAAGCTGCGCGCGAGCCTGGAATGACAGTGCTTGAGCGGCCGCTCCAGCGGCTTGCGTTGTCGACCGTACACCGCCAACAGTGTACCCATTGCGCTGCATCATTTGCTGTCGCATGGCCAACTCAAGCGTCATCGCTTGGCTCTCAACTTGTACGGCCGAAGCCCCCGCAAAAGCAATCCTGTCAGCCGCCAATTTTTGACTGGGCGATGCATCGGGACCAGGCCTCGATAGGCTCTCGATGAGCGAAGAGCTGATCAAGGGTTGTCGATAGATTGGCGAGACGAATTCAAACAACCGCCGCTGGAAGTAACTCTGCGCAATCGCATTGGCGCTTAAAAAACCATCTGGTCCAGTGCTTTGACCAATGGCAGGCGAAGACCATGCAGCACCCACGGCAGTTAGTACTAAAACATACAGTGAGAATCGCGATGTACTGTTTCTCATCACCAAAATGCCTCGACGCGAGTGATTTGACCTCGTTTTGGAGCCGCAACATCTTGGTTAGGCTCTTCGCGAACGCACAAGCCGACCAGTTCTGATTTTGGATTGATGCAAACCATCGAAATCATTGGAAGTCCAGCGAAATCTGATGCTTCAACAAGCGGAGCCGGCTGTTTCAATCGCGTATCCATTTTGTAATTAGCGGGCATGTCCAAGTAGAACATGGACAAATTCGCTTGAATGTCGGGACTTGGTACAAACATAGGAAATCCACGGACGATGCAATTGGTCGCTTGATCCGAAATCGCGTCCTTACCAATCGGAAGGAATTTTTCCAGAGTTTCTTGAATCGTCAAACTAGCAAGGTCAGACTTGGCGATTTCCGCCATGATGGTCTCCAATTGCCCTGACCACTCGAGACTTTCCTCAAGGGAAGGTTCTTTCAGCTCATTCACCGAATTGATCTTCTCAGCGAACCGTTTCTCAAAATCTTGGAACTTAGCCAAAGCAGCTTGATTATTCGGATGAACCTCAGTTTTCACCGGAACGATTCGCCGCGGTGGGTTTGCTGGTTGTGCAATGATCAGTTGTGGATAAGTTGATTTAACTGCTTCGACCGCCTGAACGATGGATGCGAGCGTAACCAATCGGTTTGGACCGATCGCGACTGCAGTTCCCAGCAACTTTTGGTTTTTTCCATCCGACGATTCGACAATCACTGCCCAAAAAGCCGGATCACACTGCACCAACTCTGGAGCTGGTGCTAGCTTCGATTTCAGCTCCTCCGCTTTCGATCCACTTGCACTCGGCGTAGAACTAGCGATTGGTGCGTTTTCGAGCGGTTTGGAAAGTACCTTGTCACCGGGTACTTCCGGATTAGCTTGTTGCACGTTTCCCATATCCCCTACGACCTGTCTACTACCTGAATTCACAATGAATAGTGACATGACTCCTATCAACGACATTAACGCGACGGTACCGAAGACATAAAGCCATTTAGTATGGCTCGATTCAGGCTGTGCCCTATAGCCTGACTTAGGTTGAGCCGCTATGGGTGCCGCTATAATTTCTGTGGTCGTTGCTCGTATCGCAGCTTCGGCCTTGGCGGAAGCCGTTTTAGGAGGCGATGGAATTTCCAGCGGAATTCCTCGGCCGAGCGTCACTACGTTTTTTGGTGCAAGTCGCTTCACTTCGGTGATCCGAACACCATCCACAAAAGTGCCATTGGTTGAACCTATATCGTGCAGCTCCCAAGCGCCGCTATTCCAATGCAACTCGCAATGGTAACGCGATACGGTCGCCTGTTTGATGACGATATCAGCATCATCTGCCGAACCAATTCGCAACTTAGATTTACTTGAACTCATAAGATCCGATTCCTGCGAATCCAATTTCCCTATCCACCACAAGCGATCAAAAAACGCAGCTTATGCTCTGTTTCTAAAGTCGCCTTTAGAAACACAGCCTAACACTATAACGCTTTTTTCCTTGTTTCCAAATTCATATTAAAACGGAATGCATATTTCAGTAGTCTTTGCTGGGTTTTAAAGTTGGTCACTCTTGCCGAGTCTGACCATGCGCCACACTAGCCCCGTTTCTTTTCAACCTCCGCTAACGCTTTAAAGCGGTACACCGTAGCGCAATCGAAAACGTTGCTCACCGATTTGAAATTCGCACTTTTTCCCTTGTTCCAAAACAACTTGTGGCATACGCAGCCATATTCCATTGACGGTGCTGTTGCTTTGCAACATCCACGTTCCTCTCTGGCTGCGAACTAAACTGGCGTGTTTCCCACTGACAAATGGATCCTGGCGACGGCAAATCTCGCACTCCGGGTCGCTTCCAAACCAATACTGGTCGCGGTTCAGCATGATTCGTGTACCGGATCCACCTGCCAATATTTCGGTCAACATCTCACTTCCAAGAACGTCGTTGTTCTGAAATGCTAGAGTCGTCGGAGCCCGTGCGGGAGCATCTTCGAACGCGGCCGTCTGTGCACCGGCATGTTGCATGATTTCGAGTCGGTAGCGTCCCCCGCCAATCAGCACTTCCGACATATGCGTCATCGGTGCCTTACTGACTCTTACGAACAAGCCATTGCGGCTTTGAAGATCCGTTACCACCCACCGCGTTTGCCCCGATACGACTTGTCGAGTCAGTGCCACATGGCGCGACGATATTTGTTCATCGTCGGGCAATTGCAAGTCACCTTCGGTGCGGCCAATGATGAAGCGATCGCCGCGCAAGCGAAAGACTTCGCCCGTCGACTCGCCATCATCGCACATGATGAGAGTCGCTGCCGGCGGTCGAACCGTCGGCCGGAAAGGTTGTTCCTGCTGACCTTTCTGTTCCTTCTTTTCTCTATTCGGTTCTTTGCTTGAAGTATTCCCGTTGCGATCGCTTTTCACCGGCGCTTTGTTCTGCTTCAATTTGGCTCGGATCTGTTCGAGCACTTCGTCTGTTTCGAGCTGCGTGGCTGGCGGATAGTCTTCTTGGCTCATGTTCGTTCCCATACGATTTCGGTGCGTTCGCGATTGGATTGCATCCTGAAAATAATGTTTTAGTTTAATCACAAACGGGTCTGGTTTGACCGAAGTCGCTTCTTGTACCAAATCGGGCTGCGCAGCTAATTGGAGCTCGAATTGTACCGCATCCTCTGCATCGGACAGGCCCAGCATATTCTGTTGAACTTGCTCAGGCGACATCTTGGACTCTCCTTGGTCGGAAATGTGATTGTGCGATGTAAAGCTTGAAAGACTCATCTCGGCAATGAACTCGTATCTCGGTCGGAACTTGTGTCTCGGTCCGAACTTGTGTCTCGATATTAAACTTTCGATGAAAGATCGATTCCCGGTTCCCCCTCGCCCCGTACTCGGGGAGAGGGGCTAGGGGGTGAGGGCCGGTTCTCGACTCAATCATCGACCAATCCCTTAGCCTCTTCTCGCATTCTGCGTAGCACTCGCGATTTCGCAAGCAAGACCGAATTGAGCGACAATCCCAACTCTTCAGCGACTTTGGCAGGCGGTTCATCAGCGATCGCATAGCGTTCAAATGCTAGCCACGTTTGCTCTTGCACTGTTGGTTTCACTAAATCGATGACTCGCTGCATCACAGCTCGATCATGTTCTTCATCCCACTTTTTCGCAGCAATACTCATCGGATCAGCCAATGACTCGACTTGTTCGGAAGACGCAATCAGTTCAGCTGATGACTGTGGTTGTCGCTGTACTTTACGCAGAGCCATTCGCAACTGATTAACTGTCACATTGCGGAGCCATGCGCGGAATGATCCTGTTCGCTGTCGCTGGAAGACTGGCAATTCTCGCAAGAGCACCATCACCACTTCCTGCGCAACGTCATCTGCATGAGAAGCGAGGGCTGGATATCCTTTGACCACCTTTTCAATAAATGGACGATAAATCGTAAGCAGCTTCTGCCAATCGGCATCTGCGCCAGAGTGCGCAAGTCGTTCAAGTAGGCTGACGGATGTTGTTTGCATTAGTCTTTGCTCGCATCCTGTGGATATTCGTCGCCCCATTCAATACAAGCGTAGACACGCCCATGAGCAAAGTCGACATCGTCCCATCCGCGATTGGCTCCTCTGCCAGTCACAATCCCCAAAATAGTCTCACGCTCACCGTGACTCATCCAAGGCCCTGACTTACCCATGTAGCGAAGCGGACGTCCTCGCTCGTCAACCCAATTGCGGTCGTTCGCGCGACGCTGCGCAGCGGTCCATATCAACAGACCTTCGCCCTCATCTAGGATAAATTCATTCTCGGCGCTGGAAGACACTGTTAACAGGCGCCCGCCCAGTTGCTTTGCAAGGCATTGTGCTTTTACATAGGAAATCGGCTCGTCGGTGAAATAGTAGGGTTTACCGTTCCATTCTTTGCAGCGCCGACGTACTTCAGATGTGGGAGAGTCTTTTATAGCAGTGATTGGTGTCAGCCAGTCGCTGGCCATTCGGTAAGCACAGCTATAAGGTTCGACTCCTTTGGGGGTCTTTTCCTGTATAACTTTTACTTCAAAAGACCGCCACTCAACGATGCCTTGGTTTGCAGCAACGCCTAGTGTCTCGGGACGACTAAAGTTAAAAAATGGCCAAGGCGACAGTCGCGTACTAGCACCTTGCCAAGAGACAAAAGGTAGGCCATTGAGGGAAGCAGAAATATTTGCACCACCATTTGCCTGTCTAACAGAAACTCGCAACTGATGGACGACGTCGTTTGTGATTTTGCCCGGCTTGACCGCAGCACCTGACGTTTTGGGGTCAAGGTCACGTGTGATTTTACCATCGAGCTCCAATAGTCCGCTCGTGGCTCCGTTCCACCCGCAAAGCACAATCGTACAAAACCCACTTTCAAGCGGTAGGGCAATAACGAGCGAACCCTCCCCGTTTTTGCGCAGGAAAGAGCACTGCAAATCATAGTTACCGCGCACCATGATCGGTAACCGACAGGTCGCATCTCTCGACGCTTGGCAAGAAAGTACATTCCCATTTAATTGCCACTCGCCAAGTAGTCCATCTTCAGGAAGCCTCACCATCTTTAGCGCATTGATCCACTCTTCTCTTGGAAGCAGATCGGCCTGCGAGTTGTTGATAACGGTTGCAGCTTTTGCAATCGCAGCTTGTGGCTTAAGCGTAGCTTTATCAGCTTCAAGTGCGGCATTCACTTTCTCCAATCGGCTCGTTACCAGATCTTTGGTAAGCCCAGGGTCAACTTGCAATTGCAGCGGAGTGTACAGATCGACAAGATGACCGCCCACTCGAGCCGACGCGTCCAGGTCCTCGACCTTACTCGTAAACGATTCCCAAACGCTCCACCATGCGTCCGCAGCGGCCAATCGATCGACTAGCGTGGCCACTGCACTCGATAACTTGGCGGCTGTTTTCCATTTCTCCTGGTCCCCCTTGATGAGGTACTGTCCGCCTTCAATCCATTTTGATTCGTAAACTGCTAACCAGTACCCAACCGCAAAATTGGCTTTCGGATTGTCATGCTCTTTTTTCAGCCTAGCTGAAGCGAGCAAATAGAGTGCATAGGCTTTCTTCCGTTTTTCTACGCGTCCAGGCAAGATTGCTAGCTTTTTTTTAGTCGGATCCGTTTTTCCTTTAACACCGACCAGGGTCGTTAGGATTTCGATCGACGAATCAAAGCGTTTAAGTTCCGCATGCTCAAGGGCCAGCTCAACGAGTGCCGGCCACGACAACTCAAAGTCCTCCACCTTTTTGCATTGGTTTAGATATGCCTTCACTTGACGCTGGGTGAAATCTTCGTCGTTGATCGCAAAGTGTGTCTCGATCGTTTTAAGCGAGCTTCGAAAGTGTGCAACTTGTGAAGTCTCATTAGCCAGTTGCAAAGCCACCATCAACGCGGCAAACGAGTTTTCGTTGAGCTTTTTAGCTTGCAGTTCGTCATTTACTGCTTTGATCAACTTTTCCAGAATCAAAGTTTTATCTGGCTTGGTTTTCGCAGCAGCCACTTTGTAGATATCGCGAATTTCCTTTTCAAGCTCTGCCAATCGCGTCGCCGAAGGGGGATCCACCGTTTGAGCATGGCAAACGGCGTTCGACATGGGTTGCAACGCGACGCATAACAAAACGAATAATGTACAAATGAGGTGTATTTTGAGAGAAGACGAAGTTATGGCACTCATCGGGGCTGACCTAATACAAAGGGCTCGGTTGGACTTTGCTTCTGATTTGATAGGCGGGCTGTAAGCCTTTCCTGTCGCCGAATTTCGATTTTGGAATTCGTTTTTGACTTTTCTCGCTAATCGCCACAGAGTTTACTCGGTGAAATCACGACTTTTTGGCTAAGTAAAAGCGGGAAACACCTCGCTGTAGCCCCCACGCGTTTAGTTGCGAGCTCCGCTCGCAACCGAACGCGTGGGGGGACGGTTTTCACAAGTCATTTTCGCTTAGCTCACAAGTCATCGCTCCACTTAACGAGGAGGGCGTCTCGTTTTCAAAATTGGCGGAACAGTTGTTAGTGCGTTGGTTTGGACTTATCAGCCGGTACGCGTTAGAGAGCGTCCCGCTTCGGAGTTTGAACTGAAGCTGGTCATTATGGTGGTATAGTCATATCAGCCGGAAGGGCGTTAGCCTCCGGTTGTGTATTGAACCGGAGGCTAACGCCGACGGCTTTCAAGCCAGCATTAGCCCCGACTTTCTTCGAGAATTCGTTGTGTTGCGACATGGTTGCCACGGTTGCCACTTATCTTTGGAGGCTGCGGTACTTTGGGGCCGCGAATGTTTTTGCGCATAGCTTTTAAGTTGACATGTTTGGCTAGCCGCATTAAATACTGAGCAAATTGCTTGGTCGTTAGATTGGCATACTCGGATTCAAACTCTTCGTTGGTTACCGCGATCACCAGC